>CAXUDC010000015.1:0-31815 GCA_964249685.1 uncultured Acidobacteriaceae bacterium
GTACACGACCGCGCTGGCGAGGATGCAGTAGACGCCGAAGAGCCACCACTTGCCGGATTCGAGCCAGCTGGAGAGCCATTTCAGGGCGGCGAGGCCGGCGATGAAGGAGAAGACCATGCCGAGGAGGCTGGCGACAAGGGAGCCGTGGAGGTCGGCGCCGCTTTCGTGCGAGGCCTTGAGGAGACGGAGGCCTTCGCGGCCGATGACGGCGGGGGTGAGGACGACGGCGAGGGCGAAGCTGAAGGTTTCGGCGGTCTCGCGCGCGACGCCGGAGAGCATGCCGACGGAGATGGTGGCGCCGGAGCGGGAGAAGCCGCGAAAGGGAAGGCAGAGGCCCTGCACCGCGCCGATGAGGCCGGCCTGCTGGAGGTTGAGGTCGGCGCCTTCGTTTTCGCGTCTACGGTCGCCCGTGGCGGCGGCGAGGTTTTTACGGCGCGCCAGGCCCGAGCCGAGGATGAGGCAGCCAGCGCAGAAGAGGGCGATGGCGACCAGGTCGAGACGGCCGAAGAGCTGCTCGATCTCGGCTTTGGGCATGCCCTTGAAGGCAGTCTTTTCGATGATCTTGATGATAGGGTAGCCGACGATGCCGGTGAGGACGGTGGCCAGGATGACGCGGATGGCGGCGTTCTGGAACGCGGCGGCGGAGCGGAAGTAGGTCATCGCCCACCGCCGCCAGAAGTAAACGATGACGGCGAACATGGTGCCGGTGTGGAGCATGACGAGAACGAGCGTCATCTCGGGCGAGGAGGGGTCGAGGCCCATGAGCTTTTCGGCCACGACGACGTGGGCGGAGCTCGAGACGGGGAGCAGCTCGGCGAGGCCCTGCACGATGGCGAGGAGGATGACTTTCAGGATGGGCATGAGGTGATTTTAGTGCAGGGTGGGGCTTGGGATGGTGACAGATTTGGGGCGGGGGTGGGATTTACTCCCACGTTGCCGCGATGGTGGTGCGGACAACATGGGGCACCCCTGGTTATTCGCGGTCGTTGCCGTAGATGCTTAGGCCCTGTTTTACGCGGAAGGCGATGGATTCGGCTCGCTTGGTGTAGTCGGAGTTGGCGTAGTCCTTTTGCATGTCGGCGGCTAGCTTCTGGACGCGGTCGGCGGCGGCGGCGGCGCGTTTGTGGTCGTCTTGGACGTCGTACATGGTGACGAGGACGCCCCAGCGGTAGGTGGCGTTGTAGAGGGCCTCGGCGGCTTTGGGAGAGGCGGGCCAGTGACCGACGTAGCTGAGATAGAGGTTGGCTTCCATCTCGGGGCAGTGGGGGAGGCCCTGCCAGTCGCCGCAGAGCTTGTTGTCGAGCAGGTCGTAGGCGGCGTTGGCGGCCTGGTCGGACTGGGGGTAGGCCTTCAGGATGCGCTTCATCTCGCCCTCGTAGAGCTGCGGGCGGAGGTAGGCTTCCTGCTCCTTGGCGCTGGGGAGGGTGGAGTTGTCGAGCTTCTCAAGCTGCCAGCGGATGTCGGCGGAGCGGAAGGCGGACTCGCCGGCGAGGTTGGAGGTGGGGAAGTACTCGTAGACGCGGCGGTAGAGGAGGTGAGCGCCGGTGGCGGCGTCCTTGGGGGCGTGGGGGCGCTCGGCGAGGTCTTCGAGGTTGGCGGCGGCACCGTAGAGGATGAGGTCGCCTGCAGGGGTGGCCGGGGTGACGAGGCCTTTGTCCTTGACCCAGCCGGAGGCGGGGGTGATCTCCGCGTCGGGGCCGAACTCGAGGGCTTCCTCGACCTGGTCGGGCTCGTCGGTGTTGGCGAAGACTTTGACCCAGGGGCCGTTGTGGGCGATGATGACGAGCTCATGGCCGGGGGTGACTTCGGCTACCTTTTGGGATGTGTCGTCGGGGCCTACGTAGACGATGGCGGGGTGCAGGACAGTGGCACGGGCGCTGCGATCGTAGCCGGAGAGGACGCCTTTGCCCTTTTTTTGCGCAGCGGCGGGCAGGACCAGAAGGACGAGCAGCGGGATCAGGACGAGGCGCATGCTTATTGGACGCCGGTTGTGGCCAGTTCGGTTTGGAGCCGGGCGAGGAGGGTGGGGTCGACGTTGCCGCCGGAGAGGATGACGACCGGGTGCTGGGCGGGTGGGAGCTCGTGCGCGTGAAAGAGGGCGGCCGCGAGGGTGACGGCTCCGCTGGGTTCCGGGATGAGGTCGGTGCGGTCGAGCAGGACGCGCATGGCGGCGAGCATCTCGTCCTCGGTGACGGTGACGATACCGTCGACGTACTCCAGGATGTGAGTGAAGTTGAGCATGCCGAGGGACTGGGTGCGGAGACCGTCGCCGAGGGTGCGGGAGGTTGCTGCGGCGGGCCACTCGACGAGGGTGCGTGTGTCGAAGGACTCCTTGGCGTCGGCGGCGAGGGCGGGTTCGCAGCCCCAGACCTGGACGCGGCCTTGGGTCGCCAGCTTGGCGGCGGTGGCGGTGCCGGAGAGCAGGCCGCCGCCGGAGACGGGGGAGAGGATGAGGTCGACTTCCGGGAGCTGCTGGGTGATCTCGAGCCCGCAGGTGGCCTGACCGGCGATGATGTGGGGGTGATCGTAGGGCGGGATGATGGTGTAGCCGTGGGCGGCGGCGAGTTCCTCGGCCTTGAGCCTGCGGGCGGAGCTGGCGGGGCCTACAAAGACGATCTCCGCGTCGAGTGCGCGGGTGGCGTCGATTTTGACCTGCGGGGCGTTATCCGGCATGACGATCACTGCCTTTGCGCCGAGTGCGCGGGCCGCGTAGGCGACGCCCTGGGCGTGGTTGCCGGAGGAGTAGGTGATGACGCCTTGGCCGAGCTGCCCGGGGGTGAGCTGCGCGATCATGTTGTACGCGCCGCGGAGCTTGAAGGAGCCGATGGGCTGCGCGGATTCAGCCTTGATGTAGAGGTTGGTGCCGGGGAGCGGGATGAGGGGGGTGACTACGGCAACGCCGGCGATGCGGTGCGCGGCGGCGCGGATTTCAGGGAGCGTGACGAGGGTGGACATGACCCTTCTACTCTAGGCTACTGGCGACGGGGAGGCTAGTAGCCTGTACTAAAAGCTGGGATGACGACCACGGTTGCCAGACCTTGCATCCAGTTTACGTTGCCGTCCGGAGCAATGCAGCTACCCAATACGTCGATTTGGATCGACTACTTCTCAATGCACGATTCGGTGCTGCAGGCGCTCTTTGAGAAGAAGCGGATGGTACCTTCCCCGTATGTGAATAGAGAGCTGCGGGATAAACAAGAGGCCTTCCTATTTTCATCCCGCAAAGATCCGCGTTGTGCCCTGCTAACGTTACAAGCAAAAACGTAACACTGCTCTAGCTGTGGGTAGGTAGGTTGTACTTCTTGGCAATGCCTTCCATCATGTCATAGTGCATTTGGACCACGTTCTCCCCTTTGCCTACGGTTGCTTTCAGGGCGGCGTTGTCGGTGTTGTCGTATTCTTTCTTAAAATCGGCAAGGTCCTTTTGATGATCAAGGATCGCGGTGTTGATGTAATCCTTGTCAAACTCCTCGCCCTTCTTGCCGGAAAGGCGCTGGTACTCATCCTTGGCGTCTGTGGGGAGGCTGTCCTTGGTGGGGGCGGGCACGCCCATCTTCATAGCAAAGGGCTTCATGTTCGCGATCAACACCGCGTGATCGTGGATCATCTTCTGGGCGAACATGCGGACATCCTTGTTCGTGCTATTGGCCAGGGCAAGCTTGGCCAATTCGATTTCGGCAAGACTGCCTTCGCCTGAGTCGGCGACGAACTTATTGTCCTGCTCCGCGGTGTTGGCCGCAAAGGCGCTTACACCGCAAGTAAGGGTTGCGGCCAGAGCCAGCGTTGCTGCCTTGTGAGTGAATTTCATTGCGTGGTGCCTCCGGTTGAAGCCAGTTCGCGCGACTTTAAGGTAGAGTCTGTTCCCTGGCGGCGAGTTGTCCCGAGCGCTTGGCCTTAGTGAGATCGGTGGCTGAAGTGCGATCTCTCTGGATGCCGTAGCGACAGCCAAAGGTGGTGCCGGCACGGGCGCTAGAGCAGCGGGGTACGGCCGTTCGGGGCTTGGGCGGCGTGCATGACGAGAGCGAAGAAGTGGAGGAGCTGCCACTCGTCGATCAGGCCGGGTTTGGCGCCTTCAAAGTCGAGATGGCTGATGACGGGACTGACGAGCGCGGCCTGAAGGGTGACGGAGGGAAGCTCGGAGGCCATCCAGAGGGTTTCCGCGGAGGGGATGATGTTGTCGGCCTGGCCGTGCAGGAGGTAGACGGGGGTGGTGAGGGTGGCGAGGTGCGAGCGCGGGGAGAGGCCGTTGAGCTCGTCGGCGTGCTTGGTGATGGCGTCGGCGATGAGGGCGCGGGTCTTGGGGGCGGTGGTGTCCATGAGCTGCATGGCGGCGATTTTCTGGGAGAGGGTAAGGCGGGCCTCGGCGGCGATTTCGGCAGGCTTGTCCTCGTAAAGGTGCGCGCGGAGAACGGCGCGGATGGCGGCGATGTCGGGTTTCGGAACGAAGTCCTCGACGTACTCGTACTCGAGGACGAGGGGGCCGTACTCGTGCGCGGGGAGGAGCTCGGTGGTGCCGTTGGGGCGGGCGTCCTCGCCGGTGCGGTAGTATTGCGCGACGCGGCCCATGGAATCCTGGCTGCCGACGGCGAAGACGAATTTGAAGTTCTTGTGATAGAGCGGATCGGCGGCGGCGACCAGCGCGAGGCCGCCGGAGAAGCTGAGGCCCATGACGCCGACGGAGCCGCCGGTCTGCCGGGCGAACCACTGGGTGGACTCGCCGATGGTGCGGATGGAGGTGGAATCGACGTGGTAGTCCTTGATGTCGGGCAGCTCCGGGGTGAGGACGCGGATGCCGCAGGAGGCCATGGCGCGGGCGAAGGAGACCAAGCGCGGCTCGTCGATGCCGAGGTGGTGGACGCCGTGGAGGACGATGAGCGCGGGCGCGTTGGGCTTGTAGCTGGGCAGGTACAGGCGCGCGCGGACGGGGCCTGATTCGGTGTCGAGCGTGAGGTCCTGGGTCGAGACAGCCTCGGCGACGATATCGCCGATGAGCGCGGGGACGGGTTGGCCGGAGACCTGGCGCAGGACCGCGACCGCCTGCAGGTGCGAACGGGTGAAGGGCCACGCGGAGAGCACGAGGACGAGGATGCCGGCGAAGAGGAGCGAGTAGAAGACGGGGCGGGCGTAGAGGAGGTCGCGGGTCTGGACGGCGAGGTCGCGGGGGAGCGTGCGCGAGGCGCGGAGGGTAGTGGTGAACTCGCGGATGCTGCGGCGACGGCGGGGTTTGCGGACTTTGAGGGGGCGCGGCATGACTGGGTTGATGGTACATGGTGGGGGTGGGGATTACGCCCACGATGACCGCGGTGAGGCTGTCATGGGGCACCCTGGTTGCGTGGACCAACGGAGAAGCCCCGCTCATCGCCGTGAAGCTCGCGATGAATGGGGCACCCGGTTGGGTTGGGTTTGGTTTAGATTTCCATGATTACGGGCATGATGAGGGGGCGGCGGCTGGTGCTTTTCTGGATGAAGCGCTTGAGGTCGTTGCGGATCTTTTCCTTGATGACGCCGTAATCGCCGCGTTCTTCGATGCTGGAGCCCTCGATGGTGCGCTTGACAATGGCGCGCGACTCGCCGAGAGTCTGGGCATCGTCCATGGCGAAGCCGCGGGTGACGATCTCGGGCACGCCTTCGAGCTGGCCGGAGCGCTTGTTGATGACGATCATGGCGAGGATAACGCCGTCTTCAGACAGGTGCTGACGGTCGCGGATGACGAGGTCTTCGACCTGGTCGAGCGAGCCGCCGGAGTCGATGCAGATGCGGCCGACAGTGACCTTGCCATTCTTGGTGGCGGTGTCCTTGGTGAACTCGAGGACTTCGCCGTCTTCGAGCAGGATGGCCTTTTGCGGGACGCCGGTGCTCATGGCGAGCTCGACGTGGCGCTTGAGGTGGCGGTAATCGCCGTGGACGGGGATGAAGAACTTGGGCTGTACGAGCTGGATCATCATCTTCAGCTCTTCCTGCGAGCCGTGGCCGGAGACGTGGATGAGGCCGTTGGTGCCGTCGTCGTGGATGACGTTGGCGTCGCGGCGCTCGAGGTGGTCGATGACGCGGTAGATGGATTTCTCGTTGCCAGGGATGACGCGCGAGCTCATCAGGACGGTATCGCCGGCGTCGATCTTGGCGAATTTGTGGTTGTTGACGGCGGCGCGGGAGAGCGCGCTCATGGGCTCGCCCTGGGTGCCGGAGATCATGAGCAGCAGCTTGTCAGCGGCGAAGTCGCGGATCTGGCCAGGGTGGATGAGCAGGCCCTGCGGGATCTTGAGATAGCCGAGATCCTGGGCGATTTCAGTGGCGTTGTCCATGGAGCGGCCGATGACGGCGACCTTGCGGCCGTGCTTCTGGGCGAGTTCAAAGGCGAGGCCGATGCGGGTAATGGAGGATGAGAAACAGCTAAAGAAGAGCTTCTTCTTCGTCTGGGCGAAGATCTCGTCCAAGCGCGGGCGGACGGCTTTCTCGCTTGGCGTCCAGCCACGGCGATCGACGTTGGTCGAGTCCTGCAGGAGCGCGATGACCTGGCCGGATTTGCCGAGCTCGGCGAACGCCTGCAGGTCGAACGCCTTGCCGTCCGGTGGCGAGAGGTCGATCTTGAAGTCGCCGGTGTGGAGCACGACGCCGACGGGGGTGTGGATGGCGAGCGCGACGCAATCGACCAGCGAGTGCGTGACGCGCAGGGGCATGATGGAGAAAGGCCCGAGCGTGAAGCGTTTGCCGGGCAGCATCTCGATCAGGTCGGCGTCGTCGAGCAGGCGGTGCTCGTCCAACTTGCCCTCGACCAGCGCCAGCGTGAATTCCGTGCCGTAGACGGGGACGTTGAGCTCGGAGAGGATCCAGGGCAGGCCGCCGATGTGGTCTTCGTGGCCGTGGGTTAGCAGGATGGCCTTGACCTTGGAGCGGTTTTCGGTGAGGTAGGAGATGTCCGGCACGACGATGTCGACGCCGAGCAGTTCTTCTTCGGGAAACATGAGGCCGGCGTCGACGACGATGATGTCGTCCTGCCAACGGAGAGCCATGCAGTTCATACCGAACTCGCCAAGGCCCCCGAGGGGGATCATGCGTAACTTATCTTGCTGGGAGGTGGGCGTATTATTTTGAGCCATCACGGTCAAGTTTAGCAGGGATGTGGAAATGCTGGAATGATGCTCTGCCGGAAGGATTACGCCCACGTTGCCGCGATGAAGCTGCGGACAACATGGGGCACCCCTGTTTAGCGGAGGAGGTCTTCGAGGGCCAGGGAGAGTTCGGTTTTTTCGTCGCGGTATTTGACGACGAGGGGGGTGGCGACCGAGAGGCCCCAGTCTTTGCCCTTTCCCTGCGTGATGGATCTGGACCCGGGGACTACGACCGCACCGGCGGGGATGATGAGGGGCGCGTCGGCGGTGGCGCGGTGGATTTCTCCGGTGACGAGATCGTAGACGGGCGTGCCGCGGGTGAGGATGGTGCCGGCGGCGAGGACGGCGCGGGCGCGGACGACGGTGCCCTCGTAGACACCGGTGTTGCCGCCGATGAGGCAGTCGTCCTCGATGATGACGGGGGAGGCGTTGACGGGCTCGAGAACGCCGCCGATCTGCGCGGCGGCGGAGAGGTGGACGCGCTTGCCGATCTGGGCGCAGGAGCCGACGAGCGCGTGCGAATCGACCATGGTGCCCTCGTCGATGAAGGCGCCGACGTTGACATAGGCGGGCGGCATGACGACGACGGACGTTGCCAGGTAGGCGCCGGCGCGGACGCTCGACCCGCCGGGGACGATGCGGACGCCCTGCTCGGGGGTGAAGCGGCGCGCGGGGTAGGTGTCCTTGTCGACGAAGCTGAGGATGGAGCCGCCGCCGGGATGGTTGCCGTTCATGGCGGTGAGCGAGCCGAGCCGGAAGCCGAGCAGGATGCCGCGCTTGACCCACGCGTTGACGCGCCAGCCGAGCGGGATTGTGGGATCGGGGGAGGCGGAGCGGAGTTCGCCGGCCTCGAGCGCGTCGCGCAACTGGTGGAAGGCGGCGAGGGCGTCGGCGTTGCCGATGGCGGCGGGGCCCTGGGCGAAGAAGTGGTCGATGGTGGTCTGGAGGGAAGACTGATTAGCGGAAGACATTCTGCTTATTGTATTCGGTGTGTTAGCGGGCGTTCTCGTAAAGGATTGTTACCCGGTCAGACCAAGCTGCTCACACAAGAATTTGAGCTTGGTTCGGATTGCGTCGGACACCGGCACGATCGGCAGGCGCATAGTTTCCTGCCCCTGCTTCAGGAGGGCGAGCACGGCCTTTACCGGCGCGGGGCTTGGCTCCCAGAAATGCGCTTGCATAAGCTTGAAGAACTCGCGATTGATGCGGCGCGCCGTGCTCCAGTCATCCTTGAGCGCGGCCTGTACCATCTCGGCCATCTGCGCCGGGATGACGTTGGACGCGACCGAGATGAGGCCCGCGCCGCCGAGCGCCAGGATGGGCAGTGCGAGGGCGTCGTCGCCGGCGAAGACGCGGAAGGCGGGCGGCGCCTGGTTGAGCAGCTCCGCGATCTGGACCATGTTGCCGCTCGATTCCTTGATGGCGACGATGTTTTCGATCTGCGCGAGCCGGAGCACGGTTGCGGGCTCAAGGTTGGCGCCGGTGCGGCCGGGGATGTTGTAGAGCATGACGGGCAGGTCGGTCGCGCGGGCGATGGCGGCGAAGTGCTGGTACTGGCCCTCCTGCCCCGGGCGATTGTAGTAGGGGTTGGCGGTCAGGATGCCGGTCAGCCCGGGCACCTTCGAGACGCGTTGCGCGCGCTCGACCGCGGTCTGGGTGGCATTGTGCGTGCAGCCGGCGAAGACTGCCACGCGCGAGGCCGACACGGCGCAGGTGAGCTCGATGACGCGCAGCCACTCGGCGTCGGTCAGGGTGGAGGCCTCGCCGGTAGTGCCGCAGGGGACCAGGAGCTCGATGCCGGAGGCGATCTGGTGTTCGATGTGCGCCTGGAGGGCGGGTTCGTCCAGTGCGCCGTCAGCGCTGAAGGGAGTTACAAGGGCGGTGCCACAACCAGAAAGTTCCATCGCAGATAGAGTTTACGCTGAAGTGGCCGCGGTCGCTATGGCGGCGCGGCGTTGCCGGCGGCGGAGCAGCCAGAAGAACGCGACGAAGTAAAAGGCCAGGGCGCAGAGGGCGACGGAGTACGTGGTGGGATCGTGATTGTCGCCGAGCTTCTTTACGTGCTTTTGCAGCTCTCCGGCGGCCGCGGCCCAGGCCATGGCCACGGCAACTCCGGGGAGGAAGAAGAGGCTGAGCGGCTCGAAGAGCAGGTTGACCAGGCGCGACTGCGTCGTTAGGGTCGTGCCGAAGACGGCCAGGCCCACGAGCGCGGCGGAGGCGGCGGCCGATGCCAGCAGACGCAGGATGAAGTCGCGTAGGTAGGCCGCGGCGCTGCGCAAACGGCCGCGCCGCCTGGCCGCTAGACCCATTCGCCGAGACGCATCAGCGGCTCGCTGGTGCCATCCGCCGCCAGACCGTCGACGTTCATCTGGGCGGAGCCGATCATCCAGTCCACATGGATCAGCGAGGAGTTGGCGCCGTGCGCCGCAAGCGTCGACTCGTCCATGTGCTCGCCTTCGAGCAGGCAGGTGGCGTAGGCCTGGCCGAGGGCGATGTGGCTCGCGGCGTTCTCGTCGAAGAGCGTGTTCCAGAACGTGATGCCCGATTGCGCGATCGGTGAGGAGTGCGGCACGAGCGCGACCTCGCCCAGGCGGCGTGCGCCTTCGTCGGTCGAGATAAGGCGGTTCAAAACGTCCTCGCCCTGGCTTGCGGTGGCCTCGACGATCTTGCCGCCGGCAAAGCGGCAGCGAATGTTTTCGATCAGCGAGCCCTGGTGCGAGAGCGGCTTCGATGCCTGCACGAAGCCATGGACGCGGTCCTTGTGGGGGGTCGTAAAGCACTCTTCGGTGGGGATGTTGGCGTTGCAGAAGACGCCGTTGCCGGCTTTTCCGCCGCCGCCGGCCCAGAGATGATCGTCGGCCAGACCGACAGTGAGGTCGGTCTGGCCGTCTTCGGAGTGGAAGCGCAGCGAGTGGAAGCGCTTGCCGTTCAGGTAGGCGACGCGCTCGTGCAGGTGCGCGCTGTGCGCCTTCCAGGCCGCGACGGGGTCGTCCGAGGTCGCGCGGGAGGCGAAGAAGATGGCGTCCCAGAGCTTTTCGAGAGCCTCCGCCGGCGGCAGCGCAGGGAAGACCAGCTTTGCCCAGGCAGGCGTGGCCGCGGCCAGGATGGACCAGTTGATGGCGTGGCGGGTGATGAGCTCCATCGCCGGCTTGCTGGCTTTGGAGGCCGCGATGTTGGCACGCGAGACTTTCGCGGGGTCCTGCCCGGCGAGCAGCGCGGGATTGGCGCCGGCCAGGCCGAGCCGGGCCGCGCCACCGCGGAACGCCGCCGCGATCGCATCCGCCTGCCACTGCGCGGCGTGGTCGAAGCTGGCGTCGGGCGCGTAGTCGAAGCGCGCCAGGACGGTTTCGTCGTCGCTGTAGGTGGTGACGACGAGCAGCGCGCCGGCCTTGTAGGCGTGCTCGGTGATCAGGCGGACGAGCGGCACCATGTCCAGCGTGGCGGTGATCAGCAGCTCCTGCCCGGGCTGCAGGTTCAGCCCGACGTGGACGGCCAGGCGTGCGAAACGGTCCAGCTTTTCTTCAAGCGATAGGGAGGCAAAGGGGGGAGAGACTTCCACGGCTGCAACAGACATAGGATAAGCGTAGGCGGGTGCAGGTTGAAACGCAAGTCGCGCTTCGGCCGGGACTACTCTTCCAGTGCCTGCTTCTCCGCCATGAGCGCGAGCTGCTTGCGCCAGTCAAGATCCTCAATGAAGCCGGGCTTGGAGCGCCAGTCATCCTGCACCTTGACGAAGAGCTCCAGAAAGACGCGCGTGCCCAGCAGCGACTCGATCTCCTTGCGCGCCTGCGAGCCGATCTCCTTCAACATGGTGCCCTGCTTGCCGATCAGAATCGCCTTCTGGCCCTCGCGCTCGCAGAAGATGGCCGCGGCTATTTTCGTGACCGGCAGCCGCCCGTCCTTGAGCTTCTTCGGGCTGGCGGGCTCCTCGTATTTCTCGATCACGACGGCGGTCGAGTACGGCACCTCCTCACCGGTCAGCAGCAGGATCTTCTCGCGGATGAGCTCGGCGACGAGAAAGCGCTCGGGCTGGTCGGTGAGCTGGTTCTTGTCGAAGTAACGCTGGCCCTCGGGCAGGTGGTCGACCAGCTTGTCGAGCAGCAGCTCCAGGTTGATCTTTTTACGCGCGGAGATCGGAATGATCTCGGCGAACGTGTACAGCCCGTTCCAGTGCGCGATCAGCGGCATGATCTCCGCCGGCGAGATCTGGTCGATCTTGTTGAGCAGCAACAGCACGGGCACTGTTTCTCCGTTCCGGCCGAGCTTCTGGATCAGTTGTAGCGAGAAGTCATCCTCGGCCGCCGACATGGCCATGCGGCCGGTAATCTTTTCGGTCGCGGCCACCGGCAGCTTGTGGGTCACGTCCACGATGAACAGCACGGCGGTACGCTGTTCGAGCGCGTCGTGGACCTCCTGCATCATGCGCTTGTCGAGCTGCGTATCCGGCCGATGGATGCCGGGCGTATCCACCAGGACGACCTGCGCGGCGGGATGGCCGGGAACGTCCTTGCCCTCGGCACGGGCCTTTTTTCTGAGCGGAACTTCCAGTACGCCCAGCACGCGGGTCCGCGTCGTTTGCGGCTTGTGCGTCACGATGGCCAGCTTCTGGCCGAGCAGCGCGTTTAGCAGCGTAGACTTGCCGGCATTCGGCCGGCCCACAATCGAAACAAATCCAGAACGAAACGCCATGCTTCCATTATGCGCCGCTATGCGCTCGAGGCGCTCCGCTAAAGTCTTTGCAGCAAGTCGGGGACCCCCAGGACTAGAGTGATAGATGCGATGCCTATAACGTACCTGCGCAAGCTGACCGGCAGCCAACGGACCGAGAAGACGAACACGCAGCTCGTTCGCTTCCTGGCCTTTGTTGCGGGCGCGGTCAACGCAGGAGGCTTTCTGGCGGTTCACCAATACACCTCCCATATGTCCGGCATCGTGTCCGCGATGGCGGATAATCTCGCCCTGGGCAGCCTGCCCCTGGTATTTGCCGGCCTGGCTGCGCTCTCTGCCTTTCTGCTCGGCTCAGCATGCACGGCGTTGCTGGAGCGGTGGGCGCGACGACATCATCCAGGAAGCGAACTTGCGCTTCCTCTGCTGGTAGAAGCGGCCTTGCTCGTTGTTTTCGGCTTGACCGGGCACGTGTTCGAAGGCCATCGTGCTCTCCCGACCGTGCTGCTCTTGTGCCTGACGATGGGGCTGCAAAATGCGATCGTCACGAAGATTTCCGGAGCCGTTGTCCGAACGACCCACGTGACCGGGATGGTGACCGACCTCGGCATCAAGCTGGGACGCATGTTTTACTCGCTGGTCATTCACGAGAAAGTCACCAACAGCATCCAGGTGGTGAAGCTCTCTCTGCTCTCCTCTTTAGTGGCGATGTTCTTTCTGGGTGGACTGACCGGGGCCATCGGCTACAAGCAGGTCGGCTTCCTGTTTACGTTGCCACTCGCCACTCTGCTGGTGATCCTTGCTGCCGTTCCGGTGCTGGATATCGTCAGGAGGCGGTGAGTTCTGCGCGACCTTGTTCGTAACTGCACGGTAAAGACATCATGGTTTGCGAGCCAATGTCTCAGGCGATGTGGCAGGTTCTCGTCGAGAAGTACTTTCACGCAGCGGTTTTCATGCGGGCCTTCCGCGCGAAGTCGATCAGGCCTCTCACCTGTTCACAGGAAGTCGTCGGATAGTTTTCCTGGATCTCTTCTACGCTCTCGCCACTGTCAAAACTGCTGAGCAACGGCTGCGGGAAGACACGCGTGCCCACGATCGTGGGTTGCCCGCCGCACCTTCCTTCGACCGACTCAACCACCTCACATTCTAGCCAATTCATCTCCATCAGCCTCACCGCCTTACGGATTTTACTCCGCCAGACTGACCCGGATCCTGTCGATTCTTCGGTCGGTCGAGGCAAGCACTTCCATTCGCAGACCTTCCTCCTCCACCACCTCACCCGGCAGCGGGATGTGCCCGGCGATCTCGCTGACCAGGCCGCCAACCGTGGTCGATTCGTAGTGTTCCGGCAGGCGCAGGGCGGTCGCTTCGTCCCTGGAGTCGCGGTCGGATTCGGTCTCTTCCTCTTCAAGCTCGGCTTCTGCGAGGCGGGCGGGAAACTGGTCTTCGAACAACTCCCGCAGGCGCGAAAGCTCGAAGGTGCCGCTGACAACATACGCGCCGTTTTCCTCGCGGACTGGCGCGTCGTCCTCGCGGGTTTCGTCGTGCTCGTCGGCGATGTTGCCCACGATGGCCTCGAGCAGATCCTCGATGGTCACGATACCGGCCACGCCGCCATACTCGTCGATGACGATGCGCATGTGCTGCTTTTCGCTCTGCATCTCGCGGAGCAGCTCGGCGACCATCTTGGTCTCGGGCACGAAGACGGCCGGGCGCTGCATGCCCGCGATGGTGCGCGTGACGGCGTCTTCGTCCGTCACCTGCAGCAGGTCGTGCGCGAAGGCGATGCCGGTGATGTTGTCGAGCGACTCGCGGTAGACCGGCACGCGGGAGAAGACGCGCTCCTGGATCTCGGCCGTAAACTGCTGCAGGGTCAGGGACGAGGGCACGGCGAAGATCTCCGGCCGCGGCGTCATCACCTCGCGCACGACCTTGTCGCCAAACTCGACGACGGACCGGACCAGTTCGCGGTCGCTCTCCTCCAATATGCCCTCTTCTTCGCCCGCTTCGAGCAGCGCGTCCATGGCCTCGGACGGGTGCTCGTCCTCCTCGGTGTCCTCGGGCTCGGCCAATGCGGCGATCGACAGCAACAGGCTCAGCATCAGCGTAATCGGCAGCGCGAGGTATAGCAGCGCCTGCAGCACGTAGCGGATGCGCACCACCCAGCGGCCGCGGGTGCGCGCAAACAGCAGTTGCGGCACCAGCCTGCCGAAGAAGAGGACTAGCGCGATCAGCCAGAAGGCAGCCAGGCCAACCTGCGCCCAGTACTCCCGGCCCGTGCCGTGAACACGGAGGCCGAAGATCAACGCGACGGCCGCCAGCGAAAGCTGCCGCAGCACGGAGGCGGAGAGCTCGACCTGCTCGCGGCCGAGCTTCAGCCGGGGCTCCACCTGCTCCTCCCAGCTGTCGATGTTGTCCTGGTACTCCCGCGCGAGGAACTTGCCGGATTCCGAGTAGACGCGGTCGACATACGCCGACAGCGCGAGCACCACCAGCAGCATGGCGATCAGCAAGACAGCAAGCAGGCTCATCGCGAGCCCTTCCGAATCCTGCCGCTCGATCTCTCCTCTGCGCCCTTCGCGAAAACCTTGGCGACCTCTGCGTTCAAGCTTTCCCCTGTGCCGGCACGCGCGATCAATCCCTGCGGCAACCGGAGCTCCTCGCGCAGCCGAGCCTCCCGCCCGGCCATCTCGCCCGCGTCCGTCTCGTGGTCCCCGCCATCCAGGTGCAAAAGCCCGTGCAGCAGCAGCACCCGCACCTCGTCCCTGAGCGAGTGGCCCTGCTCCGCCGCCTGGCGCCCGGCCGTCTCGAGCGAGATGGCCACGTCCCCGGCCATGTCCCCGGCTTCCTCCGGAGCAGGGAAGCTGAGGACATCGGTAGCCTTGTTCTTGCCGCGAAAGGCCTTGTTCAGCCGCTTCACTTCGGCGTCCGAGGTGAGCAGCACATCCACCTCGCCGACCAGCCCCACGGCGGCGCGCGCACGGTTGAGGAAGCGCGTCAGCCCGGACTTGGCCAGGCCGCTCAGGTCGAAGGAACTACTTGGAGGGTCGATGTTGATCATCGGTCGGCGATCTATTTCTATATGGTCGCACATCTCAGCGCGGGCTAAACGGTCATGATAACTGAGAACGGAAACAGAATTACCCCCACAACGCTGAGCCCTTTCTTCTGATCGCGGACGAGACCTGTAATCGAGAGCCCGCCGTTGATGAATCCAAGAGCCCATCCGAAGAAGAAGAAACCGGCCGCAATGGGTTACGGGCGCTGATTAGCTGAAAATCCAAGAACGCCCCTGCGCTTCCACACACCATGAAATGTAAGAACTCCGCCACCAAAGCAGCGGAGCCCCACCCTGAAACGTTTCCAAGCAGCTGATTCTCTGACAACAAAGCCATCTAGCTCCTGTTTGATCGCTATTGGGGCTTGGCTGTTTGTTGCGAAACGGACAAGCCAGGGGCCGGCCCATCGGTCAACGTCGCGTCGCCGAGCGGCGGCAGCTGCGCTGTGCGCCCGTAGGTGTCGTACGCGCGCACGATCCGCTGCACCAGCTGATGCCGCACCACGTCCACATCCTCAAAATGGCAGAAGCGTATCCCCTCCACGCCATCCAGCACCTTCAGCGCTTCGAGCAGGCCGGACTTCTTCGGGTTCGGCAGGTCGGTCTGGGTCAGGTCGCCCGTAATGACCGCCTTTGAGTTGTTGCCAAGCCGCGTCACGAACATCTTCATCTGTTCCTGCGTCGTATTCTGCGCCTCGTCCATAATGATGAACGCGTCGGCCAGCGTGCGCCCGCGCATGAACGCGAGCGGCGCCACCTCGATCACGTTGCGCTCGAGCAGCTTGTCGACCTTTTCCTGGTCGAGCAGGTCGTAGAGCGCATCGTAAAGCGGCCGCAGATACGGGTCGACCTTCTCCTGCAGCGAGCCCGGAAGGAAGCCGAGGCGCTCGCCGGCCTCGACCGCCGGGCGAACCAGGATGATGCGCGAGACCTTCTTCGCCATCAGCGCCGAGACCGCCATCGCGACCGCCAGGTACGTCTTGCCGGTTCCGGCGGGGCCCAGGCCGAAGGTCATGTCGTTCTGCTCGATCGATTCGACATACTTCTTCTGGTTGGGCGAGCGCGGCTGCACCATCCGCTTGACCCCGGCCGAGCGCTGCTTGCCGGAATCCACCAGCGCCTTGAGCCCGATGTGCGGGTCGGCGACCAGCAGCTTCAGCAGGCTGTGAAGCTCGCCATTGTGCAGGTTCACGCCGGCGCGGCGCAGCGAATCAAAGTCGGCAAAGATGCCGACGACGCGACTGACCGGGCCTTCCTCGCCAGAGACGTGGATCGCGTCCGAGCGGAGGTCGATTTGTACGTGGAGTGCGTCCTCAAGCAGGCGAAGGTTCTCGTCCCGCGTGCCGTAGAGGGGTTCGATCCCAGGGGTGATTTCAATTGCTTTTTTGATCAAGCGGGTGTCTGACCTCCGTCAGGGTGGAAAAGGTTGCAAGCTGGGGAAGCCAACCGGAGATTGGATTCACTTGGAGCGTGGAGGTTGCGAGGCGATGTTGCAGCAGCACCGTTGCGGTGTGCTCTGGCTGCGCCGGATGTGGTAGGAAGTACCGCTCGGGTGCCGATGATGGATGGAGATTAGAACTTTGCAGAATCGGAGTCAAGTGAGGATTTCACGGTACGCAATTGTTGCAGAGCGTATCTACGAGACCTTCATGGTTGACCAGAGCGAGGACAATCCGTAAACTCGGAGATTGCAGGGAGTGTGGCGGGCCGTGTCTGCTGCCAGCCTGATGCCTGCTCCCAATTCCCCGAGCGCGCCAACCGCCGCCGGTCATTATAGAAAAGAGTTTTATGGCAAATCATGTATCTTCCTTGAAGCGCGCTCGTCAGACCATCACCAAGACCGCGACCAATCGCGCCAACAAAAGCAAGCTCCGCGGCACCCTGCGCACGCTGCGCGAGGCTATTTTGAAGGGCACGACGGAGGACCTGATGAAGGTCTACTCGCATACCGCTTCCATCCTCGACAAGAGCGTCCAGAAGGGCGTGCTGCACAAGAACACCGCGAGCCGTTACAAAAGCCGTCTGAATGCGCGGGTCAAGAGCGCTGTTCTGGCTAAGAAGGCCGCCTAAGCTCGCAGCGGTATTAACGAAAGCAGGTCCCTACCGGATGAAAACAAGAGTCACTCCTTTGTTTTCATCCGGTAGGGATCTGCTTTGCCGTCCGTAGCATATCCTAGTTCCGCGGCCTGGCATCCCCGGGCTGAGGCGGATGCTCGGGGTCATACAGCGTCGGAGGCTTGCGCCGCCCAACCGGCACATCCCCCACGACATTGCTGCGTTCCACCCCTGGCGTCGGCGGCGGCTCAGGTGAAACGGTAGCGCCGGGCAATGCCTCCGCGCTGCTCCCCGACGCGGGCTCCGCCGACCTGGCCTCCGCGCGTGCGCTCGCCGGCACCGAGTTCAGGTGGATCCTGCCCAGGCTCGGCGGCGGCTCCATGGTGCGCGCCAGCTTCAGCGCGGCCTGGTCCTTGCCGTTGAGCGGCGGCACCTTGTACACCGCGATGTTCCCGTTCTGCACCACCGCCAGCGCGAGCCCGTTCGGCGAAAGGTCGAAGTTCTGCCCCGCGCGCTGTATCGGCGAGGCGTTCACCTTCTGCAACTGCCGCCCGTCGTAGCTCTGGAAGACGGTAATCTCCTGCCCCAGGGTCTCCTCCGGCACGAGATTTTCGAGGTTCGTCGCCGTCGCGCTGATCAGAACCCGTTCGAGCGCAAAGCGGCCGGACTCCGGCGAAGGCACGATGGAGGGCGGCAGCTGCTGCCCGCCGAGCACGTTGATCCACGCGTTCTCCCCCTTCAGGTTGAAGCCCGCGAGCATGGGCTTACCACCCGAAACCTGGCAGCCGAACGCGACAAAGTCGCTGCGGCTGATCCAGTGCGGGTGCGGCGCGCAGGTGGTATCAAAGGGCGAAAGCTCCAGCTTCTTGCCGTCGTGCGAGATGTAGTCGAAGTTGTAGACCGCGGCCGACTCCTTTACCGAGCTCAGGAACCCGCTCGCGTTGGCCGGGATCGCGATCAGGTTGTTCGCCGCAACCGCGCCGGCCGCCTTGTGCTCCAGGTGCCCGTCCTCGAGCGACAGCCGGTAGAAGTAGATCTCGACAGCCGGCTTGTCCGGCTTTTCGTCGTCGAATGCGACCGCTGCCTGGCCCACGGTGGCGTGCTTGAGCGGCGGCAGCGTCTCGATCGCGAGCAGATCCCCGCCCGGCGAGGTGGTAATGTAGCCGATGCGCCGCGGCAGGTTGGCGAATAGTGTCGCCCGGAAAGCCTCGCCCGAGGCCAGGTTGCCCAGCGGGTCGAGCATGGCGAGGTGCGAGCGGACCCGAAACAGAAAATGCCCATGGCCCACCGGCCACAGGTACGTGTTGCGGTCGCGGACGCGCCACTCGGTGCGCGCGAGCACCTTGCCTGTGGGCAGCTCCAGCAGCACGCCGGCGACGAGCCCGTCAAAGTCGTTCACGTCGGCGTCGGGCAGACGCGTCAGCAGCCCGCGCGTGAAGTAGGTCAGCAGCAGGTGCGTGTCGTCGACGAAGTTGAGGGTGTACAGCGTGGCGCCGGCGGCCAGCATTTTGGGCTGCGCGGCTGGAACGCCCAGCGGCTCGAGCGGGATCAGGAGAGGCTGCTCCGGCTTGCTGGACGCGCGCGCGGCCGGGAGCAGCAGAAACAGCAGAAGCCAGCGGAGGAGAAGGAGAGGTCGCATTTGCGTGCTCTCAGCATAGACGAGATAGACGAGTGGGAGTTTCGATTGGTTCCAATCGCGGGCAACTTCCATGTCGATGAAAGATCCGCGCTGGTTGTACTCTTGGAGTAAGGAGATTTGTGCATGCGGGCTTTACTCGGTTTGGGGTTGGCGGCGGTTCTGGTGGGAGCGGCGGGTGGGCAGCAGGATTCTCCGAAACCGATGCGGTATACGCCGACGCCGGGCTTCGACCTGTCGTCGATCGACCCCGGCGTGAACCCCTGCGACGACTTCTATAAGTTCGCCTGCGGCAAGTTTGCGGCCAACCATCCCATTCCGCCCGATCAGGGCTCGACGAACGGGTTCTCCAACCTGTTCAACGTCAACACGGAAGAGCTGAGCGGCATTCTGGAGAAGGCGGCCGCGGGCGGCGCGGCGCGGACGCCCAACGAGCAGAAGATCGGCGACTACTACCACGCGTGCATGGATACCGACGCGATCGAGCGCAAAGGCCTCGACCCGCTGGCGCCGCTGCTGAAGGAGATCGACGGCATGACGCTGTTCTCGATGGCCCGTGTGACCGGCGAGCTCCAGCGCATCGGCGTCAACGTGCTCTTCAGCTACGGCGAGCAGCAGGACTTGAAGGACGCGACCCGGCAGATCGCGTTTGTCGACCAGGGCGGCCTGGGCCTGCCGGAGAAGGACTACTACCTGCGCACGGGCGCCAAGGACGAGGAGATCCGCAAGGCCTACGTGGCGCACGTGGCGAAGATGCTGGAGCTTAGCGGCGAGACTGCAGCGCAGGCGAAGGTCGATGCGGACGGCATTCTGCGCTTTGAAACGGCGCTCGCCAGGGCGAGCATGGGCGTCACCGACCGGCGCGAGGCGGAGAAGACCTACCACTTGGTGCCGGTTGCGGAGGTGGCAAGGTCATTCCCGATGGGGATGTTCGGGCAGTTTGAGACTGCGATCCACTCGCCGCGCGTGGAGGTGATCAACGACGCCAACCCGGCCTTTGTTCCGGCGCTGATCAAGGAGGTGCGCGGAACGGATATCTCGATCCTGCGCGCGGACTTCCGCTATCAATTGCTGACGAGCGCCGCACGCAATCTGCCGAAGAAGTTCGACGTGGAAAACTTCAACTTCTACGGCAAGGTCCTGAACGGAACCGAGGAGCAGAGCGAGCGCTGGAAGCGTTGCAGTAACTCCGTCAATAATGCGTTGGGCGAGGCGCTGGGCGAGGTTTACGTGAAGCAGTATTTTGCCGGCGATAGCAAGGCCAAGATGCTCGAGATGGTAGGAGATATCGAAGGAGCGATGGCCAAAGACATTCAGAGCCTGGACTGGATGAGCCCCGCAACCAAGGTGCGCGCGCAGGAAAAGCTGCACGCGGTGGCGAACAAGATAGGATATCCAGATAATTTCCGGGATTATTCCGCACTGACGGTAAAGGTGGATGATGCGGTGGGCAATGAAGACCGCGCCAATGCCTTTGAGAATGACCGTGAGTTAGCCAAGATCGGCAAACCGGTCGATCGCGGCGAGTGGGGGATGACTCCTCCAACCGTCAACGCCTACTACAATCCCAGCATGAACGATATCAATTTTCCGGCCGGCATCCTGCAGCCTAACTTCTATGATGCAAAGCTGGACGACGCAGTCAATTACGGCCACATTGGCGGGGTGATCGGGCACGAGCTGACGCACGGCTTCGACGACCAGGGCAAGAAGTTCGACGCCAAGGGTAACTTGAGCGATTGGTGGACGCCGGAAGATACAAAGAAGTTCGAAGCCAAGACCGGATGCCTGGTGAAGGAATACGGCAAATTCATCGCGGTCGACGACGTCCATGTGAATGGGCAGCTTACCCTGGGAGAAAATACCGCGGATAATGGCGGCTTGCTGCTGGCGTACATGGCTTACCTCGAAAGAGCGAAGAAGGACAGAGTCGACCTAAGCGCGAAGGTGCAGGGTTACACCTCACCGCAGAGGTTCTATATTGCGTGGGCGCAGAACTGGTGCGCGAACGATCGACCGGAATCGGTAAGATCGCAGGTGCTCACCAATGAGCACGCACCGGATATGTTCCGAGCAAACGGTCCGATCGTCAACCAGCCTGGCTTCGCCGGTGCCTTTGCCTGCAAGGCAGGCCCTCCCATGGTTCCCGCCAACAGCTGCAGAGTCTGGTAAGCCTCACCATGAAGAAGATAAGTCGGCTCTTATCCGTTCTTTATCCGTCTTATCCGTGCAAGTACTTGAGGAGTCTATGGTTCGCTTGATTGCGCTCGATCTGGATGGAACCCTGCTGAGCCGGGAAGGCAGGGTCGGGCCGCTGAACGCCGAGGCCCTGCGGGCGGCGGAGGCGGCTGGCGTCACGATCGTGATCGCCACCGGACGCCGCCATATGTATGCGTTGAAGGTGCTCGCCGACGTACAGCTCGCACCGGAGACCCTGCTCGTCAGCTCGAACGGAGCGGTCGTGCGCACGTTCGCGTCGGAGTTCGTGGAGCGGAGCTTGCTAGGGAACGAGACCGCCCGCTGGCTCTGCGGCCTGCTCGCGGAGTTCCGCGACGCGCTGGTCATCACCTTCGACCGCACCGGCCCGACGGGGGAGGACGAGCGCGGTGCTCTGGTCGTTGAAGAGCTCGCCGAGCTCCACGCTTCCATCGGCAAGTGGATGGAGGCGAACGCTCCGTACATCGAGCACGTGGTGCCGATCGAGCGCGCGCTCGAGGCCGATGCGCCGATCCAGATGATGCTCTGCGGCACAGTCGAGCGCATGCGGCGTGCGGAGGCCCGGATGCTCACCTCGCCCGAGATCCACGCCGTCGGCGACGGCCGGACGGGAGGCCTGATCTCGCTCAACCGCACTGCCTACCCGGAGCGCGATCTGTCGATCGTGGACATCCTGCCGGCGGGCTGCTCGAAGGGAGCGGCGGTGCTGCGCGTGGCGGCTCGGCTCGGCATTGCGCCCGAGGATGTGATGGCGATCGGCGACAACTGGAACGACCTCTCGATGCTCGAAGTCGCCGGCTGGCCCGTGCTGATGGCCAATGCGCCGGCGGACCTGCACGCGATGGCGGCCGAACGCGGCTGGAAGATCGCCGGAGAGTGTTGCGAGGAAGGCGTTGCGGACGTCGTCTTTGGGGCGCTTGCGACGGTCGGATCGCACGCTTCGCGTTAGCCCGAAATGACATTCAGCTCCCGCTTTTTCTCGCCGGCGAGTCTCAGGGATGGTAGGTTTATCGAGTGAAGAGTTTTGCGTATGTGGCGGGCTTGGGGGTGCTTCTGGCAGGGTTGCCGGCGCACGCGCTCGAGCACGTCACCCTCAAGAATGGCTTCGAGTACGATTGCGTGCGGCGAGAGGCCGTCGGCGACAGGATACGGCTCTATTTCGGAGCCGGCGGAGCGAACTACCTGGAGATCGCCGCCGACGCCGTGGTGCGGGTGGAGACGTTGCCCGACCCGGTTGTGCTTTCGTCGCCTGTAGCCTCGCTGGCTCATCCCGCGTCCGCCGGTCCTGCCGAGCCTACCTCCGGCGAGCTGGCGCAGATGCTCGCCCGCGCCGGCGCCGCCCACCATATCGACGCCGACCTGCTGCTCAGCGTGGTCCATGCCGAATCCGGCGGGCATGCGCGGGTGGTCTCGCGCGCTGGCGCACGCGGGCTCATGCAGCTCATGCCCGGAACCGCGGCCGCGCTCGGCGTCAAGGATGCCTTCGTTCCCGAGCAGAATGTGGAGGGCGGTACCACCTACCTGGACGCCTTGCTGACCCGCTACAAGGACAACATCGCGCTCGCGCTGGCTGCCTATAACGCCGGCCCGGGCGCGGTCGACAGGTACCACGGCGTCCCGCCCTATCGCGAGACGCGGGCGTATGTCGCGCGCATCATCCGCGAGTTCAACCGCCGCAAGACGGTGTTGCTGGCGCAGGGCCTCCGTTGAAGCGCGCGCTGCCGTGGCTGGTGCTCGCGGCCATCGTCGCGTTTGTGGCCTGGAAGCTGCACGGGTCGCACTTCGATTGGGCCGGTGCCTGGGCCGCGGTGCGTACGGCGAACCCCTGGTTGCTGGCGGCCGCGATCCTCGTCATCTACTCCAATAACGTGGTGCGGGCGGTGCGCTGGGCCCTGTTCTTGCGTGCGGACGGCGGCACTCCGGTGCCTTGGACCCGCCTCGTAGGCTCTCAGTTTATCGGCTTCACCGGCCTGGCCATCTTCGGGCGCATCGGCGAGCTCATCCGTCCTCTCCTGGTCGCTCGGCGCACAAGCCGCACCTTCGCGTCCCAGGTCGCCGTCGTCACGGTTGAGCGCGTCTTCGATCTGGCAGCCTTTGGCGCCATCTTCGCGGGCACGTTGCTGGCGTCGCCGGCGCTGCGGGCCCTGCCTTACATCGGCCAGGCCGGCAAGGTCATCGGAGGGCTTACCGTGGTGCTGATCGCTTTTGTCGCGACCGTGCTGCTGGCCGGCGATGTGGTCGGCCGGCTGGCGGCCAGGCTCTCCGCCGGCCTGGCGGAAAAGATCCTCACCTTCCGCGACGGTCTGCGGGTCATCTCCGGCTCGTTTGTGGCGGTTGCGGGCCTGAGCCTGGTGCTTTGGGCGACGGCGGTTGTGTCCTACTGGCTGGTGCTGAAGGCGTTTCCCGCTCCGGTGAACGCTCTCGGGATTGGCGCGGTGGTGGTTGTCGCGGGGTTTTCGATCGCCGGCTCCGCGTTGCCGGTGCCGAGCGGCAGCGGCGCGTGGGCGGGCATCTCGTTCGCGCTCGCAAAGCTGTTTGCCGTGCCGGACGCGGTCGCGGTGCCGGCGGGCCTGCTGGTCTGGGCGGTCGGAACGCTGGCGGTGATCCCGGTTGGGCTTTGGTTTGCGCGGGCGGAGGGAGTGTCGCTGAGCGGCGTGCTGGGCAGGGCAGAGGCCGCGGAGGCGGTGGTCTGAATCCCACTCATCGCAAAAGCGCGATGAATGGGGCACAGTTAGAGCGCTAATGGCTTCGTCTGGCAGGGTGATGCTGCGCCGAAGATTCCCGCGCTGGTAGAATGAAACTAACGGATGAAATGCCCTTATTGTGGATTCGGACAGGATCGCGTGGTGGACTCGCGCGAGAGCAAGGATGCGGACTCCATTCGTCGCCGGCGCGAGTGCGAGCGCTGCGAGAAGCGTTTTACCACCTATGAACGCATCGACGAGATCCCCTACATGGTCGTCAAAAAGGACGGCCGCCGCGAAAAATTCGACCGGCAAAAGGTCCTGAGCGGCCTGATGCAGGCCTGCCAGAAGCGCAACGTCAGCTCGGCGCAGATGCAGGCGATCGTCGATCAGACCGAGGCTTACGTGGTCGACTCGTCCGAGCGTGAGCGCTCCACCTCCGCGCTTGGCGAGCTCATCATGGCGCGGCTCAAGGACCTCGATACCGTCGCGTACATCCGCTTTGCGAGCGTCTATCGCGACTTCAAGGATGTTCGCGAGTTCAAGGCGGAGCTCGAAGAGCTGCTCGGCGGACGCGAGGGCAAGAAGCGCGCCGAACCCAAGAGGCCCTGAATCTACCGCTACCTTCATCCCCGCGGGGGATCTGCTTCGCCCCTGCACCCATTTAAAGGAGAACGCTTGAGCAACACACACGCAATTACCTTGATCCCCGGCGACGGCATCGGGCCTGAGGTCACGGACGCCACCGTCAGCATTCTCGAAGCGGCCGGCCGCAAGACCGGCTGCGCCTTCGACTGGCAACGCAACGATGCCGGCGCGGACGCCTTTGCCAGGACCGGCGAGTACATCCCGAGAGAGCTCTACAGCTCGCTCGAGCAGACGCGCGTGGGCCTGAAGGGGCCGGTTACGACGCCGATCGGCGGCGGCTTTTCCTCCATCAACGTGAAGTTGCGCAAGAAGTTCGACCTGTTCTCGAACTTTCGCCCCATCAAGAACCTGCCCGGGCTCAAGACCAACTATCCCGGCATCGATCTGATCATCGTGCGCGAGAACACGGAAGATTTGTACGCCGGCATCGAGTTCATGGCCGCGCCCGGCGTTGCGCAGTCCATCAAGGTCATCACCGAGAAGGGCTCCACGCGCATCGCGGAGTTTGCCTTCGACTACGCCGCAAAGTTCGGCCGGAAGAAGATCCACGCGATCCACAAGGCGAACATCATGAAGCTCACCGATGGCCTCTTCCTGGACTGCGCGCGCAAGGTCTCGCAGGGCTTTCCGCAGATCGAGTACAAGGAGCACATCGTCGACAACACCTGCATGCAACTGGTGCTGAACCCTTACCAGTACGACGTGATCCTGACCGAGAACCTGTATGGCGATATTTTGAGCGACCTTTGCAGCGCGTTTGTGGGCGGGCTCGGGCTGGTTCCGGGCGCTAACCTGGGCAGGGAGTGCGCCGTGTTTGAGGCCGTGCACGGCTCGGCACCGGACATTGCCGGAAAAAATCTGGCGAATCCCACCGCCCTGCTGCAAAGTGCACTGCTGATGCTGCATCACATTGGAGAATCGCAAACCGCCAACGCGATTCAGAAGTCGCTTGAAGCCGTATACACCGCGGGGAAGGTGCTGACGCGCGATGTGGGCGGGCAGAGCGGCACGCGGGAGTTCGCCGAGGCTGTCATCGCAGAGCTCTAACCAGCAGGGAAACAAGGGAGAACAGGATGAAGTTGAGCAGACCCGTTACGTTCGCTGTGTCGATCGCCGCAACCGCCGTGCTGGGCTGCAAGCCCGACCCCGCGGTGGAAAAGGCAAAGCTGATCGACCGCGGCACCAAGGCGCCGATCCCGCCGCCGGCAGGCGAGTCGATGAGCCTGAACGCGAACGCGGGCTTGTCTGCCGGAACGCCATCAAACGCGGCGAGCGGTTCGATTACGGGCGCGGTTCTGTTTGCCGGCAAGGCTCCCGTGATGCCGGAGATCGACACCAGCATGGACCCGGCGTGCGGGATGAGCGGCGGCGGAAAGTTCACCGCGGAGCAGTATGTGGTCAACGCCGGCAAGCTCGCCAACGTGTTCGTCTATGTGAAGAGCGGGCCGGCGGCGGCGATGATGTCCGGCCAGGTAGCGGCACCGGTCGTGATGGACCAGAAGGGTTGCCGGTACGTTCCGCATGTGATCGGCGTCAGCCAGGGCGGCTACGTGGAGTTCCGCAACTCCGACGTGACCATGCACAACATACATACCATGCCGGTCGAGGTCGGCAACGAGACGATCGACATCTCGCAGGGCCCGAAGGGCGCGCCGGTCGCGAAGCAGTTCCAAAAGCCGGAGCTGATGATGCCGGTGCGCTGCAACAACCATCCCTGGATGAACGCCTTCATCAATGTGTCGCCGACGCCGTACTTTGCGGTGACTGGCACGGACGGCAAGTTCGAACTGCGGGGCCTGCCGCCTGGTGACTACGTCATCGCCGCCGTGCAGGAGAAGCTCGGCGAGAAAACAATGAACGCGCATGTGGCGGCAAATGCGGCGTCCAGGGCGGAGTTTAGCTTCGCCGTAAAGTGATGGCAAGGCAGATCTCCACGGCATCAAGCAAATCCTCTTTGGGTGCAGTACCGCATCCATCGAACCGCAGATCCCTACGAGATGACGACCAAAATACAAGTGCCCGCTTTTGTTGTCATCCGTGGCAAAGCGGAGGAATCTGCGGTTCGGACCAGCACTACCCTTGTAGGACCGTCGACAGGTGCTAATCCTGGATCGGCTGCGGCGGATAATACGTCGTGGCGCCGCACTGGGCCAGCGTTAGATGCACCGTCTGCATGTCCGCCATGTGCTCCGCGAGCCGCAACTCCAGCACCACGCCATACTGGTAGTCGGGCGAGTAGGACCGGCGGCTGGCGATGCTCAGCACCTCCGCGCCGGCGGCCGCGCTGTGCAGCGACACAAACGACGCCGTCTGCGTGGAGTTGGTCGCCACGTACGCAAGATAGACCGGGGAGGAGTTGGTTCCGGACCGCCAGGTGTTGGCCGTCGTAAGACCGACAATGACGGCGTGAGAGGGCATGGCAACGGCTTGCAGTGGTTCCACGGTGCGGGCTCCTTGGGTGCTTGTTCAGGATACACAGGCTTCGCGGTATTCTATAAGGATGGAACGGCGTAGAGTTGGCATTCTCGGCGCGACCGGCATGGTCGGCCAGCGATTCATTCAGTTATTGGACGAGCATCCGTGGTTTGAGATCGCGTGGCTTGCGGCCAGCGACCGCAGCGCCGGCAAGCGCTATGGCGAGGCCTGCCGCTGGAAGCTCGACACGCCCTTGCCGCCGCGCATCGCGGCCATGACGCTGAGCCCGAACCAGCCCGAGGGCGACTTCCCAAAGGTTATCTTCGCGGCACTGGACGCCGAGGTCGCACGCGAGCTCGAGCCGAAGTTTGCGGCCGCGGGTTGCGCGGTGGTGTCGAACTCGAGCGCGTTCCGCATGACGGCGGATGTGCCGCTAGTGGTGCCGGAGGTCAACGCCGACCATCTCGCGTTGATCGAACGGCAGAGCTGGCGCAAGGAGTCGGGCGGCTACCTGGTTACGAATCCGAACTGCTCGGCCATCGGCCTCGTGCTTGCGCTCGCGCCGCTTGAGGCCGCGTTCGGCATCGAGAAGATCTTTGTTTCAACCATGCAGGCCGTGAGCGGCGCGGGCTATCCGGGCGTCGCGTCGCTCGACATCCTGGGCAACGTCGTACCGTTCATCAAGAACGAGGAAGAAAAGCTGCAGGAAGAGGTCGCCAAGCTGCTGGGCAAGGCTGCGGGCGACCACGTGACGATGGCCGACCTGACATTGAGCGCGCACTGCAATCGTGTGGCCGTAATCGACGGCCATACGGAGTGCGTTTCGATCAAGCTGCGCAGGCCGGCAACCTATGAGCAGATGCTGGCCGCATGGGCCGCGTGGAAGCCGCTTGCGGGCGTGCATGAAGGTGCCAACCTGCCGAGCGCGCCGGAGCAGCCAGTTGAGTATGTCGACGCGCTTGATCGGCCGCAGCCGCGGCTGGACCTGATGCGCGGCAAAGGCATGGCGACGACCATCGGGCGGCTGCGGCCCTGCACATTGTTCGACTGGAAGTTCGTGCTGCTCTCGCACAATACGATTCGCGGCGCGGCCGGCGCGGCTATCCTGAACGCCGAAATCCTTGCCATGCTGGGCAAGTTGGACGGGACGGCGAGCGCATGAGCCGGCCTCAGATTGTGGTGATGAAGTTCGGCGGAACATCGGTCGAGGACGCAACGGCGATGTTGCGCACGGCAACGATCGTCGCCGGGCGGCGCGCGCGTGGGTTGCAGCCCGTGGTTGTGGTCTCGGCGATGGCCAGGGTGACGGACCAGTTGCTGGCGGCGGCGGCCGCAGCCGGTCGCGACGACCGCGCGGGCGCCGTTGCGATCGCGGTCAAGCTGCGTGAGCGCCACGTGGACACGGCTGCGGAATTGATCGACGGTGAGCTGCTGCAGACGCTGGTCGCGCAGCTGCACCATGAGTTCGACGCGCTTGCGGACCTGCTGCGCGGCATCGCCGCCGTGGGTGAGCTGACGCCGCGGACCAACGACCTGGTGCTCAGCTTCGGCGAGCGCGCCTCGAGCCTGATGGTTGCGGCCTGCTTCACCGCGCAGGGGCTGGGCGGTGTGCATGTGGACGCGCGCGGGTGCATCGTTACGGACTCGCACTACGGCAAGGCCGCGCCGATCGAAGCGGCCATCGAGGCGAAGCTGCTGGCGCAGGTGTTGCCGCTGGTGGAAGCGGGCCAGGTTCCCGTGATGGGCGGCTTCATCGGCGCGAACGCGGAAGGCATCACGACGACGCTCGGCCGCGGCGGTTCCGACTATACCGCAGCGCTGGTTGGCGGGGGCTTGCATGCAGGCGCGATCGAGATCTGGACCGATGTGAACGGCATCATGACAACCGATCCGCGTATTGTGCCTGAGGCGCTGCGGGTCAAGACGATCTCGTTCGAAGAGGCCGCGGAGCTTGCCTATTTCGGCGCGAAGGTGCTGCATCCGGCGACGATTCTGCCGGCGGTGCAGAAGTCGATTCCAGTCTACGTGCTGAACTCGCGCAACGCCGTGAACGAGGGCACGAAGATCACGGCGAAGGCACCGAGCTGTGCGTCTCCCTTCAAGTCCATCGCGGCCAAAAAGCGGCTGACCATTATCGATATCGTCGCGAGCCGGATGCTGATGGCGCACGGATTTCTGAAGGCCGTTTTTGATGTTTTCGACAAGTACGGTTGCGCGATCGACATGGTCTCGACGAGCGAGGTTTCGATCTCGCTGACGGTGGATTCGAACGAGCAGCTGCCGGCGATCTGCGCGGACCTGGGCAGGATCGCGGACGTGAAGTACGAAGGCCGTAAGGCGCTGGTGTGCCTGGTAGGCGAGGATATCCGCGGACACAACGGCATCGCGGGCAGGGTGTTTACGGCGATCTCGCACATCAATGTGCGCATGATCTCGCAGGGTGCGAGCGAAATCAACATGAGCTTTATGATCGACGAGGAAGACGTGGAAGAGGCTATCCAGTCGCTGCACCGGACGTTTTTCACGGACCCTGATGAGACGGTATTCGACGTGGCCGCACGTGCGGTGCCGGCTTTAGGTTAGGCTTGTGGATTGAAGGGAAATGCGATGCGCGTTTTGGTTCTGGGACATGGCAAGACTGGCAAGCTGGTAGCAGAGGTGGCGTCCGAGCGCGGGCATAGTGTACACGTGCTGGACGCGAAGGAGAACCCGGGCGCGGCGGCGTTGACGCACCCGTTTGTGGCGGGCTTCGACGTGGTGATCGACTTTACGACGCCCGAGGCCGCGGTGCAGAACATGCGCGCGTGCCTGGCGACCGGGGCACGGATGGTGATCGGCACGACGGGCTGGTACGACAAGCTGGCCGACATGCGCGGCCTGACCGAACGCAAGGAAGGCGCGCTGCTGTATGGCACCAATTTCTCGTTCGGGATGCAGGTGATGCACCAGCTTGCCCGCATGATGGGCGAGCAACTGAAGGGGAAGCGTTACACGTTTACGATTGCGGAGGCGCATCATGCGTCGAAGCTGGATGCGCCTTCGGGTAGCTCGATGACGCTGGCGCAGGCGACCGGTGTGGGCAATGTGCCGATCAGTTCCAGCCGCGAGGGCGACGAGAACGGGGTGCATGTGCTGACCGCCACCTCCGACGCGGACCGGATTACGCTGAAGCATGAGTCGTTTTCGCGGCGGTCGTTTGCCGAAGGGGCGGTGCGGGCCGCGGAGTGGTTGTCGGCGCGGCAGGGCTGCTATGACTTTCAGGAAGTGTTTGGGCAGATGTAGGTACCCCTCCCCCTGCTGTTTAATTCTAAGATCTTGATTGCGTTTGAGTTAGATCCAAGAACATACAAAAGCCGCAGGCCTGTTTGGGCTGCGGCTTTTTCATCTGTTTTAAGAATAGCAGGTGGGCTGGGGTAACTGCGCAAACTATTATGTTTGGGTAAGTGGTTTGGTTTGTTTTGGTTAGTTGCTTTGTGGGGGAAAGTCGGTCTTGACAGGGTGTTTTTGCTGGGTTTTGTAGTGATTATTTGTTGGTGGGTGGATCAGGGTTGGTGCTTTTGCTGGCGGATGCTTTGGAATCCAGCCTGATCTATGAGTCGCCCCTTCAGGGCTTGGGTATATCTGGCCGACTAACCTAGGGCTTGCGCCCCAGGCTGGTATAAGTCGGGCCTTCAGCCCTAAAAAGCTACAGTCAAGACGGGCTTTCCCGACGGTGTAGTGCTGGTCCGAACCGTAAATTACAACGCTTCGCTACGGAATGACAAGAAAAGACGGGACTTGTATTTTGGTTGTCATCCCAGAGGGATCTGCGTTCGACCGTCGCTGCACTGTAGTTGAAGGGAATGTCTCTGGGGATTACGCCCACGATGATCGCGGTGAGACTGCGATACATCATGGGGCACCCCCCGGTGGTGGTTAGGGTTGGAGGAGGGAGATGGCGGTGGCGGTCATGGTTTTTACGCCGGTTTCTAGCGTGGGGGTGGGGTCGGGTTCGAACTTGCTGGTGTGGGGGCCGGGCAGGGGGACGCCCGCGGCGACGGCGGCGGCGTAGCGCTCGGGGTAGGCGGCGCCCAGGAAGAAGTAGCAGATTGGAATCTTGCTGTTGAGCGAGAAGACGCCCACGTCTTCGGAACCCATGACGGGGTCGCCGGTGAAGACGTTTTCTGGGCCGATGGTCTTTTCAAGCGAGGCGCGGACGCGGGCGGTAAGGGCAGGATCGTTGCGCAGGACGGGGGTGGATTCGGCGTCGAGGACGGTGACGGTGGGGAGCTTGTCTCCGGTGAGCCCGGCGGTGGTGCCTACGCCGCGGGCGATGTCGCGGATGCCGTCCAGCGTGACCTGTCTTGCTTTGTCCGAGAAGGCGCGGGTGGTGAGCTCGAGCTTGACCTCGTTGGGGATGATGTTGCGCTTGGTGCCGCCTTCGATGTGGCCGACGGTGACAACGGCGGGGGATTGCGGGTCCTGCTCGCGGCTGACGATGGTTTGGAGGTCCATGATGAATTCGGCGGCGAGGACGATGGGGTCGCGGCCGGCCTGGGGGTAGGCGCCGTGGCCGCCGATGCCGTGGATGGTGACGTCGACGGAGGTGCTGGAGGCCATGGTGGGACCGGCAGTGATCTGGACGGTGCCAGCGGCGCGGGCGCTGGTGTCGTGGAGGCCGATGATGAGGTCGGGGCGGCCGAAGCGGTCGTAGAGGTGGTCGGCGAGCATGGCTTTGGCGCCGTCAATGGTTTCTTCTGACGGCTGGCCGACGAGCATGACGGTGCCGTGCCACTGCGATTTCGCGGCGACGAGGGCGCGCGCGGTGCCGATCAGGACGGTGGTGTGGATGTCGTGGCCGCAGGCGTGCATGACGCCGGTGGGCTGGCCGGATTTGGTCCTGGTCATGACGTGGGAGGCGTAGGGGACGCCGGTTTCCTCGACGATGGGGAGGGCGTCCATGTCGGCGCGGATGAGGAGGGTGGGGCCGGGGCCATTTTTGAGCATGCCGACGACGCCGTAGGCGTGGGAGCCGTCGGGGTAGAGGCCGATGTGGTCGGTGACGGTGTAGCCGGCGGCGCGGAGGTTGGCGGCGAGGAGGGCGGAGGTTTCGGCTTCGAAATGCGAGAGCTCGGGGTGGGCGTGGAGCTGTTTGTAGAGGGTCGTGAGGTCTTGCTGTGCAGCGAGGGGGACGGCGGCGAGGAGGCTGGCTAGGAGGAGCGGCAGGGACGATCGCATGTGGTCATTCTACTTGCGTCGTTCTGGTTGCAGAGCCTGATTGTGCCTGCCGTGAGCAAGATAGAGTGCGAGGCGCATACTTGTGCTGTGCTCTTTCCGAAAACGTGACTT
>CAXUDC010000016.1:0-16788 GCA_964249685.1 uncultured Acidobacteriaceae bacterium
CAGCCATCGACGATGAAGCGCGCGGGGCAGCCGGGGTCGGGGTCGAGCACGAGGATGCGGTAGCCCATGCCGCGCGCGGCCATGGCGATCATGCGGCCGAGCTGGCCGCCGCCGAAGATACCGATGGTCGCGCCGGGGAGGAGTGGTGCGCTCATGATTGGACTCCTTCCAGGTCGAGCGTTTCAGCAAGCACCTGGTCGCGCGTAGCTTTACGCCGGGCGACCAGCTTTGCCTGCAGCGCGGGCTCGGTGGTGGCGAGCATTGCGACCGCAAGCAGCGCCGCATTGGTCGCGCCGGAGGCGCCGATTGCCAATGTGCCGACCGGGACCCCTTTGGGCATCTGCACGATGCTGAGCAGCGCGTCAAAACCCTGCAACGCGGTCGCCGCAACCGGCACGCCGAGCACGGGCACGACGGTCAGCGCGGCGATCATGCCGGGCAGGTGCGCCGCGCCGCCGGCCCCCGCAATGATGCAGCGGAGGCCGCGCCCGGCGGCTTCCTGTGCGTACGCGACCATCAGCTCCGGCGTGCGGTGCGCGCTGACGACGCGGGCCTCGAACGGCACGTCGAACTCGCGCAGGATCTCGACCGCGTGCTTCATAACGGAATAATCGCTGCGGCTGCCCATGACCACGCCGACCAGCGGCCTCGGTGCTTCAATGCTCATGCTGGAATTATACGAAGAAGCCAGGGTGCCCCATGATCACCGGAGCGCAGCGGAGGTTATCGTGGGGTTGAGCTTTGCAGGAGACCAACCCCACGATAACCGCGATGAGGCCCGCGGTGATCATGGGGCACCCCAGTGTGCTGGCTCTAGTTGTGTTTGCCGCCGAAGTAGCTGATGGCGAGATGCATCATGGTGAGCGCGGTGCCGAACGCGGCGACGAGGCCCTTCATGCGCTGCACGTGTTTTTCATTGCAGGCAACGCGCTCTTCCAGATGCAGCAGGCGTCCGGGCTGGCCGATGCCCATCAACTGGTCCATCTGGCTCTTCAGCACGCTGAGGTCGGTGATGACCTGCTTTTCAAAGTCGTTCATGGCTTCCTCCTTTCAAAGAAGGGTTCAGGCCGTTTCTAGCGGCACGTGGGTGACGATCGCGGCGGACTGGCGCGAGTAGTGCGCGGGGGTCGCGGCGTCGTACATGCGGATAAAGAAGTGCTCCTCAAACTGCGCGCGCGGGATCGAGAAGCCGCGCACGGGCGAGCGCATGACGAGGTCTCCGGCAGCGGAGCCTGTGGTGCCGGTGCCGAACCCGCCGTCGTGGCGGCGAACTTCGAAGCCTCCGCCTGCGGGTGGGTCGAGGCCGGCGTCGATCGTCATGGCGGCGCTCGCGTCCGAGCCCGTAAAGGCTACGACGGTGAGCTGGTTCAGGTTCGCGAGGACGTGGCCGTCGCTCGCGGGGATCTGGCCGGGGGCGAGTTCGAGCGGCGTGGCGGGCAGCAGCGCGTCGGGGGCGAGGGCTTCGGATAGGTGCAGCCCGAGGCCCTCGGCCCAGTCGTTGGCGAAGGCGATTTTGTAGGTAAGGACTTCGGGCGCGGCACCGTTTTCTTCGACGTCGACCTTGCGGACGAGCACGCTGGTAGTCTCGCCCGCCTGCGTGAGGACCAGTACGTCGCCGGGCCAAACATCGGCTGCGGCCGGATTGTGGGCGGTGTAGCTGCCGGAGAGCGCGGCGGCGCGGTCGGTGGCAAAGGCGAGGATGGCCTGCGCGGCGTTCTCGCAGTCCTCCGAGCTGCGCGCCGGCGGGCTGACGACCTTGCCCAGCCAGCGCGCGGTGCCGGGGCCTCCGCCGGCGGCTTCGGCAGCTAACGAAGCTGCGTCGGCCAGGCGGGCTACGGCGCGCGACCGGCCCCGGTAGGCGACCGTGATGCGCGCCTCCGCCGCAGGGGCAAGGCCTGCGAAGAAGGTCACGCTGCCCGCGACGCCCGAGGTGACCTCGCATGCGGAGCCGCTGTAGCGCTTGCCAGTAAGCACGGTCGAGACCGCGCCCGTGGTGGGGTCGGTGATTCGGACGAACGCCGTGCCGGTGCGCGTGGCCGTGACCGCGCCGACCGAGCCGAAGAGCTGCACGCTGTTGACCGCGCAAAGCCGGGCGGAGGCGAGCGAGGTCGTCACCGCTCCGTCGTAGAGCACGGTGGCGGCGGCGGCGGAGCTCTGGGCCAGGTTGCGGATCTCGAACGTGAGCTGCATGGGCGCGTCGACTACGCCGCCGCCAAAGCGCTGCAGCTGGCTTGCTTCTCCCGTGCCGCCGGCGCCTTGAACGTCGACCATGGCGTAGAAGGCCTGGCGCTGGCGCAGCAGCTCCGGGCAGTGCAGGCGTATCCGCATCGTGTACGCCTGGGTGCCAACAATCGTAAACGAGCTGCCGGTCTCTGCGCCGTCGACCATCGCCGTGACCAGCGTCTGCCCGCCGGCCTGCCTGACGCTGAAGCCGGCAAAGCAGTTCGCCTGCGTGATGGTGCCGCCGTAGAGCCCGCCGAGCACGCCCGCCGAGGCTGCCGCGAGCTGCACGTTGGCGAGCTCGAGGACGATGCTACCGCCGAGCTCCACCTCGGTCTGGGCGACGAGCGTGGTCTGGCCGTCGAAGCCGTTGCCGCCGTTCATCACCAGCCCGGCCGCGCCCAGCAACAGGTGCGAGCCGGGGTCGAGCGCGGCCCAGGTCTGCGTGTTCAGCGTGGGGCCGGCGAAGTCGTCGGCGAGCAGCACGGCGTGGCCGTTCGCGATCGCCGCGGGCTGCCCGGTCAGCGCAAAGGCTGTCGTGAGGCCGTCGCCGAGGAAGATCTCCTGCCAGTACGCTGCGGGCTCCTCCCCGCCCGTGACGGTGACGTCGTTGGCGAGCTCCCGGATGGTAGAGGTGCGCAAAGCCCCGAGCGAAAGCGAACCGTCGCCATCCGAGAGCGTGTGCGTCGTGCTGCCGGCCTGCTGCATCGTCAGGACGCCGCCGAGGACGCGGTAGCTCGCGTAGGTGGCGCTTGCGACCGCGCCAGCCTGCGCGGAAAACGCCGCGCCGGCCGCGGGTGCGAGCACGCCTACGGACTGCCCGGCGGTGACGCCTGTGGTCGTGAAGACGCCGGGTGCGAGCCGCGTGAGCAGCCCCTGGACGGCGCTGCCGCCAGGCTGGCCGAGGATCGCGCCGGCCGGGGTTCCCGACTGCTTGTCGAGCAGCCACTCGTCGCTCACCGCGCGAAACGCGAGCCGGTAGACCGGCCCTTCGGTCGCGACGCCGGCGTAGATCGGGACCGGTTCTGTCGTTAGATAGCCGGTGAAGAGCAGCGTGCCGGAGTCCGCCTGGAGCACAATGCGGGCGCGGCGGGTTGGGTTCTTCAATGAACTACCGGCGAGGGTCAGCAGGCCGCGCGCGGTCGAAGGCGCGTTCAACGTGCGCGCGATCTGCACCGGCGCGGAGCGGTCGAGCGCGGCGCTGTAGTCGACCGCGCCCAGGCCGTCTAGGTTGTCGATCGTGAGCTTCATCGAGTCTCCTCCACCACGACCGGCGGCAGCCCGCGCTGCGCCCGGACCTCCGCGATCGAGAGCACGCCGGCGTTGAGCAGCTGGATCTGGATCGCGGTCTCCTCCTGGGCGTTGCGGCTTTCGAGATCGTTGAAGACGAACTCGAACTCGCGCCATCCGATGCACTTGGCAAACACATCGCGCGTGATGTGCTCGGCGACGAGGCGCGCGACGGGGACCACCGCGCCCTGGAAGGCGTCGTCGGCCATCTCGCCCGCGGTGGCGCGGTTCACGTCGCCGGCGAGCCCGAGCAGCATGGGCGGCAGCTCGAACGCGTTGCCAATCATGCGGACGAGGAAGTCCTGCCAGTTGAGGCGCAGGTCCGCATCCGTGCCGCCGGCGAAGCGCAGCACCTCGGGCTTTTTTTCGCAGCTCAGCACGGGCACGCGGCCGGTGCCTTCGATCTCGTCCTGCCACCAGCGGATCAGGCGGTCGTGCTGCTCGGGCGTGGCCTCGTCGAGCCACAGCGCGTACTGGACGACCGAGTTCGAGGCCAGGCGCCCGGCGTAGCGGCTGGCACCGAGCAGCTGCGAGATGGTCTCGAACGCGACCTCCAGCCGGCCGAGCCCGAAGGCCGTGTGGGTGCGCGGGTTGAGCCGCAGGTACATCAGCTCGGAGTCGAGCAGGGGCGTGACCGCGTCGGGCCCGACCCTGCCCGTGGCAAAGCCGTAGCGCGGCGTTTCGGGGTCGCCGGACCACTTCGCGTCCACCTGGACGTGGGTTCCGTCGACGGCCCAGAGCTCGAAGGGCTTGTCCGGGTCGTGCGTGGCCTTCATCTCGGCCGCCCCGCAGCCCCCGACGAGCGTGTCCTCGAGGACCTGCTCGAGCAGCGTGCGGAAGCTGTCGCCGGAGTTGGGCTCCTCGAGCGCATAACGCAGCGCGTTGAGCTTTTTCTCCACCTCGGGGATCGAGGCTGAATCATAGCCGCGGCGCACGCGGACCTGCCAGTCCATGCACGCGATGCGGTCCTTGACGACGTTGATGGCGCGGCGCGCGACGGGTGTCTCGGCGAACCTGCGCAGGTTGGCCGCGGTCGGTTTGGGCAGCATGTTGAGCTGGTTGATGCCGCGATAGGGGGTCAGGATCGACGGCAGGGGCGCGGTCTTGCGGGCGGGATCCGCGGACGGCTCGAGGTGGGTGAAGCGGCCCTGCTCGTCTCTGGCTTGTGCATCGATGCTGCGGGCCTGGGCCTCGATTCCACGCAGTCCATCCCACGCGCTTTGAACTCGTTGTTTGATTCCCAATGTGCACCTCCGTGCAGTGTTGTTTGAGACAAAGAATTAAGGGGATAAGACGGATCAAAGCGGATCAAGACAGATAGGGCAAGAACAGGAAGGATTGTCCTTCCAGGCTCTATGCCTTCTCCGCCTTGATCCGCTCTGATCCGCCTTATCCCTGTAATCTTTGTCTTGTTTCGTTCTTAGCTACAGCCCGAGCTCGCGCCGGGCGGTCTGGGCCGCGCGGGCCAGGTCATTGACCGTGACCACGCGGATCAGCTCGCGCTCCATCGCCTCGACGCCAAAGCGGTAGCGCTCGCCGGCCTCGTCTTCGCCTTCGGAAACGGCTTTTAAGGGTTCTACGACCGCGGTCAGTTCGAGCTTTGCGCCCTCTACCCGGTCCACGCCTTCGCGCAGTCGCGGGGCGGAGAACGCCAGGCCCTTGGCAGCTTCGACATCGCCATCGAGCGAGACCGCGTGGAACATCTTCACCGTGCCGTTGGGCCTATAACCGCAGTCCAACCGCAGCGGGTCGCCGGGCCGCGTGTACATGGCGGCCGAGATCCGCTTGCGCATCAGCGCCCACACGCCGGCGCGCTCGAACTCGTGGCGCAGCGTGCCCTGGATCTGCGCGCGGCCGCTTTTGGTTCTCGTGCGCGCAACCTTCAGCGGCTCCACGTACATCCTCATCAGCTCTTCCATGCCGGTCGTCATGTTCTCGGCAAGCGTCGCGCGCGGCTCCGTCATCTGCACCGAGTTCGACAGCGAATCCTCGAGCACGTCCATCACGGCCTTGGGGTCGCGCGCCGAGACGCCCGCCTGCAGCCGGCCCGTGATCTCGCCTTCGAGCGCTTCGAGCAGACCCGTGTCGGCGTCCGCGTCCATGCAGCGCACGCGGGACCAGTCGCGGGTAAACTTGACGCGGGTCTCTACCCGGGACGAAGCGGCTTCGCGCAGCAGCACGCCGATATTCACGAACTCGCCCTTGACCACGTCCGGGACGTAGCGGATGAGGAAGAACTCGCACGGCACTCGAGATGTCATATCCACCGCCTCATCCTGCACCTCACTGCCTGCCACTGCCCTACTCTGTCTCTACATTACTAATTTAGACGCCACGGGCACATCCGCGAACTGCCGCGGCACGACGATGCTCGCCCCCTCCGCCCAATTCGGGAAAGGCTCGCGGCTGGACTCGCGAAAGGCGGTGATGAGCTCACGAATACGGCAGCGGCGCAGGAGCAGTTTCTCTCCCAGCCGCTCGAGCTCCGCGGGGTCGCCGCCGTACCAGGCGGGCGGCACGGTCTCGGCGATGGCCCACAGTTTTGCCGGGTCCATTGCCTCCACACGGCTCAGCCAGGGCTCGAACGCCTTCCATCCCGTCACGCCCGCGTACACGCTGTTGCGCGCATACACGCCGCGCAGGGGCGAGTCCGGAAACGTCCAATCGCCGGCGTTGAAGCAGAAACCCTGGTCGATGAACGTCGCCTTATACTTCCGCTCGCGGGCCTTGCGCTCGAACACCGCCTGGCGCCCGTTGCAGTTCCCCGTCCACTTGTCCACCACCAGCATGCCGGCGAACTCATGCAGGTTGCGCACCTCGTCCAACTGCTGCTCCGGCAGGTAGTCCATCACCTGCCCGGGCATCAGCCCGCCGATAAACGCGGACCCGAACTGCAGCCCCGCGGCGCAGCGCTCCACGCGCCCCTTGCCCAGGCTTACGTTCATATCGAGCGTGTTGGCCACCAGCCATTCCGTGACCTCCACCACGTCGGTCGCGGGCACGGTCAAGCCCGCGGCCTCGGCAAGCCGCGTCGCAATAAGCTCATTGGCGAGCACGCGAATGTGCTGCGGGTTGTTCTGAAACTTCACCACCCAAAGCCTGCCATCGGCTCCCAGCATCAGCTGGCTCTGCGCCCCGCCCCGCATCCGCCGTATGCCCTGCACCGCGAGTACTGCCATGCTTCCAGCCTACAAGACAAAGCTCACCACGGATAAGAGGGATAGAAAACGGATCAAGACGGATTAGGCAAGTACGGGTAAGAACAAGCAAAAACATGCTCCGTTCAGAGCTCTGGCTTCTCCGCTTTGTTCTACCCCATCCTGTTCTATCCGTTCTTATCCCTCTTCTATCCTTCTTCTCCGTGGTAGGTCTCTCAGCCCCGCCCCAGGCGCTCGGCGCGGACGGCCTGGGCGACGGCCATGGCCATCAGGCAGTCGTCGTGTGCGCCCTGCGCGGCGCCGGTGCGGCCGTTGCCGTGGTTGACGAAGGTGCGGCATTCCTCGAGCAACCGCCGGCTCTGGAACAGCGTTGCCGACTGCTCCAGCAACGCGCCCATGCGGCTGACCATGCGCGGCTTCGAGCCCGCCGTGGTGAGCCAGCCGGCGACGCCGTCCTGCTCATAGACGCGATGGTAGCGCTCCGTCGCGTCCAGGTAGGCGAGTACGCCCGAGCCGTGGTTGTTGCGCTCGACCGCGATCATGCCGCCGTTGTACTCACGCGCGAGCGCGGCGGCTATGCGTGCGAGCTCCAGCACGCCGAGCCTCTCGCGCAACTCCGCGCACTGCAGCCCGGTGACGAGCTCGACCACCTGGATGGCCGCGTAGTCGCCCGTCGCGCCGCCGCCCGCGGTGTCGACCGCGACGAGGTACTCACGGCCTGCCAACGGCGGCAGCCAGACCTGCAGCGCGCCGTTGCGCCGGCGCGCGATCGGCTCCGGCACCGAGCGGGCGCGGGCCTCGATCGACTCGGTCTCGAAGCAGCAGTCGCCGGACGCCTTGAAGCAGCTCACGGCGTCCTCGGCGAACTCCTGCACGCGCAGCCCGCGGAAGCGCTGCGCCAGCGTGCGCCGGTAGCCGATCTGCTCGGCGGTCAGGCCGTGCAGACGCACCAGCTCGAGCTCTTCCGGCGATAGTTCGATGGCCGTCGAACCGACGTAGGCGGGTTCCAGCCACCACGGAAAGAAGTGGCGGATGGTGCCTGCTTCGGCGGCCTGCATCCACTCGTCATAGAACGCGCCGTAGGCCCCGGCGGGCGTGCTTTCGAGCACCATCTCGCCGTCCGGAGCGAGCGCCGCGCGCAGCCCCGCGAGCGTCGCGGCCGCGTCCCCGGGCCAGCGCGAGACCTCGCTACAGTGCAGGTTCTGCACCGTCAGCCCGCGACCCGCGCTCTCCTCTCCCGCGCTGACGACGCGGAACTCGCTATCGAGCAGCGGGAACACCATCTGGCCGGCGTTCGCGCGCGAGCGGCGCAGGGGGCCTTCACGCATCGCGCGCGGCAGGTTCGCCCACATGCGTTCGACGACCGCGAAGATCGCCTCCGCCGCCGGCCGGGTGTGCGCCACCTGCACGCTGAGCATGCCACGATGTGTGATTGTACGCAGGAAAAAGCGCCCCGACACCCACGTCGTGACGCCCATCTGCCGTGCCTTCAGCACGATGTTGTGACGGCCGCGCGCGCGTTCGAACGCACGCTGCGCCGCGTTGGCGTTGAGCATCCGGTGCCGGCCGGCACGGTCGCGCACGGTGAGCATCTGGCCGGCCAGCGTGGCGGCGAGCTCCGGCTCGCGGTCCATGCGGCGGCCAAGACTCAGTAGACTTTGCATTGCCTCTCTCCCCATGCGTTCGGTGCCCCACTCATGCCGGCTTCTCCGTCATGAGTGGGGATGATCCACTTCGTAGATCCAGCGGAAGGACTTCAAGGAGAAACCCCACACATCACGATGAAACGTGATGTGTGGGGCACCCGGGTTATTGCGTGCGCTCCCAGCTGCAGCCGCCCGTGGCGAGCGCGCCCGGAACAGGCAGGAACGTGGCGCGGGAACCCACCGCGAGCGCTCCCGGACCGGCCAGCGTCTGGCCGCTGATGGGCGCGATCGTCGCCGCCACAGACCCCAGGTTCAGCACCTGCCGGGGCAGCGAGTAGCCCGTGCAATCGGGCAGCGTCACGCTCTGCGCGGACGTGCCCGTCAGGTCGAGGAAGCGGTCGCCTGCGACCTCCTGGTAGCTCGCCGCGGCGTTCTGGTGGCGGCTGGTTTCTGTCGAACCCAGCAGCTCATTGACCGCGTTCTGCATCACCGACGTCACGCGCTGCTGGCCGGCGCTGGTAGGGTGCAGGCCGTCGAAGAAGTACGTTGTGCTGGCGGACGCGCCATCGGCCCCCAGGATGGGGTCGGTCGCGAGGTCCGCCAGGTTATCGACGCCCCAGCTGAAGGCCTCCGCGCGCAGAATGGTGTCGAGCGCGTTCTTGCCCGCGTCGCCCGTGCTGCCCGAAGGAAGCGGGCCGGTCGAGCTGGTCTCGGTGGCCAGCACCACGCGCCCGATCGTCTTGGCCTTCTGCACGATGCAGTGCAGGCTGTTGGCGATCTGGCGGGGTGTCTGCTGCGAGCTGCGCAGGTCGTTCACGCCGCCCCACAGTACCGTGATTATCGGCCCCGAGCCATCGCCGGCCTGGGACGCATAGGCGAGATCGAACTCGTTGCAGATGTCCGCCGCCTGCTCGCCGCTGACCGCGACATTGGTGCGCACGTAGCTCGCATCGGTAAGGTTCATCAGCGCGGGCCAAACCGTCTGCGGGGTCAGCAGGTAGCCGGCCGTGCGCGAGTCCAGCCCGGTAAGAATCTGCGGTGCCGCCTGGGTCGTCTTGCGGAAGGTCCGCGAGACGCCCTTGCTGTCCAGGTATGCGAGCGCCGTGCGCGAGGCCGCCACCGCGTCGCCGGGCGAAAGCACCGAGTTCCACGCCCACACGCCCGCCATCTTGCCGGCGAAGAACGTGGCCTGGTACAGCCCCGAGCCGCCGAGCTGGTAGTTGCCCGTCGTCCCCGTGGGGCACGTGTTGCTGCCGCGGTTGGCGTAGGAGCCGACCTCCGCGCCATCGTAAAAAATGCGCGCGGGCGTGCCGCTCACACCGCAGGTAAGGGTGAAGACGTGCCAGCCCGGAGGCATCATCTCGCCGGCCTGCGTGTCGTCCGTGTTGAAGGCCTCGAACGTGTAGGACCGCGTACGGTTCTTGAGTGAGGCGATCAGGCAGAGCTGGCTCGGCGTGGTGCCGCACAGGATGGACGGGTAGCCGTTGGGGTGCTGGTACCCCGGCGCCTGCGGCAGCTGCTGCGTGCCTTCGATGGGAAAGTAGGCCAGGAACATCCACGTCTTGGCCGCGTTCAGGGCACCGGGAACGCTGGCGTACTGGTAGGCCTGGAAGTCGAGATCCTGCTTGCCTTCCCAGGCGGGCGCGTTGCTGCCAGGCCCCAGGATGGCGTCGTTGCCGGCGCCGCTGGTGTCGTGCAGTGTGCCGCCGGCGCCTTCGGTCATCAGGTACTCGCCCAGCAGGCCGGCGCGCTGCGGCAGGCTGGTGGGGCCCGCCACGGTGTAGCCGCTGGCGCTCGCGACCAGGTTGCTGCTGCCTGCCTGGGACCAGGTTCCGTCCTCACGCAGAAAGCGTGTATTGCCCGCGGTCGCGCCTGGGTCCGGCACCGCGCCCACGGCGTGGCTTGCGCCTGAAGCCGCAAAGACGGGCAGGCTCGAAGGCTGCACGGTGCCCGTAAACAGGCCGTGCACCGAGCCCGCGTTGAGCGTCGTCACGTTGATGGTGCCGGCCGTAAACGCCTGCGGGGTGAACTGGTAGCCGGTACCGCGGAGCGAGAAGTTCAACGTGCTGCTTTGCGGCGCAAACGCAATGCTGTCCTGCCCCGCGGAGGAATCCATCTGAAACAGGTTGTAGCCCGAGTTCCACTTGTTGCAGCCATGCGAGTTGCAGCCGACACGAATGGCCGAGGTCTCGCCCGCGTTCACTGCCAGCGCCTGGTTCCATACACCGACGACCTCGATACCGGTATCGGGCGGAAGATGCGTGCCGCCGTTGCCGTAGTAGCTCGAGAGCGGAACGCTGTTCGAGATCAGGTAGCCGATCAGCCCGGGGCCGTTGTTGGTCCCGTACGTGATGCCGCCGGCCTGCAACCCGGTCGGCCGCGGGACCGACTGATCGATGTATTCGGTATCCTGGTGCACCATCTCCTGGAAGTAGTGCGGCTGCTCGACCGCGTCGCCGGGAGCCCAGGGCACGGTGTTGGCGGCCAGCATCAACTGTCCGTCCACGGCCTTGGTGGTCGCGTTGTAGACGCTCGTCACCTCCGCCATGGGGTAGAGCGCGTAGCCCCCGTTGAGGAACGTCATGGTGCCGCCGGAGGTAGTCGAGTCCGGGCCGTTATCGGTGTAGGTTAGCGTGTTAGGCCCGGTCGTGGTGACGACAAAGCTGCCGTTGTAGCTGGAGTCCGCGACGCCCTGCACGTTCAACGTCAGGCCGTTCAGGTCCGCGCCGAAGTTGCCCGCGGTCGAGACCGTGACCACGTTACCCGTGCGCGCGATGGCCGCGATCACCAGGCTCACGTTGGCAAACGCGCTGGTAAAGCCCTGCTCGCCGACCACCGCCGTGTTCGAGCCCGCGTAGAGCAGCGTGGTGGCGGAGTTCGAGCCGACGACCGGGAAGACCTGGCGAATGCCGTTCAGCGTGTCCACCGTCTGCTCAATGCCGTAGCCGCATAGCCCGCCCACCGCCACGGTCGCGCCGGGCTGGTGCGGACGGCGCAGCGTGAGCTGCAGATGGCTGCCGTCGACGACCGTGTACGCGGCCGTCTCAAAGTGCTGCTGAGAATTCGTCGCGTCCGTCACGCAGGCCACGCCCGTGGTCGCGGGCAGCGCGGCGGTGTTGGTCGCAAAGCCTGCCGGCACGCCCGTCGTGACGATGGCCGCGGTCACTGTGCCGGGCGCGATATCGCCCGCCTGCGAAGGGATCGCCTGCTGGGTTTCAAGAAAAGTACTGACTGGAAAGTTGGTGCCGGTAAACGTGGCCTGGGGCTGCCGGCCGGTGCGCAGGCCGCCCACGATCGTGCCCGTCGTGATGATCTTCGCCGGGTTCTTGTCGATGAGAAAACGGCCTTCCCCCTGCGTGTTCGGACCCGTGGTGATGTTCACCGCAACCGTCGTCGAGCCAGTCGTGCAGCCCGTCGTGCAGATGCCCTGGAGCGCGATCAGGTCCTCGAAGATGTCGATGTCGTAAGGGTGCGTGCCCTCGTCGGCGTCGTCGCGCATGCCGCCCGAGGCGCGGATGACCTGCGCGCCGAGCAGGCAGTCGCCCACGCCGAAGCAGTTCTGGTCGTTCACGGTCTGCACATGCTGGCCCGGCGTGTAGTTGTTGCTCGCCACCTCAAGCGCCGTGTAGCCGGTCTTGAAGTAAGGGATGATGCCCTGCTGATTGCGCGGGTAATCGTTGCTGCCGCCGGTCAGGTTATCCTGCGCGACCAGCAGGCTGATGAACGAAATCTCCTCGCCGCCGGTGCGCGCCAGGGTCTGCGGAGCGGTCTCGGTCGCGGTCGCGTGGATGGTCTTGGCCACGTTGAAGCCGGCCGGATCCTGCGGGTTCAGGTAGTTGTCAATCTGCCTGCCCAGCCGCCGATCCTCGACCACGGTACCGTTGTTCAAGCTGCCCGGCACAACTTGCTCAGTGTTCGGGTAGCTGTGCTCGACGACGATGTCGCAGCCGCTGGTGCAGTCCGGACTCGCGATGGCGTTGGCGATGCCGTTGTTGTTGGGGTTGGCCGTGCCCGCACCCGTCGTGTACTGGCTGGCGAAGAGCTGGCCGTTCAGGTTGTTGGTCTCGAGCTGCGTGCCCGCGGGCTGGGCTACCTGCTGGGTGCCCTGCGGGTTGGTCGACACCTTCTGGCCCAACCCCGCCTGCAGCGCCGCCGTCTGCCCGTCGACATAGTTCTTGTCGCTGGCCTGGAGCGGCGTCACAGGGTCGCCCGGAAGCACCAGCGGGCCGGTCATCGTGTCGCCCGTCTTGAGCACGTAGGGCGTGCTCGCGTCAAGCGGTTGACCGAGCTCGGCGGCCGTGATCGCCGTGTCCACATAGGACTTCGAGACGGTCTGCATGGCGACGCTCGCCGGCAGCACCGTGTTGCGGATGGCCGCCAGGTGAACGGGCGCGGCCGCCGCCGGGATCACCCAGTACTCGCGCGTGACGCTGCCGTCATCCAGGTGGTAGACGACCGTGTAGTAGCTGCCCATCGGGGTCGAGCCCGCGTTCGGAACCAGGTTGACGTTGAGCGCGCCGCCCGCGCCCAGCGTGACGGAGGAGTTGCCGGCGGGCACGCTCGCGCCAGTCGCCAGCGTAAAGGCCGGCCAGCTGATCAGCACCGTGCCCGAGGCGGCAGTGCCGTCCGCGCGGTAGATCGTGTCGGTGACGGCGGTCGTCGCAGGGCCGGTCTGGGTCTGGTTCTGGTTCTGGTTCTGGCCGGCAGCCTGCGCCAGCACCCCAAGCCCGCCGAGCAACAGCGTCCACGCAAGCCAGAAATGCGCAAGCGGTCTTGCCTTTCGAGTCGTCATTTAGATATCCCTCTAAGTATTTATGTTTCGTGAACCCGCAAACTTCCGGGTGCCCCATTCATCACGGCTTCACGGTGATGAGTGGGGTTGAGACTCTGCCCTAAACGGCCCCCAGAGGCGCAGGAAGATAAGCCCGATAGCACACAATCGATTCCCCATCGAGCACATCCACCACCGGCAGCGCGCGAAAGTTCCCCGGCAGCCGCAGCTTATCCAGCCCCGTGCCGATCGCAAGCGCGCTCTCCGCAGCCGGGCTCATGCCCTGCAGACGCGGATAGTGAAAGGCGACGCGGTCGCCCTGCTGGCCTTCGACAATAAACAGCGCAGACCACTCCTGAAAGAAGCTGCCACCCTCGCGATCGCAGAACGCCGCCACGGCAGCAACCTGCATGCCCGCGGCAGGGACACCGGCAAGCAGAGGTGCGGCAAGCGTCAGGGTGCCGGCAATGCTTTGCGTGATACGCGCCACGTTCAACGAAACGCGTCGCACGTAGTCCGTATCAGAGCCAATCAACGTCGCAGACTTTGCATAGCCGCCGCTGACCCCGCTCCCGACGAAGCCCGTGGCCCCCGTGTAGTCGTCGTCGACGACCACCAGGTCGCCCGCGTTGAAGCTGCTCGCAGCCGCGCCCACATTGAGCGAAGTGGCCGTAGAGCCGGCCGCGACCGGCACCGTCGACGAGGGCGTAAGAATGTTGGTCTGCTGCGCGCCGCAGCTAAGCGCGAGCTGCAGCTTGCCCCAGCTTTCGAACTCGAGCGCGACCTGCGCGTCGACTTCCGTGCGGACCTGGGTGGAGGCCGTGGCCGGGGCACCCGTCAGCAGCGGCGCCGTTTTGCTGCCGCTGCGGCGCGTGAACCCGCTGCACCAACCCAGGTCGAGCCACGGTGCGGGAGGCGCGTCCACATTGAACGCCGCGAGGCCGGCCGGATCCCACAGGGTTGGCGTACCGGTGGCGCGTGCGACCGGTGCGAAGTAGGCGCGGACGCGGCGTTGCACGGGCGCGAGTGCCGTGAGGTTACTCATAGCCGAAGACCTCCACGGTTGCGGTTCGCTCCAGGCGCTCGTTGCGCTGGAGGGTTGGACCGAAGGCTGCGTCGCACCAGAAGATTGCGGTGCCGGTGGCGGTCTGGGTGGTGGCTCCGCCGCCTGCGATTTCTGCCAGCGTGGTCAGCGGCGCGGACTGCGGTGGCGTGAACAGGGACGCGCGCAGCTCCGCATCCATCGCGGCGAGGGCGCGGCCGCGATCCATGCCGGCCACGCCCGTGGTGCCGGCTGTGGCGTAGCGGATCTCGCAGGCGAGCCTGATCATGCCGAGCGGATCGACTGCAAGGGACGTCCACGTCATCAGGAAGGCGTCCGGCGTGTGGGTCAGCTCTGGTGTGGGAAGTTCATTTTCCGCAACCAGCAACGCCGGCCTGGTGACGCCGCGGACGACGATCGTGCGGCCCGGGCTGCTGGCTGCGATGCGGTCTCGAAGCGCGGCGTAGAAGGTGTCTTTTACATCCTGCACACTCATGGTTTTCTCCTTTCTTTTGGCGGTTGGAAGTGAGCCCGCCCACAATAACCTTGGCTTTGCCGCGGTGATCATGGGGCACCCCTTTACATCTGCGCAGGGCCGCGTAGGAGCAGGCGATAGAGGTAGACTTCGCCGAAGGCCTCCGCGCTGACGGCTGAGGTGATCTGCAGCACGGCACCGCCGACGACGACGCCGGCCGCTACGCTGAAGAGCACGTCGGCCGAGTCGTAGTCGAGCGATCCGACGAGCGCGTGCACAGCCGAGGCCGAGACCAGCAGCTCATAGGTGAAGCCCTCCGGCTTGCTCGTGGCGCGCACCTTGCGGAACGCGGCGGGGCCGAGCGGCGTGTCCTGAAACTGCGGCACGGCCAGGCCCAGCTGCTCGCCGAGATCGCCCTGGACCGCCGGCGCGGGCAGCCTGAGCAGCACGGTCCGGCCCCCGACCGAGCGCAGCAAGGCATCGGCTAGACGAACGCCCGCGCCCGTCATAGTTTCTCCGCGAGATACGGCTTGAGCAGCATGCGGACGCCGTCATCGATGAGCGTCGGGCCGAAGTATTCCATTTGCATGGTGTCCAGGCGGCTGCTTTTTACGTTGAGCCCCGGCGTGGTCTGGGCGTTCTTGACGATCTGCGCGCAGGCCGCCTTGACCTGGTCCGGAACGGACGTAACGCCGGCCGTGTAGGTGATCTCAGCCTCGTTGTAGGCGAGCCCCAGCACGTTGTTTGCGAAGGAGATCTCGCGTGCTGCGACGTACACTTCGATGGTTGTCGAATCGACGACTGTCCAGGTCCCGGGCAGGCCAAAGGCCTGTGCTGTTTCGAAGCCGAAGCCCTCTCGCGAGCTGCGGCCGTAACGTACGCGGACGCCGGTGATGGCACCGGCGGCGAGCGGGCCGTAGCTCAGGCGAGCGGTCTGGTTGGATTCGCTCAGCCGGACGCGTTCGATGTACTGCGTGGCCATCAGCGAAGGCCTGTGGCAGTGGCCTTCGATCAGGGCGGAGGCCATCGTTACCAGCTCATCCGCCGTCTCCGCTGCGAGGCCGTAGGCCTCATAGTCCGCGGGTTCCAAGTATCCCATGTGCCCTCCTTTCAAAGACTCAACACAGAGAACACAGAGAAAAACCACACAGAGGTCACTGTGTCCTCTGCGTGGTCTTGCTCCGTGTTCTCTGTGTTAAGTCGTGGCGTTTAGCGGTCTACGAGGACCTGGTAGTGCGCGTAGTTCGCGCCCTTCACGACGAGCCCGCCGAACTTGACGACCACGTACTGCGACGCCAGCGAGCCCGGGACGCCGAGCTGGAAGATGCGCGGGTTCGGGTCCGAGAGCCAGTGGTACTCGATCATGTCTTCGGTCACGATGTAGGCCGGCAGCACGGCCGAACCGCTGCCCGGCGTGCCCGTGTAGGGCAGGGTCCACTCGGGGATCAGGGGCAGGTCGCCGGCCTGCGTGGAGAGCGTCTTGACGGTGAAGCCGCCGCCGACATCCTTGGTGTTAAGCACGACATTGAACTCGGACTTCATCTCGCGATCGATGAGATCGAGCAGGATGGGATTGGCATAGATGGCCGTGGGGCGAACGCCGTAGCTGGTGGAGGAAAGCATCTGCGCGACGGCGGACTTGAAGCCATCGACGATGGACTGCGAAGTGCCGATGGTGATGGAGTTGCCGCCGGCGGCGATCTGCGCGGCGGCGCCGAAGTACTGCGCGGTGGTCGGCGAGCTGAGGCTGGTGTCGGACCCGTTCCAGAGCGCGATGTCGTGCGTTCGCAGGACGCCGTCGACGGTGTCGGTGAGGTCCTTGGCCTGCAGGTAGGCGAACTGGCTCTGCTGCTTGCCGAGCTCGATGTCGAAGAGGTTGTAGTTGATCTGCGCGACGAGCGCCTTGAGCGGCACGCTGCGCTCGATGCGCGTGGGCGAGACGAGCGGCGCGACGATGTTGCGAGGGTCTACGAAACCGCTCGACGCGGCCGGCGACGGAATGCTGGTCTCCTCGAAAAAGCGCGACGGATGGCCGGTGGCGGGAACCTGCTTGATGCGCTGGCCGAAGATGCCGCGGCGGCGGACGAGATCGGTGATCTCGGACTGGTACATGGGAACTTCAATGGCTCCGGGTCCGATGTAGTCCGCGGCGGCGCTGATTTCGGTAAACTTGGCGTTCATTCTTT
>CAXUDC010000016.1:16888-31651 GCA_964249685.1 uncultured Acidobacteriaceae bacterium
CCAGCAGGCCGCCGCGCATGAGCTGGGCTTTGACGGCGATGCGCTGCTCCAGGCTTAGGCTGGACAGCGCGGTGTCCAGAGCTCCTGCTTCAATTGCGACGCCTTCCTTCGCTACCAGCGTGCCGGAAACCGTGGTCTTACGGCTGACCTGCGACGCCCGCAGCGTGGCGATCGTGCTTTCGGCCGCGGCCAGACGCTCGGCCAGGTCGCTGTCGCGGGTGGCGGAGGCCTGCAGCTCTACCGCAGCGAGGCGGTCGGCGGCGGCTTCGAGCGCCGTTGCCGCGGCCTGCAGGCGCTCCATCATGGTCTCTACGCCGGCTTCCATTTCGATATCCATCTTCGTGCTCCTTTTACTTGGTTGCGGGCGCGGTGGCCGGCATGGCTTGCGCGTTGAGGATGGCGACGACGGCCGAAACGAGCCTCGCGACGTAGTCCGACGTGGCGGGCAGGCCGGCCTTGGCGAGCAGCTGCGAGACGGTGTCGCCGGCGAGCAGCAGGACCTCCGCCAGCTTCTGCGCGCCGGTGCCGCTCTGCACGCCGCTGGCGGCAAACTTCTGCTCGACGATGAGGACCGCGTTCTGGATGAGCGCGGTGGCGTCGGCGAGCTCGTTCGCGACCGGCGCGGCGGCGGGGAAGAGCAGCGCGGCGAGCTTTTCGATCGGCACCGCGTAGGTGAGGGCGAACTTGAGGCCCTTGGCAAAGTCCTTGCCGACGGTTTGCAGTACTCCTTGGAACGTCATTGATTCTCCTTTGGTTGGTGTGTGGGCGTGATGCGGGCGAGAGATTGTCCCCACGATAACCGCGGTAAAGCGCGCGGTGATCATGGGGCACCCCTTGCTAGGCGGCTCGGGCGCGTGCCTGTTGATGCACGCGGAAGCTGGTGCCGCGGTAGGCTGCCTTGTCGCGCAGCAGGATGGCGGCGCCGGTGAACGTGGCGCGGGTGAGCGTCCAGACGCTGGCGCGCATGTCGGCGACGTGCGCGTCGGCGAGCTCGTAGCTCATGCCCATCTCGCCCTTCGTCGCAGCGCTGCCTTGCACCGCGCCCAGCGCGACTTCGAGCTCCGGGTAGTCCCGCGCGTAAAGGTAGCCGGCCACCATCAGCTGCCGGTGGTCGAGATGCGCTGACGTGATGATGCCGCACTTCTGCCGCGCGTCGTGGCCGTCCCAGCCGGCCTTGTAGTCGACCGCCATGCCGAGCAGGCTGGGCAAGGCCTGCTCCGCGGCCGCGCGCGTCAGCACGACGCGGTGGCCGCGCGCGCCGCTCGGGGCGCGGTCGCTGGCGACATCGACCAGCGTCAGACAGCCTTCGAACGGCAAGCGGTTGGGGTGGCCGTGGACGTCGGGGAACTCGACCGCCATGGCATGCATCTGGAGGCCGGTAGCGGCGCGCCGCCGCGGAATATGGGGGTTGGTGCGAGCCAGACGGCCATCCTCAAACGCCACTCAGAACCTCCTCTGCCCGGTCGCGATCGCGCTCGGCGCGGTCGGCTTCTTCGTAAGCCTTGTCCTGCGCCCACTTTTCGATGAGCACCTCTTCGAGCGTCTTCTCGCGGGCAATCTTCGGCGGGGCCGCGAGCCCTCCCTTGAGCACGCCGCTGAGCTCGAGGTAGAGCTTCAGGTGCGTCACGCTGCCTTCGACCGATTGCTGCGCGAGCGTGCGCACGACCGCCGGCAGGGTCAGGGCGATCTCTCGCCTGGCCTGCGCGACGGCCTGGCGCATGCTGGGCGGTTTGCGGGCCGGCTCTACGAGCACCGGCCCAAACGACTCGGCCCCCGGGGTTGCCGAGGGCCGCTCAAGTTCCTTGCGATTTGCTGCTGGCATGCTTTGCGCCTCCTGCCTGTAAGTGAGTTAAACGACGACGGGAGCAGCGCCTGTTGGCGTTGCTCCCGCTTGTTTCTTACTTACTTATTTAGAATAGCAGGTGGCCACCCCTAGATACGCAAACTGTTTTTGGGGGCTAAGTGGTTGCCTGTGAATGGTTTACGGGTTGCAGGGCAGGTTGGACCCCTTGACAAGATTTGGGCTTTGTTGTTTTCCACAGAGAAATGGGCGAGACCCGGAAAGGGTCCGCCCAAAGTGGAGCATCACGCGTTGTGTGGCGGTTCAAACGGTACGTCGAGCAGTAGTCGCAGCGACCATGCGGGGGTCCTTCGCTGCGCTCAGGAGGACGGCGGAAAAAGCAGATCCCTTCAGCCGTCGAGGCCGGGGTCCTCCATCGAGTGCAGCAGTTTGCGTTCCAGGAACAGCTGGCTCAGCTTGTCGATTGCCGCCGTGTAACGCGTCAGCACGGTGCGTAGCGAAATACCCTTCATGGCCGCGGTCTCGCCCATCCTGTAGCCTTCGATGGCGATCTTTCGCACCAGGTAGCGCTGGCCGGCGTCGAGCGTCGCCAGGCAACGGTTGATGTCTTCGACGAAGATGACAACGTCGTCGAAGCCGGTGACGCTGCAGTGCGAGACGCGTCCTCGGAACATGTCCTGGCCGATGAGCGAGGGCACACGGCCGGCCTCGAGCGACAGCTTGAGGTAGCGCCGCAGCATGGCCTCCGTATATTTGCGGTAGAAGGCCAGCTGCGGCTGCGGCTTGACTGGCAAGGCACGCGGGGCCTGCTGCCGTTGCGGAGCAGGCTGCCGGTCAGGCGCGGGCACAGGCTGTGCTGCGGGTTCCAGCGCGCGCGCCTGCACCAGCCGGAGCGAGTGCGGAGCCTTGCGCCGGCCGGGCGCAAACGTCTGCGCGGTGCTCCGTTGGGTGAGCTGGCGCGTGGTCTGCGCCAGCGGCGTCAGGCTACGCTCGCCCGCGGCCGTAGCCCACAGGCGGGGGAGTACGAGGAGAGCTGAGCTCATCGTGCACCTCCGTGCTGGACCAGGGCCGAAGCTGTAACGCTCAGCGCCACCAGCGGTTTGCGCGTCCGGATGCGGACGCGGCTGACCTTCTTCGGTCCGCGCGCGGCCGGAAAGGCGGCCAGCATGCGGACGCAGGATTTGCAGTAGACGTTGTTGGCCCGCGGAGCCTGTTGGGCCGATGCGGCACCCGGGCAGCCGGCGCGGAGCCAAAGCGCTCCGCACCCTTCACATACTTTCAGTTCCAAGCGCAAGTCGTTCATCGATCGTTTCTCCAAAAGGCACACTTCTCCCCCGGCGAGCCTCAGTGGTTTACGAAGGTCGAATGGGCTCGCTCAGGCTGCTGGTTGGTGCCTGACGGTCTTCGTTCGAGGCCTCTAGCCGGGCCCCAGAACGAAGTGCGCCCACGCACCCCGTGTGTTGTCGTAGGACGGGCCCGTGCGCTGGGAGGCAACAGGGGACCGGCTCTCGAGCGACATGCATTGCGTGCCAGGCCTTTAGGGGACGTCTCCTCACCGTGGTCCCATCGCCTCGCCAATGCTTTGCCGCATACGGAAAGTTTCTAGGTTATAGCCCCTGGCAAAAGTGAAGTCAAGCATCTTTTTTCAAGAGCCCGGCTTCGCGTGTAAGTGCATTCCTGTGAACCATTTAGGCTTTAGAATGGCGGTAAGAAGACAGGTTTTCCGGCCATCGTGAACACTCAAATGGTATTCGCTTTTTTTTCGCTTTTACGATTGCACTATGAAAGGTGCTTGTTACACTCGGGTTATGGCTGCTGGGCTCTACGCAGAATGGATGTTTGCCTGGGAGACGGCGCTTACGACGCGCGACACGAACCGCATCGTGCGGCCACTTGAATGGGGCTTCGACTGGCTGCCGCAGGGGCCGGCCGGTGAGTATGGCAGCGAGCTCGAGCGGATGACGGCGCTCTCGGCCGGCATCGCCCAGCGGTCGGACGAGTTCTTTGGATATACGACGCCAACGGACTTTCGCCTGGAGACCCGGCACCCGCAGCTGTTCCCCACCAACGTTCGGCCGGAGACGCTGGCGCAGGACGCATGGTACAAGGAGAAGGCCGCGAGCGGCGACCTGCCGACCGCTGAGTTCCTGCGCTTTACCTCCGCCGTGCGCTCGCAACACCCGGAAAACGACCAGGTGAACGCGCGCTGGTTTCCGGCCTCCCACGCCAAAGGCCGGGATCCAGCCAAACCGCGCCAGGCGATGATCGTGATGCCGCAGTGGAACGCCGACGCCTTCAGCCACAACGCGCTGTGCGAGATCTTCAACCGCTTCGGGATCAGCTGCCTGCGGCTCTCGAAGCCGTACCACGACATCCGTCGGCCGGCCGAGCTCGAGCGCTCCGACTATGCCGTAAGCGCGAACGTGGGGCGCACGATGGCGGCGTGCCAGCAGGGCGTGGTCGACATCCGCTCCTGCATCGACTGGCTTGCGCAGCAGGGGTACGAGCAGTTCGGCGTGCTGGGCACGAGCCTGGGGTCGGCCTACGCGTTCATCGCGGCGGCGCATGACGCGCGGCTGAAGGTCTGCGCGTTCAACCATGCCAGCACCTGGTTCGGCGACGTGGTGTGGACCGGGCAGAGCACGCGGCACATCCGCGAGGGCTTTGCGCAGGCCGGGCTCACGCAGGACACCGTACGCGAGGTCTTTCGCGGCGTCAGCCCCATGGCGTATATGGAGCGCTTCGCGGCGAACCCGAAGCGCGTGCTGGTCGTTCATGCGACGTACGACCTGACGTTTCTCGAGGAGTTCTCGCTGGACGTGCTGCGGAACTTCGAGAAGTACAAGGTGGATTACGTCTCGCGCGTGCTGCCGTGCGGGCACTACACGACCGGGGAGACGCCGTACAAATATCTCGACGCCTGGTACCTGGGCAAGTTCATCCACGACGCGTTCAAAAAGCTGGCGGCGGAGCGGTAGGCAGGATTAAACGCAAAGGTCGCTGAGGTTTACGCGGAGGAAGGCTCTGCGAACCTCTGCGTTTTCCTCCGCGTCCTTTGCGTTAAGCCTTGCCGTCAGTCCGCGGCAGGCGTGTTCAGCATGGCGAGGAAGCAGGGCGAGAAAACCATGAGCAGGAAGGCGGCGGCGATCAAAATGTTGTGCATGGGGTAGCTCCAAGGGGGAGGCCTCTGGTGCCTCTCGACTGCTTTAGAATCGCTCACCCCGGCAGGGTTTCCCATCCCACGGAAGCGTCGCCGCATTAACCAAAGCAGCATTACCTCCGGCGGGACGGTAACACCAAAGTTCGGTTGACACGTGCGCCTGCCGCGGCTGGCATAAAATCATCGTATGCCGATCGATCTGACCGCCACGCTCGCCGTCTCCGACCCTGAAGTCTTCGCGCAGGTCGAAAATGAAATCGCCCGCCAGCACGAGGGTCTGGAGATGATTGCGTCGGAGAACTTCGTCTCGCGCGCCGTACTCCAGGCCGTGGGCACGGTGTTCACCAATAAATACGCGGAAGGCTACCCCGGCAAGCGCTACTACGGCGGCTGCGAGTATGCCGACGTGATCGAAAACCTGGCCCGCGACCGGGCCAAGCGGCTCTTCGGTGCCGACCACGCGAACGTGCAGCCGCACTCCGGCTCGCAGGCCAACGCGGCGGCGTTCATGACGCTGCTGGTACCGGGCGACACCATCCTGGGGCTCGACCTGGCGCATGGCGGGCACCTGACGCATGGGCATAAGCTGAACTTTTCGGGCAAGCTGTACAAGATCGCCGGCTACCAGGTCCGCAAGGATACGGAGGTCATCGACTACGACCAGCTGGAGGCGCAGGCGGTTGCGGAGAAGCCGCGGCTGATCATCGGCGGCGGCAGCGCCTACCCGCGGCAGTTCGATTTCCCCCGCATGCGCGCGATCGCGGATAAGGTGGGTGCCTACTTCCTGGTCGACATGGCGCACTTCGCCGGGCTGGTCGCGGGCGGCGCGCACCCCTCGCCAGTGCCGCACGCGCACGTCGTCACGACGACCACGCACAAGACGCTGCGCGGACCGCGCGCCGGGCTCATCCTGTGCCAGCAGGAGTTCGCCGCGGGCATCGACCGCAGCGTATTTCCGGGCCAGCAGGGCGGGCCGCTGATGCACGTCGTCGCGGCCAAGGCGGTGGCGTTCCGCGAGGCGCTCGAGCCGGACTTTGCCGCATACGCCGCGCAGGTTGTCGCCAACGCAAAGGTGCTCGCGGGCGCGATTGCCGGGCACGGCTTCCGCATCATCTCGGGCGGCACGGACACGCATCTCTGCCTGATCGACGTCTTTGCGAAAGGCATTCTGGGCTCGGAGGCGGAGCACGCGCTCGGCCACGCGGGCATCACGGTCAACAAGAACGCGATCCCGTTCGACCCCAACCCGCCGATGAAGCCGTCGGGCATCCGCATCGGTACGCCGGCCTTGACCACGCGCGGGATGAAGGAGCCGGAGATGCTGACGATCGCGGCCTGGATCGTGCAGGCGCTCGAAGGCCGCGGCGACGCGAAGACGCTCGCGCGCATCCGCGGCGAGGTGGCGGAGATGGCCGAGCAGTTCCCCCTCTACGACTACCTGCGCGCATAGCCGTAGGTGCCCCAGGTCTCGCGCCGGAGACCTGGGCGAACCGCCACGAAGCCCGGTGTTGACCCGCTGAAAGCAATCTCGCCCGCCGCAACCCCGCCCACGTACACTCGTCCCTGAGGACATCTATTTATGACTCCCATCCCTGCCTGGCTCATCGGCATCCCGCTGCTCGGCGCGCTGACCGGCAACCGCACCATGACGCCGATCGCGGTCGTCTGCTGGTTCGCCTGGACCGGCCACCTGGCGGTAGAACACACCTGGGGATTCTGGACCGCGAAGCTCATCACCGTGATCGTCTTTACGGTCTTCGCGCTCGGCGAGTATATCGGTGACAAGCTGCCCAACACGCCCAACCGCACCGCGCTCTTCCCCCTCGCCGGCCGCATCGCCTTTGGTGGCCTGTGCGGCGCGCTGGCCGCGACAGGGCTGCATGGAGCGTGGCTGCAAGGCGCGCTGCTCGGCGGCGTCTGCGCCGCGGTGTGGACGTTTCTGGGCTACCACCTGCGGCGCTACCTGGTGCATACCCGCGGCTTCAAGGACCTGTACGTAGCGCTCGCAGAGGACGTAACGACGTTAGGGCTCGCCGTGCTCGCGATGGAGTTGATCACGGCTTAGCAAGTCTCCGGTTGAGTATTTGGGTGGAAGCATGGGACTTTAGTCTCACGAACAAGGCGAATGGATGAGGGGGCTTTAGCCCGGCGCTCTGAGGACAGGGCGATACATAGGCTTAATCGGACCCTCCTTGATGTGTAGCCGCAGCGACAATGCGGGGGTCCTTCGCTACGCTCAGGATGAGGTCGAAAAGAAAAAACCGTAGCTACACTTGGAGGTAAACGGGCTTGGGCCGCGTCAGGATTCCTTCAGGAGTTCCTCCTGATCTCTGGGCAGTCTTATGCGGCGGAGAGCACTTCATCGAGAACCATGTGTAGCCGCACTACGGTGGGCTTTGGTCGATCGAAGTAGAAAGCCTCCATCACTTCATGCACATTGCGTCGCAGCTCCTCCAGATCAGCACCGTCGGTGAAGATAGACTCTCCCCGGCCAACGGCGAGCAAACGTCCATCTTCGTCGAACGCAACGTCGAAAATCAGCTCTTTCGTAAGGCTGAGAATACGCCGAAGACCCCGCATCCACAATCCGCCGCACGAGACTCCGCATCCAAGCACGCATGGCCACCCCCAAGCCGCGTCCGCCGCTCTACGACCACCTGAACGCCCTGCTCCACACCATGCGCTGCATCGAGCTGCACGAGCCCCAGCTCTGCGCGCTGCTGAACGAGCTGAAGACCGCCAACAAGGTTACACCGAAGCTGGCCGCGGAGCTCCGCACCCTGCTCGACAAGCTGCCCGCGCACGCCTATACGGACGACCTGGCCGCGGTCGAGCAGGCGATGACTCCCTAGAGCTCGTTGCCCGCGTGGGCTCCGCGGCGTACCCGCTCGAACTTGCGCAGCTTGCAGTTCGAGCACGTGTTGTCGAACAGCCCGCGCGTCAGGTTCATGTCGCCCCTGCGGTGGCCCACGGCGCCGTAGCGGCGGCGGCAGCGCGGGCAGCGAAACTCTCCCGCCGCGTAGGCCAGGCCGCATCCCGCCGCCAGCCACAGCAGCATCGCCACGATCAAAAGCACGGGCTCATGCAGCCACATCCGCGACATCAGGAACAGCCCGATCGCCAGCGGCGTCCAGGAGAAAAGGAAAAACAGTGCCAGCCCCCGGCGGATCGCGTACGCCCGCCATTGCGCGCGGTAGTACGCGTCGGTTTCTACGTGAGCCCCGTCGTCCTGTTGCCAGGCAATCTGTCTCTGTGCGCCCATCGTGTTCTGGTCCCTACCGCAGCAATCGGGCGGCATCCTTTGCAAAGTAGGTAACGATAAAATCCGCGCCCGCCCGGCGAATCGACAGCAGCGATTCGAGGATCGTGCGTTCGCGTTCCAGCCAGCCGCGCTCGAACGCAGCCAAAAGCATACTGTATTCACCCGACACCTGGTAAGCCCCTAGCGGCACATCGAACCGGTCCCGCGCCGCGCGGATCACGTCCAGATAGGCCATCGCGGGTTTCATCAGGATCATGTCCGCGCCTTCGCCCAGGTCCTGCTCGATCTCGCGCATGGCCTCGCGCCCGTTCGCGCCATCCATCTGGTAGCTGCGGCGGTCGCCAAACTGCGGCGCGGAGTCGGCCGCCTCGCGAAACGGCCCGTAGAACGCCGACGCAAACTTCGCCGCGTAGCTCATCACCGGCACGTGGCTCATGCCGGCGCCGTCGAGCGCCCGCCGGATCGCCCGCACGCGCCCGTCCATCATGTCGCTCGGCGCGACAATATCCGCGCCCGCCCGGGCGAGCGACACCGCGGTCCGCGCCAGCAGCTCGACGCTCGAGTCGTTCTCGATCTCATAATGCTCACCATCCCGGGCCACAATCCCGCAGTGCCCGTGCGACGTGTACTCGCACAGGCAGACGTCGGCAATCACGACCAGCGACGCAAGCCGCGCATCCGCCTTGAGTGCCCGTACGCCCTGCTGCACGATGCCCTGGTCGTCCCACGCGCCCGACCCGGTCTCATCCTTTTCGGCCGGCAGCCCAAACAGCAGCACGCCGCCCAGGCCCAGCTCCACGCACTCGGCGGCTTCCTTCAGGGCCTCGTCGAGCGACAGGTTGAAGCACCCCGGCATGGACGAGATGGGCTTGCGCACGCCTTCGCCCGGCACCAGAAACAGGGGATAGATCAGGGCGGAGGCGCGCAGATGCGTCTCCCGTACCAGCGAGCGTAAGGCGTCCGTGCGGCGCAACCGCCGCGAGCGTGCGATCAAAGTGTCCATCTGCCCAGTCTATCCAGATAGAACGTAACCCGCGCGCTTTTGGATTCCCAAAGGGAGGTCGAATGAGTCTCTCCATCGGCCTCCCTTCCAGTCCAGGCCTAATCAGCAATACGCAAAGCGCGGGGTGCCCCATGATCACCGCGGGCTCATCGCGGTGATCGTGGGGTTACTCCCTGAGAAGCTCCGCCGCGAGAGCAAACCGAAACCATCACCACATGCCCATCGCAAGCAGTCGTCTGTCTCATCGCATCCGCAAGTCATCGCCACACCTCTACCACCCCACGCAAACGCCACTCCACCGACCACGCACAACGGAGTTAGCATGGAAGCAGTGACCTCGCTGCTGCCCAACATCCCGCTTCCGCTCGCCGAATCCTCCGCCACCGCGCTCGAGTGGCCGCGCCTGCGCGAGCACATCGCCCGGCGTTCCGTCAGCCCGCTCGGCCGCGCCTTCACCCTCGCGCTCGAGCCCTCCGCAGACCTCCCCTGGATCCTCGCCCAGCAGGCCGGCACCGCCGACCTGCGCGCGTTCCTGCAGCGCGGCGGCTCGTTCGACTTCAACGGCCTCTTCGACCCGCAGCCCCTGTTAGACAAGGCCCGCGTCACCGGCAGCGCGCTCGAGGCCCTCGACATCCTTGCCCTCACCAACGTCGTAGAACGCGTTGCGGCCTGGCGCAACCTCTTCAAGCCCGACGCTCAAGACTCCCGGGTGGGACTTCAAAAATCCACCCTGGGCCCCGCCCTCTTCACCCTCTCCGAACCCCTCCTGCCCCGCGATCTAGCGCCCCTACTCCGCACCTTACGCGGCAAGATCGAACCCGACGGCTCGCTCGCCGACGACGCCAGCCCCGAGCTCCGCCGCATCCGCCGCGCCATGGAATCGCAGCATCGCGCCATCGAAGCCTCGCTCCGCCGCGCCGTCCGCTCCCTGCGCGAGGAGGGCGCCAGCACCGAAGACCTCATCACCATCCGCGGCGAGCGCTTCGTCATCCCCATCAAGGCCGAGTTCAAGCGCAAGATCCCAGGCGTCATCCACGGCAGCTCCTCGACCGGCCAGACCGTCTTCGTAGAACCGCTCGAGACCATCGAGGAGAACAACGAGCTCGTCCGCCTGCTCGACGAAGAGCAGGCCGAGATCCACCGCATCCTCGTCGTCCTGACGGGCGCGCTCGCCGCCGAGGCCCCCACCCTCACGCTCGGCGCAGCCATCCTGGCGGAGGTCGAATCGCACCACGCCCGCGCCCGCTTCGCCCTCGACCTCGACTGCACCACCCCTACCTTCACCGAAGCCCTGGGCCTAAAAAACGCCCGCCACCCCCTGCTGGAACTCCGCATGCGAGCCGACGCCCGCATCAATCCGGGCGTCCCATCTCTCGATTCTGAGAGGTGGGACCGTACCACCACCGATCTAAAGGGAACCCCACCCTATTCACCAGAGGGTGGAAACTTGGGGCTTCAGCCCCATGAATCAACACTCCCGGAAAGAGGGGCTCTAGCCCCGGCGACCCCCCGTCCAGTCCCCCTCACCCTGGCCCTCGCCGACGAAGCCCGCCAGCTCATCATCTCCGGCCCCAACACCGGCGGCAAAACCGTCTCGCTCAAGACCACCGGCCTACTCGCCCTGATGGCCCAGGCCGGCCTCCCCGTCCCCGCCGACGAGGCCACCTTCCCCCTCTTTACCGCCCTCTACGCCGACATCGGCGACGCGCAATCCATCGAGCGCAACCTCTCCAGCTTCTCCGCCCATGTCGTCAACGTGGACCACATCAGCCGCGAAGCCGGCCAGCAGTCTTTAGTCCTGCTCGACGAACTAGGCTCCGCCACCGACCCCGAGGAAGGCGCCGCGCTCGCCGTAGCCGTCGCCCAGCACTTCCTCGGCCTGCGCGCCTGGACCATCATCACCACGCACCTGACCAGCCTGAAGGTCTACGCCGCCTCGCACCCCGGCGTGTTGAACGCCGCCGTCGGATTCAACCAGCAGACCCTCGCCCCCACCTACGAGCTGCGCCTTGGCGTGCCCGGCGCCTCCGCCGGCCTCAACATCGCCGAGCGTCTCGGCATGTCTGCAGGCATCATCGCAGCCGCGCGCGCCCAGATGACCACCCAGCAGGCCGACATCGGCGCCTTCCTTGACCAGCTCCACGACCAGCTCTCCGCCGCCACCGCCGAGCGCGTCTCGCTCAAGCGCCGCACCGAAGAGGTCGCCTGGGAGCGCGCGCGCCTCGAAAAAGAAGGCCGCGCCGAGCAGAAACAGAAGACCCACGAGCTCGAACGCAAGCTCTCCGGCCTCCTCGAGGACTTCGACACCCAGCTCAAGGAAGTCGTAAAGGCGATCGACGACAAGACCGTCGCCCAGAAGATCGCGCGCGACTCCGCCCTGCGCATGTCGCGCGTCCGCCGCGAGTTCTCCGAGCAGTTCAGCTCCACCGTGCTCGCCCACACCACCGGCGCGGACCGCGGCGAAGGCATCCTGCAGCGGCGGCCCGACCCTAAAGCACCCAAACCGATCAAGCCCGGCGACCTCGTCACCCTCAAGTCGTTAGGTCGCCAGGCCCGCGTCGACCGCCTCATCGACGACAAGAATCTGGAGGTCTCCGTCGGCCAGATGAAGATGCGCGCCCTCCGCTCGGACATCGTCGAGGTCGAGCACGTCGCCGTCGTCACGCCGCTGCAGGCCGCGCGCCGCCGCGGAGGCATCACCGTCCAGACCTCGGAATCGAGCGACAACATCGCGTTGGAGCTCAACGTCATCGGCCGCTCCGCCGTCGAGGCCGAAGAGCAGGTCCAGCGCTACATCGACCGCGCCTTCCTCGCCGGACTTCCCCGCGTCCGCATCGTCCACGGCACCGGGCTAGGCGTCCTGCGCCGCACCATCCGCGAGCTCTTAAAGGCCCACCCGCACGTTACCACCGTAACCGAGCCCGCTCACAACGAAGGCGGCCAGGGCGCCACCCTGGTAGAACTCCGCCAATAACCGCAACCCCGGGTGCGCCATTTATGACGGCTTCACCGTCATGAGTGGAGTATCCCTAACGCTACCAAACAAAAAGCCCCACCCCAAAGGGGCAGGGCTATCCGCAACACCAGGAACCTACTTCTTCACCGGCGCAATCGTATCCTTCGCCGTCTTGGCCACGCGGAACTTCACCACCGTCTTCGCCTTGATCTTGATCGTCTCGCCGGTCTGCGGGTTGCGGCCCAGGCGAGCCTTGCGCTCCGCCTTCACCAGCTTGCCGACGCCGGGAATCGTGAACTCGCCGTTCTTCTTTGTTTCCTTCACGGCCGTATCGGCGAGCAGTTCCAAGAACGCGCCCGTCTGCTTGTTGGTCAGTTCCATCTTCTCCGCCATCAGCTTTACGAGCGCGGTCTTCGTCATTCCCTTTGCCATAGTGTGTTGCTCCTTCGTTCAGTTTGAATTTACTGCCAATCTCAACGCCCACCGTAGAATCAGCCAGTATCCATGCGGGTTTAGACTGTACCGCAATCCACCTTCGACCCTCCCCGGCCCTTTGTCAACGGTTTTCCACGGCTTTCCACAGCTTTTTTCTCCATCATCGGGCAAAAGTACCGAAAACAGCACGTTTTCCTCAGAATCCCGCAGAGGCACGCACACCGAGGGTGCCCCATTCATGACGGCCCCACCGTCATGAGTGGGGTCAATCCCTAAAACAAAGCCTTCTTCCCCCCAGAAAGCAAAGGCTCGTTCAGCAGCCCGACCAGCGGCAGCGCCGCCTTGAACCGGCCGGTAATCTCCTTCACCAGCCCAGCCTCCAGCGCCGCCTCCACGGGTAGCCGGGCAGAGACGCCCCACTGCCGCTGCAGCACCAACGCCGGCGCATCGGGCGGAAAGCCCTTGGGCGCACGCGTCAACGGCAAGCCGTCGAACGGCTCCAGCCCCTTGCCCCTCATGGCCTTCGCGACCTCCGCATGCCGCTCCATCAGCATGCGCCGGATCGCCAGCAACTGCTCCCGTTCCGGCATGTAGCAGCCCGCGGCGATCATCACGCCGGCCGGGCTGAGCTCGAAGTAGAACCCACCGCCGGAGGTCTTCTCGAGCCCCGCGCGCGCCCACCACGCCGCGACGTTCGTCTTGTACGGCTGCTTGTTCTTGCTGAAGCGAATATCGCGGTAGGGCCGCATCGCCACCTTTGCCGGATCGCGCTGAAACTCCGCCGGCAGCGCTGCGGTCACGGCGTCGATCACGGCCAGCAGCGGAGCTCGCAACTGCGCGTCATACGCGGGCTTGCGCGGCAGAAACCACTCACGATCGTTGTGTTTCGCCAGGTCTTTCAGGAACTTGAGCGCGGCTGGAGTAAAGTGCGGTGCCATGGCTACATGCTACCGCTAATGGCGTAATGACAAAGCCACCTTTAGAGCTGCACCGCTCACAGGGCCACGACCGGGGGACCACAAGTTTAGCCCTTGCTTCTAGCAAAAGCAGAGCGAAACGCCTCGGGGATTCGAGCCCCGAGGCGATCTCTAAAGGAGGTAACTGCCCATGAGATCTTTACGGATCCGCTGGGGGGTAAGCTGACGCTTGACGTGCTGACGGAGATTCTTCTCCCTCTGCTCTACAAGCTTCTCTTGCTAATGCACCATAACAACGGTTGAGCCCGTGACAACACTGGTGCCGGTGCGCAGCCGGGCATCAGCATTTGCTGCTATCTCTAGCTTCCTCGGCCGCGTTGACCCTGTCAACCACCATCTGCCGCGCGGGTGTATCCTTGCCCCAACGAGAGGTTGTGCACGATGGAACTTGGCGGCGCGTTGATGGTCTTTCTGGTAATCCTCGGCATCATTGTCCTCATCACAGTTCTCAAGACGCTCTTCACCGTCCGCACCGCAACCGCCGGCATCGTCGAGCGCTTCGGCAAGTTCAACCGCATCGTGCGGCCGGGCCTGCAGATCCTCATCCCCTTTGCCGAAAAAGCCTACATCGTCGACCTGCAGGTGAAGCAGGCGCAGTTCTCGGTCGAAACCAAGACCCGCGACAACGTCTTCGTCCAGATCCCCGTCTCGGTCCAATACCAGGTCCTCGACGACAAGATCCCCGACGCCTTCTACAAGCTCTCCGCCCCCCAGCGCCAGATCGAGTCCTTCGTCTTCAACTCCATCCTGGGCCACGTCCCCAAGCTCACGCTCGACGAGACCTTCGAGCAGCAATCCGGCATCTCCGTCGCCGTCAAAACCGAGCTCGACTCCATCATGAGCGGCTTCGGCTTCAACATCCTCACCGCGCTCGTTACCGACATCATCCCGGACGTGAAGGTCAAGGCCGCCATGAACGACATCAACGCCGCGCAACGCTCGCAGGTCGCCGCCCAGGCGCGCGGCGAGGCCGACAAGATCCTCAAGGTCAAGCAGGCCGAGGCCGAGGCCGAATCGAAGGCGCTCCAAGGCAAGGGCATCGCGGCCGAGCGCCAGGCCATCATCGACGGGCTTTCTTCCTCGATCGAGAACTTCCAGCACGGCGTCCCCGGCGCCACCAGCGAGGACGTCATGGCGCTCGTGCTCCTCACTCAGTACTTCGACACCCT
>CAXUDC010000017.1:0-29629 GCA_964249685.1 uncultured Acidobacteriaceae bacterium
TCGATAATGCGCGGCCAGTAGTAGACGCCCGCGCCGCCGAGAGGGTCGACTGCGAGCTTCAGCTTCGAGTTCTGCAGGACATCGAAGTCGAGCACGTTGACGAGATCGTCGCAGTAGGCAGTCAGGTAGTCGTGGCGATGCGTGGTGTCGAGCGCGAGGGCCTGCTTGTAGCCGATGCGCTTTAGGCCTGCGAGCTTGGCGATGATCAGCTCGTTGGCGCGGTTCTCGATCCACTTCGTTGCGCCCGTGTCCGCGGGTCCGCCGTTGGGCGGGTTGTACTTGAAGCCGCCGTCCGTGGGTGGATTGTGCGAGGGCGTGATGACGATGCCGTCGGCGAGCGTGCCGATACGATCGCGATTGTAGGTGAGGATGGCGTGCGAGAGCGTTGGAGTCGGCGTATAGCTCAGCGCGGAGTCGACCATGACAGTCACGCCGTTGGCGGCGAGGACCTCGAGCGCGGTCGAGAAGGCGGGGTCCGAGAGCGCGTGAGTGTCCTTGGCGAGGAAGAGCGGACCGTCGATGTGGTTGAGGACGCGGTAGTCGACGATGGCCTGCGAGATCGCGGCGATGTGGTCGTCGTTGAAGCTGGTGTGGAAGGCTGAGCCGCGATGGCCGCTGGTGCCGAAAGCGACGCGCTGGGCGGGGATTGCGGGATCGGGATGCAGGTTGTAGTAGGCGGTGATGAGCTGCGGGATGTCGGTGAGGGTGTCAGGAGTGGGATGCTCGCCGGGCTGATTGCGCATGAGTTCTGGGGCCTCTTCGCTTGCGGGAATGTCGACCTGCTGAGTGTACCGCACCCGATCCCCCCTCCCCCGTACTTTGATTCTAAGATATTCATTGCGTTGACGTTAGATTCAGGCTGGATCAAAGAGGTTGGGCGCTGGATGGGGCGCTTGGAGGGTTTGTTTTGTCAAGGGCGCGGGCTTTCCAGAACAGGGCCGCGGCGATGAGGAGCGCGAGAGCGGAGAGGATGAGGCCGAGTTTCTGGTCCCTGGTGCGGACGTAGCGGAGGTGGAGCGAGAGGTGGCCGCGTGGGGCGGTGAAGGCGATGAGGCCGTCGTCGCGGAGGGGTTGGGCGAGGGTGATGGGGTGGCCGTTGACGGTGACGAGCCAGTCGGGCCAGGCGCGGCGGTTGAGGATGACGAGGGCGTTGCAGGGGAGGTCCCATTCGATGTGGATGGGGGTGCCGCCGGGCAGGGGCATGCGGGAGGAGGCGTCGTTGATGTCGGGGTGGGTGGCGAGACAGCGGAACCACCAGGGGATGATGCCGGGATGGAGGGCGTCGTTGTCGGCGGTGGTGGGGGTGTACTCGTCGGTGGGCTCGGTGCCGACGTAGGAGTGGAAGAGTTGGGCGCGGGCGGTGGGGGTGTCGGTGGCGTCGCAAGGCTGGTGGAAGAGGGTGTAGGCGGGGAGGATGAGGGTGGCGGCCAAGGCCAGGGGGGCTAGGGATTGCGCCCACGATGCCTGCGCCTTCGGCTTGGACAGCATGGGGCACCCCACGATAAGGAGGATTACGGCCAGGAGGGCGTTGAGGCGCCAGGGGAATTGGAGGAAGGCTAGTTGGGGGGTGTGGTTCCAGAGGATGAGGGATGGGGGGGTGAGGAGGAAGGCGAGGAGGAGGGTGAGGGGGAGGAGCTGGTACAGGAGCGAGCGAGATGCAGGTCCCTCCACTTCGCTTCGCTCCGGTCGGGATGACAATTTTCTGGCTTGGAGGAGGAAGACTGCGGCGATGGCGGTTAGCAGGATCAAGGAGATTGTGCTGGCGGTGGCGACTACGGCGTTGTGGAAGAGGTCGTCGGGGGTTTGGCCGGGCATGCGGTGGAAGAGGAAGTGGTCTTGCGGGCGCATGCCGGTGATGGTGGCGAGGGTGATCTGGACGTAGCGTCGCTCGTAGGCGGCGGGGAAGAGGTAGAAGGCGGGGAGGAGGAGGCCTAAGAGCGTGCCGGCGATGGTGGTCACGGCCAGGGGGAGGTGGGATGGGGGATTCTTCCCACTCATCGCGAAGGGCGCGATGAATGGGGCACTCAGGCTTTTCAGGTTAAGGCGGGTTAGGGTCAGGATGGCCAGGGCGTAGCACGCCATGACGGCGGCGGGGGCGTTGGTGAGCCAGAGGAGGGCGATGGGGAGGGCTATGCTGAGGATTCGGCGGGAATGGCGGGGGAGGGATTGCGCCCACGATGCCGCGATGGAGCCGCGGACATCATGGGGCACCCCGGGTGGGAGTGCCTCGGTGGGGGCCAGGGCGGCTTGGAAGAGGAGGGGGAGCCAGGCGGCGGCGAGGAGCTCGGCGAAGGCGGAGCGCTCGTACGCCGTGAAGAGCATGTAGGGGTTGAGCTGGTAGAGCGTGGCGGCGAGGAGGGCCAGCAGCGGGGGAGCGTAGCGGCTGGCGAGGCGGTGGGCGGTGAAGCCGGAGAGGGTGAGCGCGAGAAAGGTGAAGGTGGTGCCGGCGAACTGGATGGGCAGGATGAGCGTGAGGAGCGCGCCGAGGGTCCAGGAGAGCGGGGGGTAGAAGAGGAAGCGGGGCTCGCCGGCGTTGTACGCGGGGGTGAAGGCCCAGTGGGGGTAGCCGCCGTGGGCGTACTGGGTGGCGGCTTCGAGCCAGGAGAGGAGGTGGAAGGCGAAGTCGGGGCCGCGGGGGGGGCCTTTGATTAGGAGGGGGGGGATGGCGAGGAAGGCGGTTGCGGGGAGGAGGTAGCGGTGGGGGTGGCGGTTGGAGTGTGTGGGGGGCAACCGCTTGGCTCTTTTCTGGTGGATTGAAGGTAGGGCTTGGTTTCGTCAGTTTGGGGTTGTTAGTTTTTCAGGTTTGAGTCGGGATTGGTTCAGGTGTTGGAAGAGAGCTATTTGGATAGTTGCTAGTTCGCTAGTTATTAGTCGATCACCAGCCCAGGACTTCGGAGATTTGGCTGGCTAAGGTGAGGGGGTCGAAGGGTTTGAAGAGGACCGCCGCTACGCCCAGGCCGGCGAAGCGCCGCTGGTCGACGCCCTGGACCTTGGCCGTGAGCAGGATGACCGGGATGCCGCGGGTCTGCTCATTGAGTTGCAGTTGCTTGAAGGTGGTGGGGCCGTCCATCTCGGGCATCATGACGTCCATCAGGATGGCTTCGGGTTGCTCTTTGGCGGCTTCCGCGATGCCGGCCTTGCCGGAGGCGGCGGTGTAGATGGTCCAGCCTACGGTGGCTTCCAGGCTGAGGGCGGCTACCTCGCGGATGTCGTCTTCGTCGTCGATGATCAGGACACGGTGCATGGGGATGAGTGTACGCGTCGCCTGTGGTGGTTGTCGTGGTGGGTGCCCCACCTCTCAGAATCGAGAGGTGGGTGCCCCACCTCTCAGAATCGAGAGGTGGGGCACCCAGTCTTAGCTGGGGCTGGGGACGGCGGGGCGGCGGAGGCGATGGACGATGTTGAGGACGAGCTCTTCGACCTCGTGCGGCTGGACCTTGGCCTTGGTGAGGAACTGGGTGGGGCCGAGCCGGAGCTGGGTCATCTCGGAGTCCGAGACCTCGCGGCCGGAGTAGACGACGAGCGGCAGGGTGCGCAGGTCAGGTTGCTGGCGGAGCCAGTCGACGAGCGAGAAGCCGTCGCCATCGGGCAGGGTGAGGTCGAGGATGAGGAGGTCGGGCCGCGAGAGGAGGCAGTACTCGATGGCCTGCTGGCGGGTGGTGGCGTGGTTGACGCGGACGTTGGCGTCCTCGAAGCCGGAGATGACGACGGCGGCGAGATCGAGGTCGTCTTCTACGAGAAGGACGTGGGCGGGGCCGTCGCCGGTGTGGAGGACGCGGGAGAGCTCGGCGAGCAGGAGGTGCTCGTTGAAGGGCTTTTGCACCCAGCCGGCAGCGGAGGCGGCGGCGTGGCGGCCGCTTTCGCTGGTTTCGGCCGGCGACAGGACGGAGAGGATGACGACGGGGATGTTGGCGGTGGCGGGAGAGTGCTTGAGCCGCTGCAGGGTCTCCCAGCCGGTGAGGCCGGGCATGTAGAGATCGAGCAGGATGGCCTCGACGACGTTCTCGGCGGCGAGCTGGATGGCTTCCTCGCCGGAGGCGGCTTCGAGGATGCGGTAGCCGTGCTGGCGGAGATGCTCGCCGACGACGGTGCGAATGCCGGCGTCGTCGTCGCAGAGGATGACGGTGCCGTCGACGGGGGGGGAGAGCAGGGTCACGGGGGCCGCGGGGGTGGTGTCCTGCGTGCGGCTCATGCGGGGGAGGCTCATCATGAGCGAGGCTCCGGGGCCGCGGCCCTGCTGCTGGTTCGATTCCGCCCAGATGCTGCCGTTGTGCTGGTTGACGATGGTGCGGCAGATGGCCAGGCCGAGGCCGGTGCCGCCTTTCTGCCGCGCGTCCGAGACCTCGACCTGCTGGAAACGATCGAAGACGGAATCGAGCTTGTCGATGGGGATGCCGCGGCCGACATCCGAGACGCGCAGCAGGACGAACTCCTGGTCGGCCTCGATGCGGACCTGAACGGTGCCGGCGGGGGGCGAGAACTTGATGGCGTTCGAGAGCAGGTTGGTGAGCACCTGCAGGACGCGGTCGGAGTCGCCGTCGAAGTAGACGGCGTCGGAGGAGGCGGCGAGCTCGAGCTCGAGCGTGACCTGCGCGGCGTCGGCCATGGCGGTCATGGTCTCGGTGGCCTGCTGGACGAGATCGCGCAGGGAGCAGCGGCGGATGTGCAGGGGCGCCCGGCCGGACTGCATGCGCTCAAGGTCGAGGATGTCGTTGATGAGGCGGATGAGCCGGTCGGTGTTGGTGACGGCGATGCGCAGCAGGTTCTGCGCCTTGACGTCCATGGTGCCCATGAGGCCGGCGGAGAGCAGGCCGAGCGCGCCGCGGATGCTGGTGAGCGGGGTGCGCAGCTCGTGCGAGACGGTGGAGATGAACTCGTCCTTGATGGTGTCGAGCTCGGAGCGCTGGTTGAGCAGCGAGTCCTTGGCTTCCTGGGCTTCAGTCGCGGCTTTGAGCGCGAGCTCGAGCGAGCGGTTGGCCTTGCGGACGCGCACGAGGCCGATGCCCAGGATGATTCCCGTGACGCACAGGGCGGCGCAGAGGACGAAACAGCCGGCGATAAGGGCAGGACTCATGGGCTATGGTGTGCAATGGTAACGCTTCCGGCTGCAAGGTCAGATTGCAGAGGGAAGGCGTTTTGCTGATAGCTGAGGAGTCAACCGCGTCCGCAAGAGGACGCCTGCAGGTTGCGTTCCGGGGCCCAGGGCAGGGGAGAGTGGGTGAGACGACGGGCCGCCGCGTACATGGCGCGGCGGCCTCGGACCTTCAGTTGCAGCTTACGCGGAAACGGGCACGCGGTCGAGCACTTCGGCAAACTTCTTGCCGGTGCGCGCCGTGTAGCCCTTTTTGTGGAAGGCGTAGCCGGCGATGAGGGGCAGGGCGAGGGTGGCTTCTGAGAAGACCATCTGCTCGTAGGTGAGGTCGACCTTGCCCCAGGAGCTGGCTTCTTTGAGCGTCGAGCCGGAGAGCGCGCCGTCGCGGGCGTCGGCGACGGTGATCTGGATGGCGTACTTGTGCATGGACGCCTCGACGCCGAGGATGTCGGCCGCGACGACGATATCCTGCGCGAAGTTCTTGGGCACGCCGCCGCCGATCATGAGCAGGCCGGTGGTGGGGTTCTCGATTTTGAGCTTGGTGATCTCGTAGAAGTCTTTCGCGGAGTCGATGCTTACGACGGGTTTGCCTTGCCGCGAGTGCTGGTGGGCGACGAGGCCGAAGCCGGCGGAGCAGTCGGAGAAGGCGGGGCAGAAGATGGGGACGCCCTTTTCATAGGCGGCGAGGACGATGGAATCGGGATTGCCGTCGGCCGGGGTGCGGCCGTTTTCGACGAGGTACTTGCCCATGGCCTGGATGAACTCGCGGCTGGAGTAGGCGCGGGGCTCGAGTGAGTTGGTGATCTTGAGCGTGGTGTCGTCGCAGATGCGGAGCTCTTCTTCGTCGATAAAAGTGTCGTAGATGCGGTCGATCATGAGCTCGCGGAGGTCGGCGTCGCCGGCTCCGTACTTGTACTCGTCGCCGGCGACGTAGTGCTTGAAGCCAAGGGCTTCGAAGAAGTCCTGGTCGACGATGTTGGCACCGGTGGAGACGATGGCGTCGACCATGTTGTTGCGGATCAGGTCGACGAAGATTTTCTGCAGGCCGGCGGAGATGAGCGAGCCGGCGAGGCACAGGATGACGCCGCAGTCGGTGTCGCGCAGCATCCTGTCGTAAATGGAGGCGGCGCGGGCAGTGTCGCGCGCGGAGTAGGCCATCGCGGCCATCGCGTCGACCATGGGGACGACGTCGAGCTGCGTGATGTCGATGTGGCGGATGGGGGTCTGGAGGAGTTCGGCTTTGGTGGGCATGTCGTCTATCAGGATAGCAAGCGGAAGCCTTGAGAGGATTAATTTCCTGCATGGCTCCTTGGTGTAGTCGTTTGCACAAGGTATCGGGAGCCTGCCGACGAGACCACGGGCTTGTTAGTAACGCGGTATGTCGACTTCTTTGAAGGTTCCAGGCTTTGCCGCGTGAAGCGCCGAGTTGATGCGGCGGACGTACCGCCGCACAATGGGCCATCGTGAGTTTCGCAAAACGACTACCGCAATCCGTCGACCACGAAGATTCTGCTGGTGGGTCATGTTCCGGTCATTGGTCAACAGAACGTCGAATCCTGCATTCTCCGCGGCAAGAAGCAGAGTGCCATCAGGCACCTTATCGAGCCCCGCGACGCTTGCCTCAGTGATCTCGTGTTCCGGAAGCAGCGGTACAAGTTGTACGGGGGCACCCTGATCAAAGAGTATGCGCATCCACCAACTCACGCTCCTCAGCAGCTGGCTTCAGCAGATTTGGCGGATTGTCCAGGCTTTGCACCACGAAGGCGAGGACGGACAGGACCTCCTCGCGCGTCACATGAAACCACTCGGTAACATCCTGTATGTTTGCGCCAGCTTCGATGTTCTCGAACACGGTTGACACTGGCATGCGCGTGCCTTTGAAGACCCACGCCCCGCTTACCTTGCCCGGAACACTTTCTACTGCTTCGCATTTGGACCAGTCCAAATCAGCCATGGCGGGCCTCCGTGGTCAGATTCTACTCTTCGAGCCGGAAGAGGTCTTCGATCTTCAGCTCAAAGAGCGCGGCGATGCGGAAGGCGAGCGCGAGCGACGGGTCGGAGCGCTCGGTTTCGATCGCGATCACGGACTGGCGCGAGATCTCGAGCTGGCGGGCGAGCTCCGCCTGCGACCATTTCCTTGCGGTCCGCAGCACCTTTACCCGGTTTTGCATCGTTGCTCTCCCGTGTGGTGCAAGTCAGGTGCGCTTGACATGGTGTCAAGCATACCTTACGTCCGGGCGCGGTACGCTGTAGGCTGGAATGGGGGGGCCAAGCAATGGATGTCAACTTTGCGGAGCGAGCACACAATCACAACTGGAAGCTGGATCCGATTGTGCGATCGCTGCTCGATACGGACTTTTACAAGCTGCTCATGCTGCAGTTTATCTGGAAGAATTTTCCTACGTTGCACGTGACCAGCGAAGTGAGCAACCGTACCGTGCGGGTGCGCCTGGCCGAGCGCGTCGGCGCGGCTGCGCTGGTCGAGCAGATGGAGCACGTGCGGGGCCTGCGCTTTCGCCGCAGCGAGCTGGTTTGGCTGGCCGGCAACACGTTTTATGGCACGCGCATGATCTTCGAGCCGGCGTTTCTTGAATGGCTCGAGCATGACTTCAGGCTGAGCGACTACGATGTGTCCGAGGGCTTGAATGAGCAGGCCGGGCAGCTGGTCCTGCGCTTCCACGGGCTGTGGGCGGAGGTGACGATGTGGGAGGTCTACGCGCTCGCCATCGTGAGCGAGCTGAAGACGCGCGCGGCGCTGGCAGAGCTGAGCGAGCTCGAGCTGGACGTGCTCTACGCGCGGGCCAAGACGAAGCTGTGGGACAAGATCGAGAAGCTGCAGGGACTGGCTGGACTGCAGGTTTCGGACTTCGGCACGCGGCGCCGGCACAGCTTTTTGTGGCAGGAGTACTGCGTGTCCGCGATGCGGGTGGCGCTCGGCGAGACGTGTTTCACGGGCACGTCGAACACGGCGCTCGCGTACAAGCACGATCTCGAGGCGATAGGCACCAACGCGCACGAGCTGCCAATGGCGATGGCAGCGCTGGCCTCGCGGGGGACTGATGACGAGCTGCGCGCGTCGCAGTACCGGGTACTCGAGCTGTGGCAGAAGAGCTATGGCGGGGCCCTGCTGATCATGCTGCCGGATACGTTTGGGACGACGCAGTTTCTCGACGGCGCGCCGGACTGGGTCGCGGGTTGGACGGGTGAGCGCATCGATTCGAAGGACCCGGCGATTGCCGGCGACGAGTTCATCGCATGGCTGGAGAGCCGCGGGCAGGACCCACGCACGAAGCGGCTGATCGCCAGCGACGGCTTGGACGTGGACGATATCGTTCGCCTGCATAAGTATTTTGCGGGGCGGATCCGTTTTTCGGCTGGCTGGGGCACGCTGCTGACGAATGATTTCCGCCACTGCCATCCGCGCGGGGAAGATACGCTGGAGCCGCTGAGCCTGGTGTGCAAGCTGACGAGCGTGGAGGGGGTTCCGTGTGTCAAGCTGAGCGACAATGCGCGCAAGGCGGTGGGGCCGGCGGCGATGGTGGCGCGGTATCGGCGGGTGTTTGGGAGCGCGGAAGAGGTGGGGGAGGAGGTTGTGGTTTGAGGTGAGCGATGGAAGCCCCTTCACCACGGTAACGCCGTGATGAAGGGGGCACCCGGCAGTTGGTAGACTGTGGGGATGAAGATGAACGCGGTGGTTCGGGGAGTGGTGGCGGCGGCGCTGGTGCCGATGATGTTGGTGCAGCAGAGCTTTGCGTGGGGCTCGGACGGCCACCGCATGATCAACCGGCTGGCCGCGCAGACGCTGCCGAAGGACGTTCCCGAGTTCCTGCGCTCGCCCGCCGCGGTGGACGCGATGGAGTACTACGGTCCCGAGCCCGACCACTGGAAGGGGCCAGGCGAGCCTGAGTTGAGCCAAGCCGGATCGCCCGAGCACTTCATGGATATGGAGTGGGCCGACCTGATCGGGGGACCGCTGCCGCGTCGCCGGTACGACTTTATTCGCGCGCTTGCGGTGGCGCAGAAGTCGCACCTGGACCTGCCGTTGACGCCGGAAAAGGTGGGCATGCAGCCCTACGCGGCCAGCGAAGCGTGGGAGCGGCTCAAGTCCGCCATGCGCGATTACCGCGAGCTAACCAAAGATCGTAAGGACACCAAGCCGGTCGAGGCTGAAATTGTGTTTCTTGCCGGCATCCTGGGCCACTATGTAGCGGACGGCTCGCAGCCGCTGCACGCGAGCATCCAGTATAACGGCTGGACAGGCGACAATCCGAACAACTACACGACGCTGCACAGGATCCATGCGCAGTTCGAGAGCGACTACGTGAAGGCGAACGTGGATGCGAAGAAGGACGTCGCGCCGCTGATCCCGGCCAAGACGGAGCTGCTGGGCGATGTGTTCGACCAGTATGTCGGGTACCTGCGCCACTCGAACTCGCTGGTGGAGAAGACCTATCAGCTGGAGAAGGCGGGCGGGTTTACGGGTGCGGGGACTCCGGAGGCGAAGGCGTTTACGGATGAGCGGCTGGCGGCCGGCGCGACCGAGTTGCGCGACCTGATCTATACGGCGTGGGTGCGCAGCGGGGAGCCTGTGCCGGAGTATCGGAACTCGCAGCGTGTGGTGCCGGCTGGGTTTTAGGGGGCGGCGTCATGCGAAGAGACTATCCCCACGATCACCGCGATGAAGCTGCGGTGATCATGGGGCACCCCCGGTTAGTTTTCGGCTGTGGGCTGGTTGTGGAGGGAGTGTAGCAAGCCGTTGAGCGGGGGCCTGAGCGCGAGCGCAATCAGCGGCGCGGCGACCGCGGCGAACACCGCCCAGACCAGCAGCGCGTGCCACTCCCAGGTCCAGAGCAGGCGCGTGGTTGCGAGGGGATGATGGCTCACGGCCGCGACCAGCGCCTTGCGTTCGAGCGGCATGTGCCCGGTGTGGAAGACCCGGTCGCCGACGTTGATGAAGAAGAAAAACAGCGCCAACTCCAGCGGATACATCAGGTGGTTGGCGATCTGGGACGCGATCAGGTTTAGCCGGAAGACCCACGCGAGCACCAGGCAGACGATGGTCGTGGACCCGAGCAGCGGATTGACCCCTACCACGCAGCCCAGCGCAAGCGACCAGGCCAGCCGCCGCGGGGTCGTGCCGACGCGCAGCAGGTCCAGCAGCGGATCGATGATGCGGCGTTGAAACAGGCTCGAGCCGGCACGAGCTTTCGACTTCTCATCTACCTGTGAGTTGGCATCTAGTGGCACAATACAAGCATAGACGCGAGGTGACGGGTGGGGTTTGTACGGTCGTTGGTGGGGACGTTCAAGGTGCTGTACTACTTTGCGCGGTTCGGCGCGGAGCTCGCGATCAAAAGGCCGAAGACGCGGGTGGAACGCGCGGCGTGGCTGCATCGTTTCTGTGCGACGACGCTGGGGGGCATGGGCGTTGCGCTCACGGTCGAGGGTTCGCTGCCGGCGGGCGGCGCGGTGATTTCGAACCATCTTGGCTACCTGGATATCGTCGTGTTTGCGGCCTTGCAGCCTTGCGTCTTCTGCTCTAAGGCGGAGCTTGCGACGGTGCCGGTGCTGGGCTGGTTCGTGCGCATGGCGGGCACGGTTTTTGTGGATCGCGGCCATGGAGGCTCGGCGCTGAAGGCCAGGGGAGACATGGCGGCGGCGTTTGAGGAGGGGCTCGCGGTGGTCTTCTTCCCGGAAGGCACGACGTCGAACGGCGAAGGCCTGCTCGAGTTCCACTCCGGTCTGCTGTCGCAGGCCATGGGGGTGGGGATGCCGGTTACGCCGGCGTTTCTGCGCTATGGCTTCGACCAGCCCAACCGGGCTTCCCTTGCGGACGACGTTCACTATTGGGGCGATGGCTCGATGTGGGCGCACGTGTGGAAGTTTGTGTCGCTGCGCGGGGTGCATGCGTATGCGCGCTTTGCGCCGGGGCCGATCGCGTTTCGAAGCCGCGTGGAGCAGCGCAAGGAAGCGGCGGTCGAGGCGCGGGAGGCGGTGCTGGGGGTGGCGCGGGAAGCGGGTGTGAGTCTTGGGGCTAATGCATTCCCCTGAGGTGGAGTGCAGCGACGGTCGAAACGCAGATCCCTACGGGATGACAACAAAAGACAAGTGCCGCATTGCTGTCATTCCTAATCCTAAGCCGGCAGCAACTTGTTTCGATGCAGGTGATGCAGCACCTGTTCGATCGACCAGTCGAGCGCATCCGCGCCTTCCACCATCAGGTTTGCGGTGGCCGCGCAGGGCAGCACGTACTGGTCCGCCATGGGCTTGGCGGTGGCCAGGAACTGCTCGCGTACGCTCTCCGCCGTGCGTCCGCGCTCGCGCACGTCGCGGTGGATGCGGCGCATCAGGCAGACATCGTCCGGCGCGTTGACGTAGATGCTGACGTGGTAGAACGGCCGCAGCTCCGGGTAGTGCAGCGCGAGGATGCCTTCGACGATGACGACGGAGCAGGGCTCGATGCGCGTGAAGCTGCCGGCGACGCGCGCGTGGGTGGCGAAGTCGTACACGGGCCGATCGATGGGCAAGCCCGCGGCGAGCGCGCGCACGTGCTCGAGGATCAGCTCGGACTCAAGCGAGTCCGGATGATCGAAGTTGCGCTTGTGCCGCGTGTCGAGCGGGAACTGCGACAGGTCGCGGTAGTAGAGGTCGAGCGGGAAGAGCGTCGCGTCCAGCTGCGTGGCCAGCTCGGCCGCGAGCGTGGTCTTGCCGGAACCGGAACAGCCCGCGATGGCGAGCACGAGAGGTTTGTGGGGGAGGCGGAGCTGGGCTTGATCGGGCACGGCTTCCAGCATAGCCGATTGCAGAGTCACAGCCTGGGCAGGATGCCTTTCAGCAGCGCCGTGAAGCGCGTCTCCACCTGCCGGCCGATGTCCATGACCTCGGCGTGGTTGATCGCTTCGTTCGAGATGCCGGCGGCCTGGTTGGTCACGAGCGACAGCCCCAGTACTTCCAGCCCCATGTGCCGGGCGACGATGACTTCATGCACGGTCGACATGCCGACCAGGTTGGCGCCAAGGGTGCGGAAGGCGAGGATCTCGGCGGGCGTCTCGTAGGATGGGCCGAGGACCGCGAGGTAGACGCCTTCTTCCAGGTGGTAGCCCTGCTCGTGCGAGACCTGTTTGGCGAGCGCGCGCAGGCGCTCCGAGTAGGCGGCGGTCATGTCGAAGAAGCGCTGGCCGGCGTCGGCAGTGGCGGCGAAGCGCGGCTCGTTGGGGCCGAGAGCGGCGTTGGTGCCAGTCAGGTTGATGTGATCGCAGATCGCGACCAGCGCACCCGGAAGGTAGTGCGGCTCAATGCCGCCGGCCGCGTTGGTGACGACCAGGATCTTCGCGCCCAACAGGCTGAGCACGCGCGTGGGGAACGTGACCTCGGCCATCGCGTAGCCTTCGTACGCATGCACGCGGCCCTGCATGACGGCGACGGGAACGCCCGCGACGGTGCCCAGGATCAGGTTGCCGGAGTGGCCCACCACGGTCGATTGTTGAAAGTGCGGAATGGCAGAGTAGGGGATGGTGACGGCGTCGTCGACCGCGGCGGCGAACGCTCCCAGGCCGGAGCCCAGGATGATGCCGACGCGCGGAACGAGGGAGGTCAGGCTGCGGACGTGGTCGCGCGCGGCAAGGGCGCGGGTGTACAGGTCTGGGGCGCTATGCATCGGTCGCCTCGTCGCGGTCGGGTTCAAAATCAAAGTGTAAGAGGCGGTTGCGCAGTACAGGAAGCAGATCCTGGCTTGCGTGTAAGAGGCCCAGGACCTCACAAGGGTCGGCGCTGTTGTTGTAAACAATCAGGTAGCGCCCGACGGTCCAGAAGCGGAAGGATCCCGGAGCAAGCTCTAGATCGCGTCTTCCACTTTGTGGGAACTCGTCAATGTGGCGAAATGCGGAGAGCACATCCCGCTCCCATCTCAGGGCCGCTTGAAAGTCGCTGGTGGCGATGCGATCGAATGCGTCGAAGAAGTCATTCCGGGCCTGCCGGGTTACTCGCAGCTTCATGCACGCAGCTTTCGTCGCTCGGCAACTTCCGCAAAGAACTCGTCGCCAGAGACGGTTCTGCCGACGGCGACATCCTCAAGCCCCCTTGTAATTTTGTCGCGGGCATAGGTCTTCCAGTCTTCCTCCATTTTCAATCTCTTCAGGGCTTCGCCGACCAGCTCCGAAGGGGAGCTGTAAGTACCCCCGTCGAGCGTCTCCGCGACAAACTTTTCCAGCTCTGAACTAAGTGTGACTTCCATCTTCAGCACTCCTTTGTCTCCGCGACCGCAGCTTTCCTGCAGACTATTGCACCTTGTGAATCCGGCCGTCGCTGAAGACATCATACCTCCGGAGGCTTCAATGGAACTGACAGGGAACACGATCTTCATCACGGGTGGCGGTTCGGGCATCGGGCGTGGGCTGGCGGAGGCGCTGCACGCGCTGGGCAACAAGGTCATCATCTCGGGCCGGCGCCAGGCCGTGCTGGCTGAGGTCACGGCAGCCAATCCCGGCATCGACGCGGTCGAGCTGAATGTGACCGATCCGGCCAGCATCGCGTCTGTCGCCGAGGGTCTGATTGCGAAGTACCCGGAGTTGAACGTGCTGATCAACAACGCCGGCATCATGGGCATGGATAACGCAGAAGGGGTCATGAACGACGCCGATCTTGAGTCTGTGATCACGACCAACCTGCTTGGTCCGATCCGCATGACCTCCGCGCTGATCGAGCACCTGAAGGCTCAGCCGAGCGCGACGGTGGCGTACGTGACCTCCGGCCTGGCTTTTACGCCGCTGGCCACAAGCGCCGGCTACTGCGCGACCAAGGCAGGGATTCACTCGTACCTGATGAGCCAGCGCTACAAGCTGAAGGGCACGGCCGTCAAGGTGCTGGAGATTGCGCCGCCCTACGTCCAGACGGAGCTGCAAGGCGCCCGGCAGGCCGGCGATCCGCGCGCCATGCCGCTCAAGGACTACATCGCTGAGACCGTCAAGATACTCGGCACCGACGCGGACGAGGTGCTGGTAGAGCGGGTCAAGATGCAGCGCAACAACCCCGGCCCGAACGAGCACGCCTTCGTCGACAAGTTCAACGACATGATGTCCACCCATTAACATCCAACTGGGTGCCCCATTCATCGTGCGGTCTCATCGCACGATGAGCGGGGATACTCCCTGGGCCAGGCGTGTTTACTAAAACGCCCACCCAATCACTTCTGCTTCCGCATCTCCTCCCGCCGCATCAGCATCGCGTCGATCTTCGCCGCAAGCTGCTCAAACGTAAGCGGCGTATGCTGCCGCAGCTTTTCGCCCCCATCCTTGCCGACCAGGATCACTGTAAACTCGGACGGCGCAACGTGAAAATGCGTGCGTTGCTCCAGTTCCTGCTCCCCCGCCGGATCGGGCGAATTGAGGGTACGCAGCGTGTCGGGTGTGCTCGTCGCTGCGTGCACCACGTTCGGCCGCAGGATGAGGTCGCGTTCCTTCAGTTCCGCACCATGGTGTGCGAGCAGGCCGATCTGCCGTTGAAAGCGCGGGTCGGTATCGGTAGGAGCAAAGACCATCAGGACGCGATGTTGGTCGACAGTAGGAGGCGGCGCTTGGGGCACGGCGAAGGGCACCAGCAGCAGGAGCCTGGGTAGCATCATCACGTCTCCTTGCCGGCGCTTGAACGCGCGTTCGGCTTGCGAGCGCGGCTGGTCTCGCTGTTGGTTTGGATGCGCAAGTTCCACGCCGTGTGCAACGCGCCGTGCAGCGCCTCCTCGGTGGCGGCCGCCAGCCGGAGATGCGTCGCGCCCATGCGGCCCCAGCCGCCCGCTACCGGCAGGTAAAGCTCTGGCGACTCGGCCACAAACGCGGCCTGCTGCGCGGGGGTGAGCATGAGGTTGCCATAGCCCCGTGCCTCGGCCGCGAGCGTGGCAAAGATGCGCCCGCCAACGCGGAAGTCTGCCGCGCCCCTGTGCGAGGACTCCTCCACCCCTGCGAGCGACAGGGCTACGCGGCGAAAGTCGGCGGCGGTCAAGGCGCTACTCGCCCGCTTAGCCGCCCGGTGAGCCGAGCGATCAGCGACGTCGCCGCCAGGTCTGCCGTCACGTTCGCGACCGTGATCAGCATGTCCGGCACGGTAATGATAGCGATGTAGAGCGTCAAGGCTTCAAGCGGCGCGCCCAGCGCCAGGAAGATAGGCCCCCACGCGGCCAGCAGCACCGCCGCGCCCGGCACCCCGACCGACCCGACGTTCGTCAGGATGCCAAGCAGCAGCGCCGTCACGATCTGCGCCGTTGTGGGATGCACGCCGAACAGATTCGCCCCCACCAGCCCGACCGCTACTGCCGTAAATACGTTGCCGAAGCGGAAGGTCGTCACCGCCAGCGGCATGATGGCGGAGACGATCGCCGGGGCGAGCCCGAGTCCGGCCGCCGCTTCGAGCAGCACGGGCAGGCAGGCGCTCGAGGACTGCGTCGTGAGCGCAAGCGTCTGCGGGGCAGCGGCCGCGCGCGCAAAGCGCACCGGCCCCACGCCGCTGAATAGCCCCACCGCCTGCGCCACCACAATCCCCACCGCGGGCACGATCGACGTCAGCACCGCATACTGTACCAGGCCCTTCGCGCCATCGGACCCCACCGTCGCGACCGTCGCTACCAGCAGGCAGAAGATGCCCGCCGGCGCCAGCCGCAGCACCCACCCGACAACCACCAGCAGCGCCGCCGAGATGGCGTTCAGCACCTCCAGCAGCAGCACAGTCCAGCGCTGTTCGATTCGCGCAATGGCCGCGCCGAACACGGCCGCGAACACGATCAACGGGGCCATGGCAGCCTCTGCCGCCGCGGCGATAGGGTTCGCCGGCACCAGCGAGACGAACTCGCCCAGCAGCGACGGCGGGGCCACCCCCGCGCCGACAGGAGCCACCCGCAGCGCCACCACCGGCCAAAGCCGCGTCAGCCCCAGCATCGTCAGCACGCCCAGCACCGAGCCCAGCAGCAGCAGCGCCAGGAACACCGTCACCGCGATGCGCGCCACGCGCCCGCCTGCCGCCGTCCGCGCAATCTCGGCCACGCCCGCCGTCATCAGGCAGAAGACCAGCGGCACCAGCGTCATGCGCAGCCCGTTCAGCCAGAGCTGACCCACCTGCCCAACCGCGCCCGCGCCTGCCAGCCAGCCCAGGCGTCGCGCGAGCAGCCCCGTCAACACCCCAAGCACGAGCGCGGCCAGCAGCCGCAGCGTCTGCCCGCGCCCTCCCCAGCCTGGCTGTCCCATCGCTATTTCAGCAGCATCGAAACGATGCTCGCGCTCATCAGGTTTGCCATCGTTCCGGCCAGCATCGCGCGCACGCCAAGCTGTGCCAGGTCGTTGCGCCGGTTCGGTACCAGCGCGCCGATGCCGCCGATCTGCATGCCGATCGACCCCACGTTTGCGAAGCCGCAGAGCGCAAAGGTGGCGATCGAAAACGTGCGCGGGTCGAGCGTCGCCTTCAGCTTGCCGAGCTCGTTGAACGCCAGAAATTCATTGATGATCGTCCGCGTCCCCAGCAGGTTTCCGATCGCATGGCAGTCGCGCCATGGAATTCCAATGAGCCATGCCACCGGCGCCCCCACCACTCCCAGCACGTTGTTCAGCGAGTGCGGAAACGGCAGCCGACCATGCGCCCAGGCGAAGTTCGAGATGCCCAGCATGATGGCGTTGAACAGCCCTACCAGCGCCACGAAACTCAGCAGCATGATGGCCACGTTGAACGCCAGTTGCCCGCCGTCGATCGTCCCGCGCGCCACGGCCGCGATGAAGTTCTCGTTCCGGTGCTCTTCCTGCGGCGGCATCTTTACGATGCCCGCGGTCTCCGGAACCTCTGTCTCGGGCACCAGCATCTTCGCGACCAGGATCGTCCCCGGCGCGGTCATGATGACGGCGCTCAGCAGGTCCTTCGCGTTGATGCCGAACAGGATATACGCCGCCATGATTCCACCCGAAACATGCGCCATGCCGGAGGTCATGATCGTCATCAGCTCCGACCGCGTTGCCCCCGCCAGGAACGGCCGAATGGTCAGCGGGGCCTCCGTCTGGCCCATGAAGATGCTCGCGGCAACGTTGGTCGATTCCGCCCCGGACGTCCCCATGGTCCGCTGCATGATCCACGCTACCACCTTGATGATCTGCTGCATGAGCCCGATGTGGTAGAGGATGGCGAAGAAGGCCGAAACAAAGATGATCGTCGGCAGCACCGCGAAGGCAAAGACTCCCAGAGGCCCCGGGATGCCTAAATTCCCGAACACCAGGCTCGACCCATCCACCGAGTGCCCCAGCAGCCCCGTGATGAAGCCTGAGACGCTCGCCAGGATGCGCTGCCCCGCGTCCCACTTGATGACCGCGAACGCAAACAGGATCTGCAGCCCCAGCCCCCAGCCGACCGTCCGCCACTTGATCGCGCGGCGATTGGTCGAGAACGCGTAGGCAAGCCCGAGAAACGTGATGAGACCGAGTAGACCGGTGAATCGACCCAAGCGAGGACTCCCTTTGCGGTGTGAAGCTGAGATGAACGCGTGCCGTCAGTGTAACGGACCCGCCTCTCCAGACCTAACGTTTTGTCGATCGTCCCTGGAGCTGTCAGCTCACAGCTGAGAGCTGTGAGCTGAAAAGCTCTCCCGCGCGACGGACGCCTGAGCCAAACCTGCCCCGGACGCGGTATCGTGTTCCCAGAAGCAGAGAGGCCGCACCGTGTTCACGAACGTCATCGAAAGCAAGTGGAACCCCGCATCCCCCAAGGCAAAGGCCAACGCCGCCGCCACCCGCGCGCTGATCGCGGAGATTGCCGCCCAGGAGTCTACCCTGCGCGAGGGCGGCGGTGAAAAGGCCGCCGAAGCTCAACGCGCCAAGGGCCGCCTCACTGCCCGCGAGCGCCTCGCGCTGCTGCTCGACCCCGGCGCGGAGTTCCTGGAACTAGCCCTCTGGGCCGCGCACGGCATGTACGCCGAGTACGGCGGAGCCCCCGCGGCAGGCGCCGTCGCCGGAATAGGCCGTGTGGCCGGTCGCCTCGTCATGGTCATAGCGAACGACGCTACGGTCAAGGCCGGCGCCTTCTTCCCCATGACCGCGAAAAAGGTCCTCCGCGCCCAGGCGATCGCGCTCGAAAACCGCATCCCCACGCTTTACCTTGTCGACTCATCTGGCGTCTTCCTTCCCCTGCAGGAAGAGGTCTTTCCCGATCAGGACGACTTCGGCCGCGTCTTCCGCAACAACGCCGTCATGAGCGCGCTCGGCATCCCGCAGATGACCGCCATCATGGGCATGTGCGTCGCCGGCGGCGCCTACCTGCCCGTCATGACCGACACCGTCCTGATGACCGAGGGCTCCGGCCTCTTCCTTGCCGGGCCCGCGCTCGTGCAGGCCGCCATCGGCCAGAGGACGCCGGCCGAAGAGCTCGGCGGAGCCAGCATGCACGCCGAGATCTCCGGCACCGTCGACTTTAAGGAAGCCAACGACCACCTCTGCATGGCGCGCCTGCGCTCGCTGGTCGGCAAGCTGGGCCAACGCGCCGGCGCACCGTTCTCCGCACTCCCGTACGACCCCGTGGCGGACGCCCCAAAGTACCCGGCAGAGGACCTCTACACCTTCCTTGACCCCGCCCCCGGCGCGAGCAATGTCTACGACATGCGCGACCTCATCGCCCGGCTCGTCGACCGCAGCGAGTTCGACGAGTACAAGGCCGACTTCGGCCGCACCCTCGTCTGCGGCTACGCGCGCATCGGCGGCCGCGCCGTCGGCATCGTCGCCAACCAGAAGCTGAACCAGCGCCAGACGGTTTCGCAGGGCCCGCAGGCCGGCACGCAACGGATCGAGGTCGGCGGCGTCATCTACACCGAGTCCGCCCAGAAAGCCGCACGCTTCATCCTGGATTGCAACCAGTCGCTCGTCCCCCTGCTCTTCCTGCACGACGTCAACGGCTTCATGGTCGGCAAGGACGCGGAGTGGTCCGGCATCATCCGCGCCGGCGCCAAGATGGTCTCCGCCGTCTCAACCTCGGTCGTGCCCAAGATATCCGTCATCGTCGGGGGCAGCTTCGGCGCCGGCCATTACGCCATGTGCGGCAAGGCGTACGACCCACGCTTCCTCTTCGCCTGGCCCACCGCCCGCTACGCCGTCATGGGCGGAGCCGCTGCCGCGAACACCCTCGCCGAGGTCAAGGCCAAACAGCTCGAACGCTCCGGAGAGAAGGTCTCGGACGAGAAGAAACAGCAGATCTGGAACGAGATCAAGCAGGGCTATGACGCCGCAGCCGACCCCCGCTACGGTGCCGCCCGGCTCTGGATCGACGCGATCCTCGACCCCGCCCGCACGCGCGAGGTCCTCATCACCGCGCTTGAAGCCTGCGCCCTGAACCCCGATGTGCCCAGGTTCAATCCCGGAGTCATGCAGACATGATCTCCCGCCGGACGATCTTCTCGCTGCTCCTGACCTTGCTGCTGGCGGTCGGCATCCGCATTTGGGCCGCAAACGCCTATGACCCCTGCGACCACCTGGGCCCCAGCCCGCGCGGCGTCCCCAAGAGCGTGTACGTGGAAAGCGGCACCCGCACCATCGCCGTGCCGTGCACCTACTGGATCCCGCGCCAGTCCATGCGTGTGCAGGCCCTCCTGCTCTTCAACGCGGTCCTCGTGCTCGTCTTCCTGATAAGCACAGGCAACGACTGGGCCCGCCACCGGGCCATCCGCCGCAAGGCCGTCCGTCTCTAAACCCGCTCTTGCCCCTTTTAGCCGTTCTTTATCCGTCCTGTCCGTGCACGTACTTGCCGTAGCTGTTCTCGCTAGAATAAAACTTATGGTCAAACTCATCGAGTGCCCACGCGACGCCTGGCAGGGCCTTCCCGGGCTCCTGCCCGCGGAGGTCAAAGCCGACTACCTCCGCCTGCTCATCGGCGCAGGCTTCAAACATATCGACGCCGTCAGCTTCGTCTCGAAGGCCGCCATCCCCCAGATGGCCGACTCCGAGCGCGTGCTCGAGTTCCTCGAAGCGCCCGCAGACATCGAGATCATCGGCATCTGCGTCAACGAAAAAGGCGCCGAGCGCGCCATCAAGACCGGCGCCGTCACCACCCTCGGCTTCCCCTACAGCATCTCCCCCGGCTTCCTGCAGCGCAATCAGAACCAGACCCCGGAGGAGTCGCTCGAGGCGCTTGAAGCGGTCGGCACGCTCGCGTTCAAGGCCGGGCTGGATGTCGTCGCTTATATTTCGATGGCGTTCGGCAACCCGTACGGCGATGCCTGGTCGATCGACGAGGTCGTGGACGCCTGCGACCTGCTCTCGGACTGCGGTGTCACCCAGATCTCGCTCGCGGACACGGTCGGGCTCGCCACGCCCCGGCAGGTCGCCGACGTGGTCGCGGACGTGCTCGCCGTGCATGACCGCATCGAGATCGGCGTGCACCTGCACGGCGCCGCCTCTGGAGTGCAACCGCTGGTCGAAGCCGCCTACAAGGCCGGCTGCCGTCGCTTCGACTCCGCCCTGGGCGGCCTGGGCGGCTGTCCGCTGGCACAGGACGCGCTGGTCGGCAACCTGCCGACCGAGACCGTCCTGAGCGTTCTCAAGAGCCTCGGCGCGGAACTCCCCGACCTCACCGGCCTCGATCAACTGGTCCGCGCCAGCGCCGAAATCGCCCGCAAATACGGCAGCAAAATCCAGTAGCGACAACGAACCTGGGTGCCCACCTCTCGATTCCGAGAGGTGGGAAGGAGTGCCACGGAACCCCGAAGGGCCACTCCTCAAATCGCCTCCACCAACCCATGCGCCGACCGAAAAGCCTCCGCATACCGAGCCGGCAGCGCAGCCTTCCGCATTGCCTTGTCGACCACCACATGCGTCGTCGCGGCCTCTGCCAGCAGCAGCCCATCGTCGGCCCGGTGCAGCGTGTAGCTGAACTTCAACACCGACCCGCGAACCCCTGCGACCCGCGTGCGAACCAGCAGCTCCTCGTCATAGCGCGCGGGAGCCTTGTAACGCACGTTTGCCTCGACGACCGCGATGCTGAGGCCATCCACGCTCTCCATCGACTTGTAATCCAGCCCCATCTGGCGGATCAGCTCCACCCGCCCCACTTCGAACCAAACCAGGTAGTTTGCATGGTAAACGACGCCCATCTGGTCCGTTTCGGCATAGCGGACGCGCATTCGGTGTTCTCCGGTCATCTCTCTAGTCTAGGGCCAAAGCGGCGGGCGCTTCTCCAAAAACGCCGCGATCCCTTCGCGGAAGTCGGCGGTCGTCCGGCTCTCGGCCTGCGCCAGCATCGCCGTCGTCAGCGCTTGGTCGAGCCATGCGCGGTTCTGCGCCGTCAGCAGCGCCTTGGTCGCGCGCAGGCTCGCGGGCGAGTTACGCAGCAGGGTCGCGGCCAGGGCGGCAGCGCGCGCCGGCAACGCCTCCGGGGCGACCACCTCGGTCACAAGCCCAAGCGATTGCGCCTCGCCGGCAGGGAAGAGCCGGCCCGTCAGCAGCAACTGGCGCGCGCGTTTTTCACCCACCTGCAGGACCAGGTATGCGCTTACGAGCGCAGGCAGGAAGCCGATGCGCACCTCCGTATAGCCGAACTTTGCCTCCGGCACGGCGAGCGTGAAATCGCACAGCGTCGCAAGCCCGGTGCCGCCGGCGAGCGCGTGGCCATTGACCGCGGCAATGGTCGGCAAGGGCAGCTCATACAGCGTGCGGAACATGCGCGCGATGCGCTGTGCGTCGGTGGCGAGCGTCGCCGGCGACTGCCCCTGCATCGCCTGCAGCGCGCTCAGGTCGAGCCCCGCGCAGAAGCCTTCGCCCGCTCCGGTCAGGATCAGCACGCGCACGGACGGGCTTGCCGCCGCCTGGTCCAGCGCGGCGATCAGCTCGTCCTGCATCTCCGGCGTGAGCGCGTTGCGGCGCTCGGGACGGTTCAGCGTCAACGTTCTTACGGGACCTTCGTCGTGGATCAGGACGGTGCTCATCAGGCCTTGGCTCCGGCACGGCATCTGCATTTTGTTGTCATCCCGTAGGGGTCTGCGGCTGGACTGGTGCTGCGCTATGCGCAGAGGGAAGACCCTGTTCGCCAGACTCCGTAGACTGTGCCGGGGCTAAAGCCCCTTCATTCCATCTGACTTGTCCGTGGGACTAAAGTCCCACGCTTCCACCCAGGTAGTCAATCACAGTAGGCTAGTAGTCCTCGTCATCGCCGATGGGCATGCCGGGCGGCGCTTCGATCGCCTTTGCCGGCGTGAACTTTGCCGGGTCATGCTGAAACTCTTCGATGCGGGCGATCAGTGCCTTGCGATGGATCTGCTCGGCGGCATCAGGGGATGGCGGCTGCGCGGTCAGCAGCGCGAGCTCGTCGGCAAGGTGCGACTGCACGATTGCGCGAGCCTGCGAGCTTGCCGCCGGGTTCATGGCAAGGCCGAACATGGCCTCGGTCGCGCGAAACTCGACCGCTCGCCCGACCTCCGCGGCGAGGCTGTGACCGGCTTCCTGCGGCCGCTCGGCGACGGTCTTGTCGATCTGTTCGAGCAGCACGCGCAGGTTCGGCGAGGGGTCGAGCCGCGCGTGATACTGGACGATACGCGAGGCGCGCGCGGGGTCGAGCAGGACGGCGAGGGTAAGGTCGGCGGCGGACTCGGCGGCCGCGATGGGGTCGAAGGTGAGGCCGGTCTGGGTGGCGAAGGACTCCTGCGTGCGGCGCAGGTTGGGCGGGCGCGGCGGGATGATGGCCAGGAGGTTATCGGGTAGCGTCAGGACATCCGAGCTCAGGGTCTTGAGCACGGCCGTGATCGCTTTCTGCTGGGTGGCGTTGTCGAGGATCGTGGGCGGAATCTGCCCGTCGCCGCGCAGCTCGTAGCGGTAGTCGAGCCCGCCGATCTCCTTGATGGCCGCTTCGGTCTGGTAGCGGTGCAGCAGATAGAGCGGCACCAGCGTGTCGGCGAGCTGCGCCATGGGCGCGCCGGGACGGATCACGTTGGCGTTGAAGCGGGCGAGCGCGGCGGCGCGAATGCTGAGGATGCGGTCCAGCTCGGTTGCGGGATCCGTGCCGTTGTCCCACAGGTGCGCATGCGGGTGCGCGCCGGAGAAGGGACGGGAGTCCTCATCGGTGATGAACTGCAGGCCTGTCTTCTCGCTCGCCGTCAGGATACTGTTCAGGGCTTCATGCTCGTCCGTGGAGGCCGGGAACTGGCGGTAGCCGTAGTCGATGGCGACCTTGTCCCAGACGCCGATGCCGACGGGATAGGCATGCGAGAGGTCGGGGACGCCTTGCGCGTTGAGCGTGATGTAGGGATGCGGGTAGTCCATGACAGAGATGGTCTTGTCGACGTCATTGTGGGGGAAGGCGGATGCGGCGAAGTTGTGGGCGAGCCCGAGGGTGTGGCCGGTCTCGTGCGCGGAGAGCTGGCGGATGCGCTCAAGGACCATGGCGAGCATGGGGTCGTTGCCAGGCGTCATCGTTCTGCCGCCGGCGTAGGGGGCGAGCAGGGCTTCGGCGATGAGATAGTCCTGTCTGCCTCTCAGCGAGCCCAGGGTCACGTTGCCCTTGATGATCTCGCCGGTGCGCGGGTCGGCGATGGCAGCGCCGTAGCTCCAGCCGCGGGTGTAGCGGTGCACCCACTGGATGATGTTGTAGCGGACGTCCATGGGGTCGGCGCCGGCGGGCAGCGGGTCGACCTTGAACGTTCCCCGGGCCCAGCCGGCGGCCTGGAACGCGTCGTCCCACCAACGTGCGCCTTCGACGAGCGCCGTGCGGATGGGCTCGGGCGCGCCGGAGTCGACGTAGTACTGGATGGGCGTCTCGGCCACGCAGGCGGTCTTGCACGCGGGGTCGCGCTTGACCAGGCGGTGCCGGAGGATGAAGTTCTGGTCGAGCGGCGCGCTCAGCGGTGCGTTGTAGTCGCGGTAGGTGTCGGGAAAGTAGCCCGCGCGCGGGTCGTAGCGGCGCGGCGTGAAGCCGGGCCCGGGGAGCTCGAGGAAGGACTGGTGCTCGCGCAGCGTCAGGGCTTTGGGATCGGGCGTGACGTCGGCGACGAAGCTGCGGCGGCCCGGCGTGGAGTCCGTCGTGAAGGTCAGAATGGCTTCGACTTCGGTGTTTTTGGGGAAGCCCCGGGTGTTGTCGAGCGCGATCGTGGAGCGGGCGGCGTCGATCTTGTACGTGCCCTGCTGGGCGCGGGTGAGCGACTCGATGACGCCGTGCGCGTCGCGCAGAAAGAAGTCTGTGGCGTCGACGAGCACACCTTCGGGGCCCTCCGCCGCCACGGTAAAGCCGGCCAGCACCGATTGCGGAAACGACTGGCGCACGGCGAGAAGCTCATTGGGATCGGTCGCGGTGGACCGGAACATCTGGTTGGGCTGGACCAGCAGGACCTTCGGGCCGGTGCGTTCGAAGTGGACGATCTTGCCCTCGGACGTCTGCCCGCGGTCGAGGCCGAGATCGTTCGAGCCGGTGCCGTACGGGAGTGAGTTGGTGTAGAGGTAGTCTTTCTGGAGCTGCGGGATCTCGAGGTAAAGCCGTCCAGCGGTGGCATCCCAGAAGAGCGGCAGCAGGCCCGGCATGGCGGTCATGCCAGTGGTCTTCACGACAATCGTGGGCGGCTTTTCGGCGGGCTTCTGGGCTACGGCGGCTGCGGCGAGAGTGAAGGCCAGGAGTACTTTGCGCATGGTCTGTTTTAGCACAGCCAGCCGCAATGGATGCCGGGTGTTTCAAGGTCAAGCTCGCTGTGAGAGCCCAGCCGCGTCATTTCCACGGTTTCCGCGTCGGGGAACCAGTAGATGAGAACCAGATCAGGCTTGACGTGGCAATCTCGCATGGAGATCAGCCATGAGGTCTTCTATACTGCCCACGTAAATCGATTCTCCCCGACGCCCCTGCATCATCGCTTCCACCGTTTCAGCGTTTGGGCGGAAGGCATAAAAAAGGAGCGCACGCTCGGCGACAATTTGTACCAGCAACATGCGAAAGCTTCGGAGATCGTGAGTCCTGCCGCAGCGTAGATCGTAGAAGCCTGCTCCTTCAGCTCCTCATCGACTTCGGCACTGACGATGGCGGTGGCAGACATAGAGACCTCCGCTAAAGTCTATCTTACGAAGCGTTCTGCTGGGACGCTGGGCGGACCGGCTCGTGGGCGCGGGCGCCGGATGGATGCGTGGTGCGCCAGGCCTTGGCATACTTCCAACTGATGTAGGCTGAGTGGTAAAGGTGCAGCAGCAAGCCTTCGCGGCCGTCCAGGAAGCCCAGCCGGAACAGGTAGTTCCACATGAAGGTGAGGTGCGGGACGCAGAGGACGTTCCAGTAAAACGCCGGCCAGGAGTCGCTGGTGCGGCCCTGTTTGACGAGCAGCTCGGCGCCCAGGGTGGAGTAGCGGTCCATGTGCTCGAGATAGTCCTCGAGCGTGGGATAGGCGTGGTGGATCAGGTCGTAGTCAAGCGTTGCCGCCGCGCCGTCGAAGGCGATGGTCTCGTGCACGGGGCGCTCTTCAAACCTCGGAGAGAGGGCAAAATTTGCGGCTGCCCGGCGGAAGAGGCGCAGCTTGGCGTCCGGGTAATAGCCGCCCCATTTGATCCAGCGGCCGAGAAAGAGGTTGCGGCGCTTGAGGAAGTAGGCGTCCACGGGCGGCGAGGTGGGGAGCAGGACGGAGAGCTGGCGGCAGAGCTCGGGAGAGAGCTCCTCGTCGGCGTCGAGCGAGAGGATCCAGTCGCCGGAGCACTGCTGGATGGCGAAGTTTTTCTGCGCCGCGAAGCCCGGCCAGGTGCGCTTGAAGACGCGCGCGCCGAAGCTTTCGGCGATCTCGAGCGTGCCGTCGGTGGAGCCGGAATCGACCACAACGATCTCGTTCGCGAAGGAGACGCTGCCGAGCGTGCGCGCCAGGTTGCGCTCTTCGTTGCAGGTGACGATGGCGACCGAAAGCATGGGCATGGCGGCGGTTTCCTGGCTTCCGAGCAGGGTCGGTCGGCTGAAAGTGGTACGGACATGCGTCGGGCCCGGACGGCAGGTCGCGTGGGATCAGGCAGGTACAGTGTAACGTGCGGGGCTAGCTGAGAACGATCGCGGGGTCGCTGAGCTGCTCCTGGAGCAGGCGCTGGGTGAGCGCCTTGAGGCTCTCGCCGGTTTTGGCGAGGACGAAGGCGGAGGCTTCGTCAGACCAGTCGAGCTTGAAGCTGGTGGTCAGGGCGGAGATCCAGATCTGGCGGACGGGCGTCTGCGGGGTGAAGACGAACTTGGTGCCGCCGTCCTCGAAGAGCACGTTGAGGACGCCATTTTTCTCCTCGGCCTCGAAGCCGCCCTCCTCCTCAGCGTCGATGAGGGATTGCTTGAGGGCTTCGAGGTCGCGGTCGGAGAGGCGGCGAAAGGTGGGTTCGTCAATCATGGCTAGAAGGGGATATCGTCGTCGGTGATGCCGTTGTCGCCGTAGTCGGGGGTGGCGGCGGGCTGGCGCTGGTCGTAACCTCCGGAGCTGGCGGCGGGAGCGCTGGGGCGGGAGCTTTGGTAGGAGGAGCCGCCGCCGGAGTCGCTGCCTGCCGCGCGGTCCCCGCCACCCGTGAAGGAGAGATCGTTCACGAGAATTTCAGTCCGGTAGTTCTTCTTTCCGGATTCCTTGTCATCCCATGAGCGTGTCTGGATCTTGCCCTCAATGAAGACTTCCTTACCCTTTTTACAATAATCACGGACTATCTCTGCGGTGCGGCCAAATGCTACGAGGTTGTGCCACTCGGTTTTGTCCTGCCACGCGCCTTGCTGATCCTTCTGCCGGTCGGAGGTGGCCAGCGTAAAGGTGGCAATCACCATGCCGCCCTGGGTTGACTTGATTTCCGGATCCTTGCCGAGCCGGCCGAGGAGCATAACTTTGTTGACGCCTTTTGCCATGTGGTGCTCCGATGTTTGTCGTTCTAAGGGCTTCAGGATACCAGATGGAGTGTGGAAGAAGGAGCATTAAAGGGCGGATCAGTCGCTCTGAGTTGGTGTACGGATACTCAAACCGCAGATCCCCACGGAAGGACAACAAAAAACAATGCAGCCTCCCTTTTATTGTCATTCCGTAGCGAAGCGGAGGAATCTGCGGTTCGCGCTAGCCATAGTCTGTCATGAGCCGCTTCAGCGTTTGCTGTCCGTACGCAGTTTAGCCAGCGCCAGCAGCATCGTAAGGGTCCCGGTCGGCAGGCAGCCGAGCGCGAACATCAGGCAGAGCCAGCCGCCGTTGGTATGCGGGCCCTGGCGGCCTATACCGCCGAAGACGTACTGCGTCAGCAGCGCCATCACGATGCCGAAGCCGAGAATACCGATGCCGCTGGTGAGGATCTTACGGGTGTCTTGTCTCATGTGCAGCAGGTGCCCCTCATCCCTTGTAGGCCGCGAGCATGGCGTACACGACCACGCCCGAGATGGACACGTAGAGCCACAACGGGAAGGTGTAGCGGGCGATCTTGCGGTGGAGCTGGAAGCGGCCGGTCAGCGAAAAGAAGAACGTGATCAGGATCATGGGCAGCGCGACGACCGACGCCAGGATGTGCGGCGTGAGCAGAACCCACAGGTAGAGGAAGCGCGCATTGGGGTGCGAGGTGGGGAAGCGCGCGTCGCCGTGCATGGCATGGTTGGTAATGTAGGAGACGAGGAAGAGCGACGAAAAGAAGAAGGCCACGAACATGGAGGCGCGATGCCGGGCGACCTCGCCGCGCCTTATATAGCGGAAGCCGAGCACCAGCGCAGCCGTGCAGAGGGCGTTGAAGAAGGCGTTCAGCGCCGGCAGAAAGGCCAGGTGCGTGCCGGCGACGTCGGTCGGCTGGTGATAGTAGACGAGCCAGGCAAGGAATCCGGAGGCGACCGCGCTGATGGCAATGATCGCCACAACGATATTGAGTGGGGTGCGGAAGGACGCGGGGATGGGAGTCGTGGCCATGGGCTGAGTTCAGTGTACTTGGTGGTTGGCTGCGGAGTTTGGTGGCGCTTCAACCCGACCCGGCTGCTTATTAGAAGAGGACGCGACCCTGCGCGTTGGCGATCATGGCGGCCAGCAGCAGGGGCAGGTAGATCACGCTGGCTTTGAGGAGGTTGCGTGCAGCGGTTCGGTCCTGGCTTTCGGGGTTGCGCAGGATGGCGGCGAAGCGAACGGTGTAGTACAGGTACCCGAGCGACAAGACGGCGGCAATGATCGCGTAGGGCTTGCCGGTGACGCCGAGCAGGGTCGTCCAGAGCGCGGCCGGGATCATGAGCACGGCGTAGAAGAGGGCCTGCGCGACGGTCGAGCGGGCGGCCCAGGCGATGGGCTGCTGGGTGGCGGCGAGGCGGATGCCGCCGTGGCGGTAGTCGTCGCGGTAGAGCCAGCCGATGGCCATGAAGTGGGGGAACTGCCACACGAACAGGACCGCGAAGAGTGCGACGGCGGGCCACTCGATCAACCCGCGCGCGGCGGTCCAGCCGATGAGCGGGGGCAGCGCGCCGGGAAAGGCGCCGATGAAGGTGTTGAGGCTCGTGATGCGCTTGAGCGGCGTGTAGATGGCGACGTAGCTGGTGGCGGTCAGCAGCGTCAGCGTCGCCGTGAGGACCTGCGTCTGGTGCGCGAGGATGACCGTGCCCACCGCAATGGTGGCGAAGCCCATGATCAGCCCGTGCGGGAGCGAGATGCGGCCCGTGACCATGGGGCGGGATGCGGTGCGCTGCATGCGGGCATCGGACCGGCGCTCTAACGCCTGGTTCAAGACGGACGACCCGCCCGTGACGAGCGCGATGGCGGCCAGTACGATGAGCGACTGAGCATGGAAGGGGCTGATGCCCGAGCGGAGGTCGCCCAGGTAGAGCCCGGCGGCTGCCGTGATCAGGACCATGAGCGAGACGCGCAGCTTGAACAGGACGACGTAGGCGCTGAGCAGCGACGTCTGCCGGGAGCGGACGTGGGGGAGGGGCTCGGCGATGGCGGAGTGGGCCACTGTCAATAGTTTAGCGCGTGTGGACGGTGCGAGGGAGAGACCCCACTCATCGCGGTGAAGCTGCGATAAGGGAGCACCCGGTTTTGTGGATCAGGTTTTGCTTACGTTGATGTAATAGAGGTCGGTGGCTACCTGGAACTGGTCTTTGGTGAGCGGTGTCTTGAGAACCTGCCATTGCTGTGTGGGGTGGAGCGTGGTCCAGTGCGCGGGGTCGCCGGCCTGGACTGGCATGGCAAAGGCGGGTTCGTCGGCCTGCCATTTATAGAGGACGGTGCCGGTGGCTTTATCAAAGTTCAGCTCCAGGCAGGGGATCGCGGTGTGGCGGAGGTACTGGTTGAAGAAGGGCGTAAGGTCCTGCTTGAGCGCGGCGTTCCACCAGGCGATCACGTCCTCGGTCAGGATGTTCTGGTACTTGAAGTGCTGATAAAAGTCGTGCAGGAGCGCAAACCACCGGGGATCGTCCGCAACGATCGACCGCAGCGTATTGATCATCAAAGCGCCCTTAAAGTACTGGTCCTGCGGGGGGTCGGCGTTGACGCCGCGCTCGCCCACGATGGGCTGCCGGTTGCGCACCTTGGGAACGAAGCCGGTGGCGTACTTGAGCGCGTCGGGCTTGCCGTAGTGGAACTCGACGAAGAGGGTTTCCAGATACGTCGTCCAGGCC
>CAXUDC010000018.1:0-29580 GCA_964249685.1 uncultured Acidobacteriaceae bacterium
CTGGTTGTCATCCCGTAAGGAATCTGCTTTTCACCTAGCCCCACACCATAGGGTTATTTAGTTTAGAAGTCGATCAACGGCACGTCGAGCGATTGGAAGTGCTTGCGATTCAGAGTGGCGACAGTGTACCCATGAACCCGGGCGGTCGCAGCGATCAGCGCATCGGTTGGCTCGACGGAAAAGCCTGCGGCTTTCGAGTCCCCCAACAACCGGCCCGCTTCGCCTGCGATTCTGTATGTGACCGGCAGTATTTTTGTCTTGAAGGTTGCCGGAAGGTCTTGCTCCAACCAGTTCGATCATTTGGTCCGCTTCACTCCCGGGTCCAAGCCGTCTACCCCGATCCGCAAGTCCAGAAAGCTCATAAGTCGACTTCTCGCGGGTTGAGTTTGAACCTTTCAATGGTCAGTCCGCTGTTGTACAACGGTGACCTCATCAGCAACGCGGCCATCGATTCTTTGGGCTCTGAAGCTGTCTCTGTGCTTTTGAGCCGCTCCCATCCCTTGATCGAGAGCACAACAGCAACCCTACGCCCGCTGCGTAGAAGCGTCTGTGGTCCAGTTGTTTCTGCATGATGGATGAGCTCACTGAGCTTTGACTTTGCCATTGCAATTCCCCAGCTTGCCATCCACCTCCCTAGTCACATCTGTCTATTATCGTCACAAAGCTCACCCAGGGAAAGCTAGAATGAGAGAATGGAGTTTGAAGCCACTGACGCGCTTTCCCCCGCTCAGGTACTGGTGTTTCGCCGCAAGCTGCTGCACTGGTACCGGATGCATGCGCGCGAGCTGCCGTGGCGCGGCGGGCACAATCCGTACAGGACGTGGGTGTCTGAAGTGATGCTGCAGCAGACGCGGGTCGCGGCTGTGATCGAGCACTACCACCGCTTCCTGCAGCTGTTCCCTACGCTGATTGCGCTTGCCCTGGCACCCGAGGCGGAGGTGCTGGCGGCGTGGTCGGGGCTGGGCTACTACCGGCGCGCGCGCATGATGCACAAGGCGGCACAGTTCCTGTGCAAGGAGCGCAACGGGACGATTCCGGACAACTCGACCGAGCTGCGCACGCTGCCCGGCATCGGCGAATACACCTGCGCGGCCATAGCCAGCATCGCATTCGGCGAGAGCATTGCGGTGGTCGACGGCAATGTAGAGCGGGTGCTGCTGCGCGTGACGGGCCGGCCGGAAGAACGGACCGCCGCTGGTGCAAGCTTTGTGCGCGTGCAGGCCGGCGCGCTGGTGCCGCAGCGGCGCGTGGCCGGGGAGACGAACGCGGCCGGCGACCACAACCAGGCGATGATGGAGCTCGGCGCGACGATCTGCCTGCCGCGCGCGCCGCTGTGCCTGCACTGCCCGGTGTACGACCTTTGCCGCACGCGCGGCGAGCACGTGACCGCACCGCGAGGCAAGCAGAAGTCGAGGCCCGCGGCCTTCCTGCTGGCGACGCGCAAGACCGGCAACACGACCGAGGTGCTGCTCGAGCGTCGGGGCGACGAGTCCAGCCTGATGCCCGGCATGGTCGAACTGCCGCCGCTGCCGATGGATGCCGTGGAGGCGCTGGAGCCGCTGCTGCGCCTGCGCCACTCGATCACGAACACGAACTATTATGTGGAGGTTTATGGCGAGGGCAATGAGGACGACAAAGCCCTGCGGGATGCGGTGCCGGCGGCTGCGGAGGCGCTGCTTTGGCATCCTGCAAACCGGGTCGCGGAGCTGCCGCTGACGGGGCTTGCGCGCAAGATCCTGATGCGCGTGAGGCTGGGCGCGGTGACGGGGCCAGAGACGCCGAAACGTGGGCTGGCTTAGGCAGGGTTTCGTGGTCGTTAGACAGGCCGGGGCTGAAGCCCCGCTTACTGCTGCATTTCCTCGTGGGACTAAAGTCCCACGCTTCCACCTAAAGGCCCGCGCTTCCAGCTAAGTGCTGAGGCGCGGCAGCTCGCCTTTATACTGGCGAACAGAGGATTCTTCATGAAGCGTTTGCTGGTTGGTTCTTTGCTTTTTCTCGCCGCTTCCCTGCAGGCACAAACCGCTGCGGTAAAGGGCGCTGAGGCGTCCATCGACGCCGAAAAGATCCGCGCGCATGTGCGCTTCCTGGCCGACGATCTGCTGGAAGGCCGCTATCCCGGGATGCGCGGCGGGGAGCTCGCGGCGAAGTATATTGCGACGCAGTTTGCGCTCGATGGACTGCTGCCGGCGGGCGACAACGGCACATACCTGCAGCAGATCGACTTCGTCGGCGTGAAGGCTGTGCCCGCGCAGACGAGCTATGAGCTGGTTCCGCTCAAGGGGGGCGCGCCTTTGAAGCTGGTCTATGGCAACGACTATACCGTGTCCGACCAGCGCCACAATGCGGCTGCGACGATCGACGCGCCGCTGGTCTTTGTGGGCTACGGCGTGACCGCGCCGGAGTTCCAGTGGGACGACTACGCGGGCGTCGACGTAAAGGGCAAGGTGATCGTGTGCATCGTCGGCGATCCGCCGTCGGATGACCCGAAGTTCTTTGCCGGCAAGGCGCTGACGTACTACGGGCGCTGGACGTACAAGTTTGAGCAGGCGGCGCGAATGGGCGCAGTGGGCGCGCTGATCATCCACCGCACGGACCTGGCGAGTTATGGCTGGACGGTGGTGAAGAACTCGAACACGAGCGAAAAGACCTACCTGCGCGACGACAAGAATGCGAAGCTCGAGGCGGCGAGCTGGCTGCACCTGGAGGCGGCGCGCAAGCTGTTCGCGGCCAGCGGGCTCGATCTCGACAAGGAGATGGAGCGGGCGGGTAAGCGCGGCTTCCATGCAGTCGACCTGCCATTCAAGGCTCATGCCTCGATCGTGAGCACGATCCGGCCGTTCCAAAGCGCGAATGTGCTGGGGTATCTGTCCGGGGTCGGCGGGACGGCGCTGCCGGCGTCGTCGCAGGCAGTGGTGTACAGCGCGCACTACGATCACCTGGGCTTTGTGCCCGGGATGGCCGGTGACAACATCTACAACGGCGCGGCGGATAACGGCACGGGCTGCGGGATTCTGCTCGAGCTGGCGCGCGCGTGGGGTGGGCTGCGGCCTCCGCACCCGGTGCTGTTCGCGGCGGTGACGGCGGAGGAGCAGGGGCTGCTGGGCTCCGAGTACCTGGGCCAGCACCCGCCGCTGCCGGCGAAGAACATCGCGCTCGACCTGAACTTCGACGAGATCCTGCCGATCGGCGTGCCCGAAGAAGTGTCGGTGAACGGCGCGCAGAAGACTACGTTCTACCCGACCGTGCAGGCGACGGCGCAGCGCTTTGGGCTGACGATCGTTCCAGACGCACATCCCGAGGCTGGCGGCTACTATCGCTCGGATCACTTCTCGCTCTCGCGCGTCGGGATCCCGGCGTTCTCGGTCGAGCCCGGCGAGAAGTTCGAAGGGCACGACCGCGCCTGGGGCGAGGCGCAGATGAAGGATTACAACGAGCATCGCTACCACAACTTCTCGGACAACTACACGCCGGACATGGACTTCCACGGCAATGCGAAGCTGGCGCGGTTTGGGCTGGAGCTCGGCTGGGAGGCGTCAAACGGCCAGCCGATCAACTGGCTTGCGGGGGAAGAGTTTGAGGCGGCGAGGAAGGCCAGCCAGGCTCAGTAGCGGCGAGTCCTCATCCGAACAGCCCGGGACCCTGCTCTCGTAGCGGTTCGCCCGGGGCGCCCGCCTGGTGCGCGGGACAAAGACGCTTGTCGATATCGATTCCCGGCACTCCGTATTCGAAGTGGCAGGTCTTGCAGCGTAGCTTGTAGATGCGCTGACCTGCGCGGCTCTCGGACGGAAAGCCTGTGTTCGAGAGAACGATCTGGCCGTTCTCATTTTCATAGCCGGGCGTGGTGGAGCGTGCCATGGTGGGAAGCTTGATCTTGCGCATCGTTCCTAGAAGGACAGGTAGTCCTGGTTGAGATTGAAGAGGGAGTTGAGCGGGTCATAGGCAAGATGCGTGCGCGGAAAGACGACGCCCTGCACGCTCAGGTCCTGCGCCAGCGTGACGCCTTCCGCGATGAAGAAGAGGCTTTCCAGCTCAAACGACTTGCCGTCGATCCACAAGCAGAGTGTCCCCAGCTTGAGCTGATTTTTGCTTTCTACCGGATAGAAGCCAAGGTCCGTGACGGAGTTGCGGGCGTGCAGCTGTTTGCGTCCGACAGGAACCCCCTGAAAGGTCTTCTGCAGCGAGACGAGATCCGGGCTGATCTCGAGCGACCAGTGGACGATGCGTTCTGCCGTGGAGAAGCAGACGATCGCGATAATCGAGATGGCACCGCCGACCATGCCTGCAAGAACATCTTCATTCCAGTGATGGGAGAAGGCCAGATGCAGCGCCTCGTAGACCAGAGCACAGATAACCAAGACGACAAAGAACTGGCCGAAGCGCGTGGTTTGAAACGTGACGACGACCCGCTGTCCTTTGCGGCGGACTTGGTAGTGCTTTCGCATGGGCTGCGTGTCCTCCAAAGGATTAATCGCGCTGTTCTTCGAGCTGGGTGCCGAGGTCTTCCCACTGGGTCAGGAGTTCAGTATGTTCCTGGCGAAGCTGGGTGAGCGCGGCCGTGTTTTTCTGATGGTCTTCGGACGTGGTGTAGCTGCTTAGCTTCGCTTCGGCGAGCTCGATGCGGCGCTCCCACTCGGCGATGGCTTCTTCGGCGGCGGAGACATCGTCTTCCAGCAGCTTCAGCTTGATCGGGTTGAGCTTCTTGACCGTAGATTTCTTTTCAGGAGTCGGCGGCGGGGGTGGCGGAGGCACGGCAACCGGGGCGACCAGGGCGGCGACGGTTTTTTCCGGGCCTCCCTGCTTGCGCCAGAGGTAGTCCTCGTAGTTGCCCGGGTAGATGTGGACGCGCCTATCTTCTACCTCGAAGACGCGCGTGGCGAGGCCGTCGATGAAGTAGCGGTCGTGCGAGACGAAGAGCACCGTGCCCGAGAAGTTGCGGATGGCGTCGAGCAACACGTCCTTGGCGCGCAGGTCGAGATGGTTGGTGGGCTCGTCGAGCAGGAGCATGTTGGCGGGGGAGACGAGCATCTTGGCCATGGCGTAGCGGTTGCGCTCGCCACCCGAGAGCACGCCGAGTTGCTTGAAGACGTCGTCGCCCGAAAACATGAAGCAGCCGAGCAGCGAGCGGAGCTCGACGACGGGAACCTTGGTGGCGGTGCCGGCGATGTCGTCGAGCATCTTGGCGTTCGGGTCGAGCACCTTGTACTGGTCTTGTGCGAAATAGTCGGCGAGAACATTGTGGCCCAGCTTGACCTCGCCGGAGGTGGGGTCTTCGAGCCCGCTCAGCATGCGGATGAGCGTCGATTTACCGGCTCCGTTGGCACCGACGAGCGCGATGCGGTCGCCGCGGTCGATCTGGAAGCTCACGTCTTCGAGGATGGTCTTGCTGCCGCCGGAAGGCGTCGGGTAGACCTTGGTGAGGTGGTTGACCTCGATGACGGTGCGGCCGCTCGCCGGTGGCTGCGGGATCGTGAAGTGGATCGTCGCCTCCTCTTCGGGAACGACGATGCGCTCGATCTTCTCGAGCTCCTTGATGCGGGATTGCACCTGCTTGGCCTTGGTGGCCTGGGCGCGGAAGCGGTTGATGAACGCCTCGAGCGCCTCGATGCGGTCGCGCTGGTTCTTGTAGGCGCTCAGCAGCTGGGTCTTGCGCTCCTCCTTTTGCACCACGAACTTCTCGTACCCGCCAGTGTAGAAGTGCGCGCGCTTGTTCCAGACCTCCACCGTCTTTCCGACGGTAACGTCGAGAAAATAGCGGTCGTGCGAGATGAGCACGAAGGCGTTCTCGTAGTTGCGCAGGTAGTCTTCGAGCCAGTTGCGGGTCTCGAGGTCGAGGTGGTTGGTGGGCTCGTCGAGCAGCAGCAGCGATGGCTTTTCGAGCAGCAGCTTGGCGAGTGCGATGCGCATCTGCCAGCCGCCCGAGAACTCCTCCGTCCGGCGCTCCCAGTCGTCCTTCGCGAAGCCGAGCCCGCCGAGCACAGTGCCGACCTGGTAGTCGAGGGTGTAGATGTCGTGCGTCTGCAGCACGTCCATGATGTGGCTATAACGGTCGGCAACGGTCTCGTATTCAGGCGAGGTGGGGGCCAGATCGCTCAGTTTACCGGTCAGGATTTCGGCCTCGGCTTCCATGCCGCGCAGCTCGTCGAAGACGCTCAGGCACTCCTCAAAGACGGTCTTGCCGCGCATGGCGAGGCCGTCCTGCGGCAGGTAGCCGAGCGTCATGCCCTTGGTCCGGGTGATGGTGCCGTAGTCGACCGACTCCATGCCGGCGAGGATCTTGAGCAGCGTGGATTTGCCCGTGCCGTTGCCGCCGACCAGGCCGGTCCGTTCGGCCGGCGTGATGAGCCAGTTGACGTCTTCGAAGAGGAGCTTCATGCCGAATCGTTTGCCGGCGCCGGAGAGTTGTAACATGTGGTTCTATTTTCGCATTGTGCGGCGCGCGGACTAAAAGCGAAGGCAGTTTCCTCCCAAAAGCAGGGCCGCGCGAAGGCCGACTCCGGTGATACGCAACTGAATGCCGGGCGCGCATGGCTGAAGTGGGCTCGCTCTGCTACCTTGAATCTTTGAGGATTTTTGCGCACGCATGGCTGTCCAGACCCATCTCTTTCCGGAAGCACCGGAGCCGCCCGCCGAACCCGGCGCTCCGCCGCCGCCCCCGCGCACGTCCAAACTGGCGCCGGTGTGGCTGCAACGCGTTTCGCTGTTCATCCTGGTGCTGTTCTGCGTGTACCTGGGCGTGGTGGTCGCGGTGTTGCCGTGGCTGACGAGCATCTGGGACCACAACCTGTTCTTCATCTCGCACCCGCGCCTGTGGTCCGTGCTGCGGCTGGCGCCGGTGCGCGGCCTCGTGACCGGGTTTGGCCTGCTGGATATCTGGATCGGCATCTCGGAAGCGATCCACTATCGCGATCAACGCAACTAGAGCCAGGCACCTTTTGATGGGTGCCGGTACAACCGCAGATTCCCGCCTGGGAACGACACGTACAAGAAGCAAATCAGGTCCTCGCACAATGCCCGCCATGCCCGACCCGCTCGCCAAAGCACCGCTTGCATATGAAAACCTTGACTTCCTGGAAGGCCCGGACGGGCGCATGCTGCGCATCCTGGCCGAGTACCAGGAGCCGCTGGTGCGGTTTCGGCGCGAGCGGATCGCGGATACCGTCGTGTTTTTCGGCTCGGCGAGGTTCCGCGCCATGGACGTGGCCAACACGAACCTGCAGTTGCTCGAGAACACGGGTTCGGCCAACCCCGCGCCTGCGCATGAGCAGCCCGCCACGGCGGCGGAGCAATCTTCGGGCTCGGCGACCGACTTGAAGCTCTCGCTGGCGAAGGCGGCCATGGAGATGGCGCAGTACTACGAGGACGCGCGCACGTTGGCCCACATGGTAGCGACGTGGTCCAAGGCGTTGCCGGGGCCCAGGCACCGCTTTGTGGTCACGTCCGGCGGCGGGCCCGGCATCATGGAAGCGGCCAACCGCGGCGCGTGGGAGGCCGGGGCCAAGTCGATCGGGCTCAACATCCGGCTGCCGTTCGAACAGGTGCCGAACCCGTACATTACGCCCGAGCTGAACTTCGAGTTTCACTACTTCTTCATGCGCAAGTACTGGTTCGCCTACCTCGCCAAGGCGCTGGTGGTGTTTCCCGGCGGGTTCGGAACCATGGACGAGATGTTCGAGCTGCTGACGCTTGCGCAGACCAACAAGCTGACCAAGCGGATGACGGTGATCATCTATGGGTCGAGCTACTGGAAGTCCGTGTTGAACCTGGAGCTGCTCGCCGCTAAGGGGACGATCGCGCAGAAGGACCTGGCGCTGTTTCAATTCGCGGACACGCCGCAGGAGGCGTTCGCGATCCTGCAGGCCGGGCTGGCCGCGCATGTCGACTTCAACGACCCGCATGAGGCGCACGAGAACGCGCCACCGATCCCGGCGGTGCCGGTGCCGAACGTGCAGGAACTGCTGGGGCCGGATATCAACAAGACGCGTTGAAGGACTGTGCTTGTAGAGACCGTTTACCCCAAGGTGTAGCTGCTGTTCTTTCTTTTCGCCGTCATCCTGAGCGCAGCGAAGCATCCCCGCATTGTTGCTGCGACGACACGTCAAGGTAAACGGGCCTGGGTGGAGTGCGGAGGCGGGTCGAACCGCAGATCCCTACGGGATGACAACCAAAATACAAATACAAGTGCCGCTTCTGTTGCCGTTCCGTGGCGCGGTTCTCTAAGAGTGGCCGGCCTCCAGCTCGGCCATGGCGCGCGCGAGGATGTCGCGGTGCGATTCGATGCGGTCCTTGCCGCTGCGTTTGGCCTCGTACATGGCCTCGTCGGCGCGCTGAATAAGCCGCTTGCCGCCGCTGGTCGTGGCGTCGATCGACGCGATGCCGAGGCTGGCCGTGACGGCCCCGTTGCCGCCCTGCAGCTCGCGCAGGCCGGCGCGCACGCGCTCCGCAAACAGGATCGCGCCGTCCGTATCGGCTCCGGGAAGCAGCACGACGAACTCCTCGCCGCCATAACGTGCGGCCAGGTCGGTGGCGCGCATCTTATCCCTCAGCACCTGCGCCGCCGCCTGCAGGACGCGGTCGCCCTCCGCGTGTCCGAGCTGGTCGTTGATCTTTTTGAAGTTGTCCAAATCTAGCAGCAGCACCGACAGAGGCGTCTTGTGCCGGAGCGCGAAGCGAAACTCAAACTCCACGCGCTCATCGAGCACGCGGCGGTTGGGCAGACCCGTCAGCACGTCGATCGTTGCCTGCCGGCTCAGCTTTTCGTTCGCCTCCTCGAGCGCCTTGCGCTGGGCCAGCTCATCGGTCACGTCCAGCGCAAAGGCGCCGAGCATGATCTCGCCGCGCTCGTTCCACCAGGGGAATTTGAAGGTCTTCCAGCACGCCTTGCGGCCGTCGCGCTCGACCGTCTCTTCGACCTTTTCGATCATGCGTCCGCCACTAACTACCTGCTGCTCGTTGCGGCGGATTTCTTCCGCGCCCCCCGGCGGCCAGAGTTCCTGGCTGGTCTTGCCCAGCCACTCGCGCGAGCTGATGTGAAAACGCTCCGCCATGCGGTCGTTGTAAAACGTGAGCCGTTCCTGCGAGTCCTTCATATAGACCAGGAACGGGGCGTGATTCATGAAGATGCGGAAGCGCCGCTCGCTGGCCGCAAGCTCCGCGGCCATGTGCTCTTTTTCCCGCAGCGCCCGCCTCAAGTCGCGCTGCTGCGCGCGCATGCTCATCTTGGACTTCAACTGTGAGGCCAGCACGCGCAGCGCATGTTGCTGCGATTCGCTCAGGACGCGCGGCACCGTATCGACCACGCAGAGCGTGCCGATCAACGCACCGCCGGGGGCCTCAAGCGGCATGCCCGCGTAAAAGCGGATGCCGGGGTCGCCCGTGACCAGCGGATTCTGCTTGAAGCGCTGGTCGCAGGCCGCGTCTTCGACGATGAAAAGCTCATGCTGCTTGATCGTGTGGTCGCAAAAAGCCACGCTGCGCGGCATCTCCGTAACCGGTATGCCGACGCGCGCCTTGAACCACTGCCGCTCGCGATCGATGAGGGTAAACATCCCCATGGGCGTCTTGCAGATCTCGGAGGCGAGCACGACCAGCTCGTCAAACTCGGCATCCGACGGGGTATCGAGCAGGCCCGTCGTCCGCAACGCGGCCAGACGTACCTCTTCCTCGATCTCCTGCTTACGGCTTACGGCTCGGATGGCTGGCTCCTGTGACCCCATTGCGTTTGTCTCTTGACCCACCTAGAAGTATCCCGCAAAGCGTAGCTTCCTGGTCTACTTTTCTCGGTAGGTGACTATTGCGTGGCTCAGTGGTTACTTGTTCCAAATCGGGAAAGCGGCTCGGGATGCCTCTTCCGCCCTGAGCAGGTACGCTCAGCGTCGCGATCCAGATTGTTCTTCCTGCCCACCTCCACGCGCTAACATCCTGGTATGCGCTTCTGGCTGTTGCATTCCGGCGAGGTCCCGCTCCAGGACCAGATCGTCGCCCAGGTCGAACTCGGCATCCTCTCGGGCGAACTCGCTCCCGGCGAGCGGCTGCCTTCGGTCCGCGAGCTCGCACGCCGCTTTCATCTGCATAGCAACACTGTGTCGCTGGCATATCGCAGGCTCGAAAAGAAGCTCTGGCTGGAGTCGCGGCGCGGCTCCGGGATGTACGTCCGGCAGACCGTGCCAGGCAGACCGGCCGGCGCGCCGGCGGCTCCCGGCCACTTTCTCGACCCGCTGTTTGCGTCGCTGGTCCAGACGGCCCGCCGCCTGGGCGTCGCCGAAGCTGAGCTGCGCCAGCGGCTGGAGCACGCGCTCGCCCACCACGCCCCCACGGCCCTGCTGCTGGTCGAACCGGACCCCCACCTACGGCAGATTCTGCTGACCGAGCTGACCGCCGTGCTGCCACTGCCCGCGACCGCCTGCAGCTTGCCGGTACCTGGCAGCGCCCTGCCGGTCTCGCCCGGGACGCTGGTCCTGGTGCTGCCCAGCAAGGCGGCCGCACTCGCCGCTGCGCTGCCGCCCGAAAGCCCGCCGCACACGCTGAAGGTGCGCTCCGTGCCGGAATCGCTCGCGCCCTGGCTGCCCGCGCCGGCCGAAAGCCTGGTGGGCATCGCCTCGCGGTGGCCGCCCTTTCTGGACTTCGCACGCACGATGTTGATCGCAGCCGGCTTCCCCGCGGATTCGCTCTTGATCCGCAACCCGGCAGACGCCGGCTGGCAACACGGCCTCTCGCAGACCGCGGCCGTGGTCTGTGACGCGCACACCGCGATGCTGCTCGCGCCCGGCGTCAAGGCGATCCCCTTCCGCATCCTCGCGGACGAAGCGCTGGCGGAGCTCAAGGCGCTGGTCTGACCATGCTCTCCGCCGAGGCGATCCCACCTCGATGCCGCACCCAGAACACCAGGCCCGCAATCACCCCCAGGCCCGCAAACAGGTCATAGCTCAACACCGGATTCCAGCGCGTACCCTGCAGCGGATCCAGCACCGTCCACGTGTTCGCCAGCACGACCACGCATGCCGCGCACCACCACGGCACGCGCCCGCGCTGCCGCAGCGACATCGCCAGCAGGTAGATGCACCCGACATAGAACAATCCATAATGGTGCGTCCACGCAATCGGCGAGGCGACCGTGGCCATCAGGCCGAAGACGAGAAAGTCGGTCGCGCGATCCTGCCATCCGCGCCACACCGGCCACGCCAGGCCAAAGCCCAGTAGCAGCGCCCACGCCGCCACGGTTCCGCGGTAGACAAACGCGCTGTACGCCGGGTAGGCCGAGGTCCGGGTCCACACGATGCCCAGGCCGTTGCCAATCCAGCGCTCCAGAAAGCCGTTCACGGACTGGTTGCCGGTCAGGACCTCGCCATGGTGGCTCAGGTACGCGAGCACCTTAACGTAGTCGAGCTCCTCGCGCCAGCCAAAGCGCCAGATCGCGACCGATTGAAACAGCGCCGCCATGCCGGCGAACCAGGCCAGAAAGCGCCACTCCCGCCGCAGCAAAGCCCACACCACAAAGAACGCGAGCGGCGGCTTGAACACGCAGACCAACGACACCGCAACGCCGGCCCAGCCCTTGTGCCCGCGCACCCAGGCCCACACCGCGAAGGTAAACAGCAGGTCCAGCAGCGCCTGCATCTGGCCCAGGTAGACGGCAAAGATCAGCGGCGAAAACAGCACGCCGAGCGACGCCACCAGCACCCGCACCTGGCCCTTCTTTTCGGTCGGGCAAAGCAGCAGGAACAGCTCACCATCGAGCACCAGCGTAAGCGGAATGCTGACCAGCGCCAGCAGGTTGATCAACGTCACCAGCCGCAGCCCGAGCGCGTTGGCCACCCCACACGTCAGCATCGCAGACGGCGGGTAGATGAACTTGAAGCCATGATCGAAGAACAGCGCGCGGTAGACCGGCGCGCCCGCCGCCGCGGTCGCGCAGGCTACCTGCATAAAGCTTGAGGAATCGTCACGCGTGAGATTGAAGTGGAGCACCGACCACCCCCGGCTGAACTCGCTCGCATGCCAGTGCGCTGCGGAGAGAACGGCCGCGAGAAGCAAGTTGACGAGGCTGAGGAAAAGCAAGGCACGGCGGATCTTCACTCCTTTGCATCCTCTCATTGCACCTAGGGTAGCATTATGCTACTTTTCACATATGAGTCAGCCCGTGAAACTCTCAGATGCTCTTGTGATGGATGCCAGGCTCGCCGGTGCCGCAATGGAACGGTCCATCGCTGGACAAGTAGAATTCTGGGCACGCATTGGCAAAGCATTGGAACTCGTCGCCAATCGTCAGCAGATTGATCGCATTCAGCAACGTTCAGCCCTCCCGCTTTCACAGATCGTACACACAGTGAATATGCCTGAAGGCCGGGCTCGCCTGAAGGCCCATCTCGAAAGTAGACCATTCCCGCGATTTGCTGCCCATCCCACTCTGGCGGCCACCTTTATTCGTGAAGATGCGGATGGGACGCGGACACAAGGACGCTTTCGCAAAGGCATCTTTGAGGTAACAGAGGCCGCAGGATGATCGTCGCCCTTGATCAAAGGCCATTGCTCATCGCGATCGCAGGTCCAAATGGAGCCGGCAAGAGCACGTTCTTTGCCTCCCATGTAAGCTACACGAATTTACCCTTCATCAACGCGGATATCATCGCCGCAGAGGCCCAGCTTGGGGCCTACGAGGCAGCGGAAGTAGCGGAAGCCTTCCGAAAAGAGCGTTTTGGCCGGCAGGAGAGCTTCGTTTTCGAAACGGTGTATTCAGACCCCGTCGCGGATAAGCTTTCGTTCCTTAAGGAAGCAGTGGCGGCTGGATACAACGTGGTGCTCTTCTTCATCGGGCTTGCGTCTGCCGACACCTCGCTCGACCGCGTGGCGCAACGAGTCCTTCAGGGCGGCCACTCCGTGCCAAAAGACAAGATCTACGGTCGGTACGACAGGACCATGGAGAATCTACGACTCTCTCTGCTTCGCTTACCAACGGTCATGGTCTACGACAACGAAGATCTTCGTGACCCGCACCGCTTTGTCCTGGCCGCCGGCAACGGCAGGATCCTCGAACAGGCAGAGCCGCTCCCGGAATGGCTCAAACCACTGCTGCCTAAGCTGTCGTAAGCGCGTCAAGCAGGCTGCGCGTCTCGGCGATCACGTCCGCAGCCTGCGCGCTCGTCAACGGCCAGCGAAAGACGCCCTGCGGGGTAAACTGCGCGCCCCGTTTGGCATTGCGTGCCACCAGCTTCATCAGCACGCCGGGATCGACACTCGCATGCGCCAGCGTTTCAGTGGCGGCGTTTTCAGACGTGGTGAAGCGCAGATGCAGCATCTCGACAAATGTTTTTAGAGGCTGCTTCTTGTTGCCGTTCGGGTTCGGCAGCTCTACCGCCGTGCGCTTGCGGTCGAGCTGCGCGATACCCAGCCGCTCGCACTGCAGACGCAGCTCGCCGGCCGCGAGCAGGTTCAGCACGCTCTCCGGCGGCGCGCCGTAGCGGTCGTGCAGCTCGCTCCGCACGTCGTCGATCGTCGCTTGGTCGAGTGCGCCCGCGATCCGCTTGTACATCCGCAGCCGCTGGTTCTCCTCGCCGATATAGTCGGAATCGATCCGCACCGAGATCCCCAGGTTGAGCACCGTCGTCGCGTGCGCCGGCTTGTCGCCATCGCCCCTCATCTTGTTCACGGCTTCTTCGAGCATCGTCGTATACATCTCGAAGCCGATCGCCTCGATGTGCCCACTCTGCTCGCCGCCAAGCATGTTGCCCGCGCCGCGCAGCTCCAGATCCAGCGCCGCGATCTTGAACCCCGCGCCCAGGTCCGAAAACTCCTTCAACGCCGCCAGCCGCCGCCGCGCAATCTCGGTCAACTCCGTGTCCGGCGGAATCAGCAGGTACGCATACGCGCGCCGATTCGATCGGCCCACGCGCCCGCGCAACTGGTACAACTCCGAGAGCCCATGCCGGTCCGCGCGGTTGACGATGATCGTGTTTGCAAGCGGAATATCCAGGCCATTTTCGATAATCGAAGTCGCCACCAGCACGTCGTACTCATGGTTCATAAACGCCAGCATCACGCGCTCGAGCTCCGCTTCCGGAAGCTGTCCGTGCCCCACTACCACGCGCGCGCTCGGCACCTGCTCGCGGATCATCGAGGCCATCTCGTAGATCGTCTCCACGCGATTGTGCACGAAGTAAATTTGCCCCCCGCGCTCGAGCTCCATCTCGATCCCCGTCCGCACCAGCTTCTCATCGAACTTCGCCACGATCGTCTGGATCGCCATTCGGTCCTTGGGCGGCGTCTCGATGACCGACATATCGCGCAGCCCCATCAGGCTCATGTGCAGCGTCCGTGGGATGGGCGTGGCACTCATCGCGAGCACGTCGATCGACGCGCGCATCTGCTTCAGCCGCTCCTTGTGCTTCACACCAAAGCGCTGCTCTTCGTCGACGATCAGCAGCCCGAGATCCTGAAACTTCAGCTTCTGCGCCAGGATCGCATGCGTGCCGATCAGGATGTCGATCTTGCCCTCTTCGGCCTGCGCAACGATCTCGGTCTTCTCCTTCGCGGTACGGAAGCGCGAGAGCATCTCGACCTTCACCGGGAAGGCCGCGAAGCGCTTCTTGAAGCTCTCGAAATGCTGAAAGCTGAGCACCGTCGTCGGCGTCAGCACGGCCACCTGGCGTGAATCCTGCACGGCCTTGAACGCCGCGCGCATTGCCACTTCCGTCTTGCCGTAGCCCACGTCGCCGCACAGCAAACGGTCCATCGGCTGCGTCGATTCCATGTCGCGCTTGATGTCCGCGACCGCCGCAAGCTGGTCGTCGGTCTCGGTAAACGGGAACGCATCTTCGAACTCGCGTTGCAGGTTATTGTCGGGCGAAAACGCGGTGCCCTCCGCCGCCTTGCGCTGCGCATACAGCTTCAGCAGCTCGCCCGCCATGTCCGCCATGGCCTTCTTCACGCGCGCCTTGGTCTTCTGCCACGCCTGGTTGCCGAGCTTGTTCAGCACCGGCGCGGGCCCCGTCTCGGTCGAGCGATACTTCGAGATCAGGTCCAGCCGCGTCAGCGGCACGTACAGCTTCGCGCCCTCGGCAAACTCCAGAATCATCAGCTCCAGGTTCTGGTCCGAGCCATCCTCGAGCACCCGCAAACCGCAGTACTGCGCGATCCCGTGCTCGATATGCACTACGTAATCACCCACCGCCAGGTCGCGAAAATCCGAGATAAACGCCGACGTTTTCGAGCGCCGAGTCACCGGCCGCGCCGTCACATCGGCCTCGTCCGTCAGGTCGTTCGCGCCGAAGATAAAGATCTGCCGCGCCCCGCCGGCAAGGTCCAAAACCTGCACCCCGGCAGCAATCGGTGCCCGCACAATCACCGGCACCGCCGTCGACCCCGCCAGGTAGCTCGACTCCGAATAAATTGTCTCCGACCCCGCCGCCATGTTGCGCGAGCCCAGCCGGTAGGCCACGCCATACTCCTGCATCAGCCCCGCGAGCCGCTCCACCTCGCCCTGGTTCGGCGCGGTCAGCAGCACGCGCGACTCCTGCTTCATGAGCGTCTTGATCGCGTCCATCAGCGCCGGCACCGAGCCATGAAAACGCATCGTCGGCCGCGTGTGAAACTCGACCTCGCTATAAGCGCTGCGGTCGCCGTCGAGGATATCGACCGCCCCAAGCTGGTCAAGCTCCGCGCCGCAAAACCCCTTCAACCTGTCGTCCAACTCCCAGGGAGAGATATAGACATCCTCCGGTCGGATCAGGTTCCCAATCCCACTCCGGTCGTGCCTTTGCTCGACCTTGTTCCACCAGCGCTCGCCCTGGTTCTTGATCATCGCCGGCTCTTCCACGAACACGCGCGTCGCTGGCCCCAGCAGCTCCAGCAGCGTCTTGGTCGCACCCGCGACGGGCGCAAAAAACTCCCAGCCGGGGAAGACCGTCGCCTCGCCGGTACGGTTTTGCAATTCGCGCGGCGTCTCCTCCGCAAGCGAAGACCCACTCCGCGTCAGCCGCGCGTTGATCGCCTCCAGCACCTTCTCGGTAATCGGAATCTCGGTCAACGGCAGCAGCAGCGCAGTGTCCAGCTGCGACGACGACCGCTGCGTCTCCGGGTCGAACTTCCTTATCGACTCCACCTCATCGCCAAAGAAATCCACCCGCACCGGCCGGTCCTGCTCCGGCCCATACACATCCAGGATGCCGCCGCGCAGCGTCAACTGCCCCGGCATCTCGACCACATCCACCCGCGTATACCCCACAGAAAGCAGGTGCTCGACCAGCATCTCCGGCAGGTACTCCTCGCCTACCTTCACGGTCAGCGCCAGCGCCGCATAGAAATCGGAATGAAACAGCTTCGCGCACGCCGCCTCGACCGGCGCAATCACCAGCCGCACCGGCACCGCGGCAGCCGCGCCGCTCGCGAGCTTCCAAAGCGTAGCCGCCCGCGTCTCCTGGATCTCCGGATGCGGCGAAAGGTTCTCAAACGGCAGCACATCGTGCGCGGGCAGACGCACCACCGCGCGCGGATCCAGCGCACCGGTCAGCTCGCAGGTAGCCTGCACCGCCTGGTGCAGCGCCTCCGCCGCCTTGTTGTCCGCGACCAGCACCAGCGTGGCGCTCTTTAAATTCAGCCCCGCAACAAAATAAGGCAGGTACATCGCACGCGCCGTAAACGTAAGCCCTGCGATCCGCCGGCGCCCCTGCCCGCTCTCCAGGTGCCGCTGCACCCGCGTGAACGCCTCCGACTGCTTCAGATCGCCCAGCAACTCGCCAACAAAAGGAAGAATCATGCTGTCCCTAGTTTACCCGCCCAGAGCGGGTGCCCATTCATCGCGCTCCATTTGCGATGAGTGGGGTTACTCCCCACCCTACTTCACCTCAAAGATCAAAAAATAATCCTGCCCATCCTTCTTCGTAAAGTCATACTTAGCCACCTTGGTATACCCCGCCGCAGCCATCTCCTTCTCAACCACAGGCTCCGGCACCCCATGGTCCGTTCCCGACCCATTCCCCGTCCGGTCGATAATCCCCACCCGGCCCCCCGCCTTCAAAGCCCCTCGCAGATGCTGCATGAAGAACACCGGGTTCGCAATCTCGTGGTAAACCTTCAGCATCAGCACCGCGTCCACGGACTCCGCCGCCAGCTTCGGATCGTCCGCCGTCCCCAGCACCTCCCGCACGTTCGCGAGCCCCTCCTTCTTCGCCCGCTCCTCCACATACTTCACCGCGTCCGGGTTGATATCCTCCGCCACCACCGCCCCCATGGCCCCCACCCGCCGCGCCGCCCTGACCGTAAACCACCCCGACCCCGCGCCGATATCCGCCACGCTCTTGCCCGTCCCAATCCTCAGCAGGTCCATCACGCGGTCGATCTCCAGGTTCTTGGCCCGGTCCGGCGCGTCGAAGATCGTCGTCAAATCCCCCTTGTACGGGTCCGAAGTAGGCCGGGTCCCCTGCGCAAACAACGACGAAGAAGCCAGCACGCCAGCTAAGATAAGTGTCTTGAGCGATCTCATCCCACGTAAGACGCCGTTTCTTCCCTGGGCGACAGCCGTGTCCGCCGCCGGCGCCCTCACCTGCCTCGCCGCCCTCGCCGCGTTCCACCTCGCGCTCGTCCCGCTGCATACGCCCGACGTCCGTCTCCAGCTTCTCCTGCACGCCCTCGCCAGCCCGTGGCTCGACCGCGTCATGCTGGCCCTCACCTGGATCGGCTCCATCAAAATCTTTGCCACGGCGCTCACGATCGTCCTCCTCGGCCTCCTCGTCAAGGGCCACCGCCACGCCGCCGCCCTGCTCGCCTACGCTATGACCGGCGCGCTCCTGCTCAACGAAACCCTGAAACAGCTCTTCCACCGCCCCCGCCCCAACCTGCCCTGGTCCATCGGCGACGAGCACACCTTCTCCTATCCCAGCGGCCATTCTCTCTTCTCGGTCGTCCTCTACGGCACCCTCTGCGTCCTGGCCCTGCGCCACGGCACCCCCTGGTGGCGCGTCGTCCCCGTTGCCGTCCTGCTGCCGCTCGCCATCGGCACCAGCCGCATCTACCTCGGCGAACACTACCCGACGGACGTCCTCGCCGGCTGGCTCTGCGGCGCGCTCTGGACCGCCACCGTAGCCATCATTGATGCTCGCTACAGAAAAGACACCCGCTGGACCCGCACCAACCCGAATGCCCCACCCTCACGAAGCTAGGGTGGGTTTATAGCCCCGCCACAACCCACCCGTCCAACCCGCGCCTGAACTGCGCCCTCGCCCCCACCCCAAACGCCGTCCCCACCCAAACCCGCTGCTCCACCGTCATCTCCTCCCGCGAGAATCGAATCACATTCCACCCATTCGCCTCCTCCCGCGTCCTGGTGCTGATCGCCGTGCCCGCATGCGCCACCACTGCGGCCCAGCGCAACCCGGGATAGCGCGCCGCCGTCGTCATCGCGAGCCCCGAGTGCAGGTGCCCCGACAAAAACAGGTCCACCCCACACTCCGCAAAGCGCTTCATCGCCGCCGGCGCCCGCGTTACCACCGCATGCTTCCTGTCCGCTGCCGGCAGGTCCATCGGATGGTGCGTGACCACTACCCGCAGCGCACCGTCACCCGCACCCGCAAGCTGCCGGCAGGCTGTCTCCACCTGCGCCGGGTTGATCCGCCCATCCTTCGTTTTCAGCGTTCGCACCGTATTGATTCCCGCAATCGCCACCCCGTCCATTTGCAGGCAAGGCGCCAGATCCTGCGTAATGAAGCGACGATACCGCCGCAACGGCCGCAGCGCCCGCTCGAAGATATTGGTTGAGGAAACATCATGGTTCCCGGGCACCACAAGCCGCGGCACCTTCGGCAGCGACCGCAGAAACGCCCGCGCCGCCCGAAACTGCCGCTTCTTCGCCCGCTGCGTAAAGTCCCCAGAGACCACGATCACATCCGGTGCCAGCTCCCGCAGCGCAACCAGCAAGGCCTCGGCAAGCACCGGGTCCTCCCGCCCAAAGTGCAAATCCGAAACATGCGCCAAAGTAGTCAAACAACCTCCCCCGCAACCAGATCAACCACCAACCTAAAGCTCATAGCTCATAGCTCACAGCTGATACCTCACAGCTGATACCTCACAGCTCAACCCCATCCCCCGCACCCTTCAGCACCAGCAGCGCCCCCGGGCAAACCCGGTAACACAGCGGCCCCGCCAGCCGCCTCACCTCTCCATCGAGCGAAACCCTCAGCCTCTTCCTCCGCCGCGCGTCCACCGTAAACTCCGTCGTCCGATACTCCTGAAACGCCGGCAGCTCCTTCAATCTTCCTACCGCCGCCGCGGCCATCATCCTCAGCAGCGTTCCCCGCGTCGCGCCAGGCGCAAGGTAAAGTGACAACTCCCCCCGGTTGAGACACTCCCGCTGCCCCAGCCGAGCGCCATCCAGGCAGTATTCATTGTTCCCCACAAACAGAAACGGCGTCGTGCATCGCTTCGTTTCACCTTCCACCTCAAACGTCACCGTCAGGCAGCGAAACCGCACAAACGCCCGGAACGACGCCGCCACCAGCGCGGCCCACTTGTTCGTCCCGGCCTTCTTCATCCGCTCGCGGTCCATCACCATCGCCGGGTACGCGCCCAAAGACGAGTTGTTCACAAACGTCGACGTCCCCCCCACCCCGCAGCGAACCTCCGCCACATCCACCGCCATCGTCTGCTCCTGCGCGATCTCCGCCACAGCCTCTTCCAGCTCCAGCGGCAGTCCCAGGTCCCGGGCAAAGTGGTTCAGCGTCCCCAGCGCCAGCACCCCGAAAGCGCGCCCGCTCCCGCGCACCGCCTCCGCCACTGCCCGCACGGTGCCGTCACCGCCCGCCGCCACCCACGCCATCGCCGGCGCGTCCGCCCGCGCCAGCGCGGCCAGGTCGACCGCAGGCGTAAGCCGCGTCACCACCGCATTCACCCCGTCGGCCCCGAACAGCTCAGTCAGCCGCTCCGGCGTAGCCTCTCCCGCACCCGACTTCGAGTTTAAAAACACCCGCACCGCACGTCCCATCCCCACTCTGATGCAAGGCTGGCGCAAGACAGAATCCGGGGTGCCCCATTCATGACAGCTTCACCGTCATGAGTGGGGTTTATTCCCATATCAGGCCAGCGTACGATAACCCTGGGAGAAGAACCAATGTCCAACATCGTCCGCTTCCACCAAACAGGCACCGCCGAAGTCCTCCAGATCGAAGACCTCCCCACCCCCGAACCCGCCGCCGGCGAGGTCCGCCTCCGCGTCAAGGCCATCGGCCTCAACCGCGCCGAGGTCTCCTTCCGCGAAGGCAAATACCTGGTCGCCCCCCGGCTCCCCAGCAAGCTCGGCTACGAGGCCAGTGGCACCGTCGAAGCCGTAGGCCCCGGCGTAGACCCAGCCCTCCTCGGCCAGGTCCGCTCCACCGTCCCCGCCTTCATGGCCGACGCGTACGGCATCTACGGCGAGGTCGCCATCGTCCCCGTCTCCGCCCTCGCCGCCTACCCGGCCAGGCTCTCGTTTGAAGAAGGCACCAGCATCTGGATGCAGTACTTCACCGCCTGGGGCGCGCTCTGCCACTACGGCAACCTGGCCCCGGGCGACCACGTCCTCATCACCGCCGCCTCCTCGTCGGTCGGCATCGCCGCCATCGAGATCTGCAAGGCCGAAGGCGCCTTCTCCATCGCCACCACCCGCACCCGCGCCAAACGAGACGAGCTCCTCGCCACTGGCGCCGACTACGTCATCGTCACCCAGGAAGAAAAGCTCGTCCCCCGCGTCATGGACATCACCGCCGGCAAGGGCGCGCGCCTCATCTTCGACCCCGTCGCCGGGCGCGGCATCATGCAACTCGCCGCCGCAGCCGCCCTCCACGGCATCCTCTTCGAGTACGGCGCGCTCGCCGCCGAACCCACCCCCATGCCCCTCTACGCCCTCCTCACCAAGCACCTCACCATCAAGGGCTACACCCTCTTCGACCTTACGACCCAACCCCAAATCCGCGCCCAGGGCGAGCAATACATCTTCGACCATCTTCAGTCCGGCGCCTTCCACCCCCGCATCGATAAGGTCTTCCACAGCCTCTCCAGCATCGTCGAAGCCCACCGCTACATGGAATCCAACGCCCAGATCGGCAAGATCGTAGTAGCTCTTTAGCCGACTCTCTTGGGTGGAAGCATGGGACTTCAATCCCACGAACAAGCTCAAGAGAACAAGGGGCTTTAACCCCGGCGCGCAGTCCGTCCAAGCCCAGGAGCAGAGTCTAACTAAAGACTGGAAACTAGAAACTCCTGAATCAACCTTCCTCACCCACCCCACAACATCCACAGCCTCTGGAAAACCAGAACCCTAAAACGCTGTCAAGCCCTCAACCCAAGGTCCCGCACCGTACCTGAACAAAACACGGCCCTTACGCGCGCAAAATCGTTTGCGTACTTACCCCCCGCCACTTTGATAAACTGGAAGAGTAGATAAACGGAGAAAGCCACCCACCCCGGGTGGCTTTCTCCGTTTGTATCCCCGCTGTATCTAAACCCAACCGAATGAAGATCTTACAATCAAACAGCGGGGGAGGGGGGCGGGCGTCTCCATTATTTCCTCCCCAAATCCTCAAGTCTCGTTTACATTCAGATGAATACCCAGAAATCAACGCAGTCCCACCCTGAATCAGCACCCGCCGCGCTCGCCGGCGGCGCTCAGCAAACTGTAGTCAGAGGAGATGCTCAGATGGGTTTCACCAGACGTGACTTTCTTACCAGAGTCGGCCAGGCCGGCGGCTACTCCGCAGCCTTCCTCGCCATGCAGGGCATCGGCCTCATCGAAGCCGAAGCCGCGCCCGCCCCCATCCCCGCAGCCGCGGGCTCCGGCAAAGGTACCACCGTCGTGGTCCTCGGCGGCGGCATCGCCGGCCTCGTCTCCGCCTACGAGCTCCGCGCGCTTGGCTACACCGTCACCCTGCTTGAAGCCCGCGAGCGTCCCGGTGGACGCAACTACACCGTCCGCCCCGGCGACAAGGTCAAATTCAGCGACGGCCACACCCAGACCTGCTCCTGGGACGACGGCCACTACCAGAACTTCGGCCCCGCGCGCCTGCCTTCCATCCACCCCACCATCCTCGCCTATTGTAAAAAGCTCGGCGTAGAGCTGCAGGTCGAGGTCAACATGACCAACTCCGCCCACCTGCAGAACGACGCAGCCAACGGCGGCAAGCCCGTCGTCATGCGCCAGGCCGTCAACGACACTCGCGGCCACGTCTCCGAGCTGCTCATGAAATCCGTCAACCAGGGCGCGCTCGACGCCGACCTCTCCGGCCCCGACAAGGCCCGCATGCTCGCCTTCCTGCGCATCTACGGCCCGCTCGACCAGGCCGGCAAATACGCCGGCTCCGACCGTGCCGGCTACAGCAAACTCGCCGGCGCCGGCGACGAGACCGGCGTCCTCTCCGAGCCCATCGACATGCACACCCTGCTCGACGAATCCTTCTGGCAGGGCATGCTCTTCGACCAGCAGTTCGACATGCAGGCCACCATGTTCCAGCCTGTCGGCGGCATGGACAAGATCCCCTACGCCTTTGCCAAATCGCTCGGAGACATCGTCAAGTACAACGCGCCCGTCACCGAGATCCGCAAGACCGGCAAAGGCGTCCGCATCGGCTACGGCGCTGGCAAAACCATCGAAGCAGACTACGCCATCTGCGCCCTGCCGCTCAACCTCATGCGCAAGATCCCCAACGATCTCGGCGCGCCCTATCTCAAGGTCATCAACGAGTGCACCTACGCCAATGCCTACAAGGTCGCTTGGGAATCGCGCCGCTTCTGGGAGCAGGACTACAACATCTACGGCGGCCTGGAGTTCGTCAACACCGGCTGCAGCCCCATCTGGTTCCCCTCCGCCGGCATGTTCTCCGAGCGCGGCATCGTCGTCTCCGGCTACACCGACGAGACCAACTCGCCCTTTGGCAAGCTCGCCATCCCCGCCAAGTTCGACGAGAGCCGCCACTCCATCGAGCGCCTCCACCCAGGCCACGGCAAGGAGCTCGAAAAGCCGGTCTACGTAGGCTGGGGCCGGATGCCCTATAACGAGGGCTCATGGATCCGCACCTACGGCCCCGGCCAGGACCGCAGCCCCGAGCAGAACCAGGGTCCGGCCAGCCAGCCGCCAGCCGGAGCCCCCGGAGTCCCTGCTCCAGGCGCCCCCGGCGTAGCCGTCAGCCGCCAGACCGGCCAGGCCCGCAACCCCACCGGAGCCCGCACCCAGACGAATCCCGGCTACGAGACGCTCCTGCAGCCCGACGGCCCCATCATCTTCGCCGGCGACCACTGCTCGCACATCGTAGCCTGGCAGGAAGGCGCCGCCCTGAGCGCCCTCCGCGCCGTCTCCCAGATCACCGACCGCACCAAAGCCGCTCGCTTGACCAAAATAGGCCTAATCTCCGCCTAACTTCTTTGTTTGTCATCCCCGAAGGAAATCTGCGTTTAGCTTCCCTCTACCCGCCGGGTGCCCCATTGATCGCAGCTTCACCGCGATGAGTGGGGTCCATCCCTCCATCGCACACCACCCCAAAGGAGCTCCATGAACCTCAAGCCAGTTCTCCTGACCCTAGCCCTGCTCGCCTCCACCGCAGCAGCCCAGCAAACAGTCAAGCACATCCAGTCCGACAAATCCCCCATCGCCACCGGCGTCTGGGCCGGCGACACCTACTACCTCTCCGGCCAGCTCGCCAGCCCCGTCACCCCAGCCGACCCCACCAAAAACACCGCCGCCGACTACGGCGACACGAAAGCCCAGTCCGCCTCCGTCTTCACAAAAATCCAATCGCTCCTGAAGGAGCAAGGCCTCGACATGAAGGACGTCGTCAAGATGACCGTCTTTCTCGGCCCCGACCCCAAAACCGGCAAGCTCGACTTCGCCGGCATGCAATCCGAGTACCTGAAATACTTCGGCACCACAGCCCAGCCCAACAAGGTAGCCCGCTCCGCCTTCCAGGTAGCGGCCCTCGCCGCCCCCTGGGCCCTGGTAGAAATCGAAGTCATCGCCGTCAAGCAAAAATAAGACAACACTTTACAAGGATAAGACGGATAAGAGCGGATGAAGCCACAAGGGCTAATCCGCTCTTATCCGTTTTGATCCGTCTTATTCCAGTAATCTTTGTCTTTACGACTAAGCGTAGGGCACAAACTCTTCCGTCCGCACCGAAGCCATCGCAGGCTTCGCCGGAGCGTCCATCACCTGCTTCCACGCCACCTTGAACTTCGCCATCTCCTCCGGCGTCCCGACGCTCACGCGCACGGCGGTCGGCCAGATGGGCCACACACGCCCGATGAACACGTTCTTGTCCCGCATGGCCGCGACCACCTGCCCACCGGGCCGGCCCGTCTCGATCATGAAGCAGTTCGACTGCGAGTCGCCCACGACCTTGTAGCCGTTCGCTTTCAACCAGCCCAGCGTGTCCTTGCGCGTCGAGCCGATGATTGCCTTGCGCTGCGGGATCAGTTCCGCATCCAGCAGCGAAACGTTCGCCGCCGCGCAACCCGTAATCGGCAGCGGATTCTGCCCAAAGGGAGGCAGCTTCGCCAGCAGATCCGGCCGCCCGACCGCAATGCCGCAGCGGATCCCGGCCATGCCGTAGATCTTCGAGAACGTCCGAAGCACGATCAGGTCCTTGTCCGCGGCCACGAAGTCGAGCACGTTTTCCGCGTCCGAAAGGTGAATGTAAGCCTCATCCACCAGCAGGATTGAGCCCTTTGGCTTGTGCTCGAGCGCGTACGCGATGTCCGCCTTCGACGTCAGCGTGCCGGTCGGGTTATTGGGGTTGCAGATGTAAATCACGCCCGCGTTCGGGTCCGCGGCGACCATCGCCTTCACGTCGTGCGCGTAGTCCTTGGTCAGCGGCACCATGCTGATCTTCGCGCCCGAAACCTTCGCCGCGCGCACGGGCGCCTCATAGCTGGGGTCCGCGCTCACAAAGCCGCGCGTCGGCGAGGTAAAGGCCAGCACTGTGAAGTGCAGCGGATCGCTCGACCCGCCGTACACCGCGACGTACTCTTCCTTCAGCTTGTTCTGCTGAGCGAACGTCTTGGTCAGCTTGTCGGTCTCGCCGTAGAAGTCATAACGCCCGCCCATGGGCGCAATCGACGCGATAATCTCGCACGCCGCCTTGCACGGACCTAGCGGATTCTCGTTGGCGTTGATCAGCACCGCGCCCGCCGGCGGAGCCTGCCGCGAGCGCCGCGCTGGAGCCTGGCCCACCTGACCCGATTGAGCCTGCGCGGACGGCGCCTGCTGCGCGGCCCAGGCAAAGTGTGCCTCCGTAAGGATAGGCGCGGCGGCAGCCAGCGAGGCATACCGCAGGAAGTTTCGGCGAGAGGTGGCCTGCTGAGCTGATGCTGCCGGCTGATCCTGATCTTCTTGACGACGCGACATAAAGGACTCCTTTTTTCGGGTACGTTGCAGACACTCTAACTCACATTCGTCAAAAAAAAACAAATTAACTTCGCATTCTTGCAATGACGGCTGCTTTGCGGAGGCTTGTAGCTCCTTACACCAGCTTCCGGAACCGGATTGTGAATTTCAGAAAAGTTCTTGTTGACACTCCGTGCACCTGACTGTAATGTCGGTTGTATCACCACAAAGGCTGTTTTACCTGTACCAGAGGGCGCGTCCCAATTGACGGTCCGCCGCAGCCAACCTGCCGTTCCCCGCGATTTTAGTGGGCGTTCCCAACCTGCCCGCGTCTCTGCCCTTCTGAAAGGCGACCGCGGCACAGCAGCAAGTCGTAGTGGCACTCCGTCGCGCCGTCTCACTCTGGACCACGTTGTTCCGGGGAAAGCAGCACCCGCAGTCGCAACCGCACTCTGTTTCAGGGACCAGTTCTTCCTGCAATTGTTGTAACTCCTACCAGGGACTCGCATAACTCGCCTTTGGGCGAGCCTGCCCTTCCCTGCTCTGTCGACAAGCCTCACTTACTCGCGCGAGCTAACTCCCCGCGCGCTCGCGTCCTCTCGTCTGAACGTCGCAACAACCTGTACCCGGAGGAAACAAAGATATGTTCCTGGCCTGCCCCCGTCCGTTCCGCTGGTTCGCCCCGGCCACCGCCGTGTTCCTCGTAGCCGGCAGCGCCACCGCCCAATCCAACTACGGAGCCGTGCGCGGCGTCGTCTCGGATGCGCAGGGTGCCATCGTGACCGACGCCACCGTGCAACTCATCTCCGAAGGTACGAAGATTACCCGCACCACCACCACGAATGGCTCCGGCCAGTACGTCTTCAATGCAGTCGATCCCGCCACCTACACCATCGTTGTCACTGGCCCCGGCTTCAAGACAGAAGAAGAAAAAGGCGTTGTTGTCGACTCCGGAAACACGATTCCTCTTGATCTGCAGCTGCAACTCGGACGGGCTTCGGACTCGGTGGAGGTGACGGCGACCGAGGCGCTGGTGAACAACGGCACCAGCTACAACGGCCAGTTGATCGACGGGCAGAAGCTGCGCGACCTGCCCAACGCCGGGCGCAACCCGTTCCTGTTCTCAAAGCTCGACAACAATGTCACGCCGGTCGGCGATCCCCGCTTTGTGCGTTTTCAGGATCAGTCTGGTTCATCCACCATCTCCATTGCAGGCGCGCCCCTGAGCTCGAACAACTACCTGATCGATGGGATCCCGATTACCGACTTTTCCAATCGCGCCGTCATCATTCCCTCGATCGAAGGGGTCGAAGAGGTGAAGATCCAAGCCAACACGTACGACGCGGAGCTCGGACGCACCTCCGGCGGAAACTTCAATACGACGCTGAAGTCAGGCGCCAACGCTCTGCACGGCGTGCTGCAGGGCGAGACGCGCCAGACAAACTGGGGCGCGAATCTGTTCTTCAATAATCATCACTCCAACACTCCGGGCGACTACCAGATTGCGCGTCCCGCCTCTGAGTTTTACAGCTATGTTGGCAGCTTGTCCGGACCGATCCCGCTCCCAAACAGGTTCTTCCTCGGGGGTCCGCACGCGACCTTTTTCGCCATCACCGAGGAAGGCTATCGGCAGCGGTCGCCGATCACGCAGCAGACCACTTTTCCGGTGCCCAGTCCGCTACAACTCACAGGCAACTTCTCTGAGATCGGCAACTATACGGGCGCTACCGGCACAACGACCGGCACCTGCGTGGGCGGTACGCTGAATCCGATGGGTGCCGGGGTCTGCGTTAAGAATCCAGCTACAGGTGCCTACTACGCGGGCAATATTCTCTCTCCCGGCGACATCAATCCGGTCGGCCAAAACATCCTGAACGTCTATCCGAAGCAGAACACCGCCTACACCGGCGTGGGCAGCTTCAACTTTCAGGGTGGCGATACTCTGGGTGATCGCGCCGACGAGTTCAACGGCAAGTTGACTCACTCGTTTGGCTCGCGTTGGCTGGCGGACTTCTACTATCTCCACTATGGGTCGAAGGAGCCGGGCGGTAACGCGCTCACTACCTTTGCCGGCAGTTCCAGTTCATACCTTCTCTACCGCAAGGTCGACGCAATCGGCATCCAGAACACCATTACGCTGACCCCTACCACGGTGCTCACGGTCGGCTTCGGGTTCAACCGCTTTCCTAACGACACGCAAGACATCTCAAAGGGCTATAACCAGGCAGCTCTTGGTTTTCCTACAAGCTACCTGTCGGCGCTGTCGAAGTCCGGCTTTCCCGCCATTACGACGGATTCCGGCCTGGCTCCGGAGGGCACCTCAAACTCAGGGCCGGCCGTCTACTTCTCACGTAACTTTGTCACAGGCATTGCTCGCAGCTTCGGCAAGCACAGCTTGAAGGCCGGCTATGTCTTCCGCGAGATCTCGCTTACCTACACCAGTCTTTCAAATGCAGACGGTACCTTTGCATTTGACAAGACGCTTGCCAATAACACCATTGCGGCCTTGCTGCTGGGCTATCCTACCAGCGGATCCCTCGTGATCCCCGCACAGCTCGCGATTACCACCGGCTACAATGCCGCATATCTGCAGGACGACTTCCGCGCCACTCCGCGGCTCACCTTCAACCTGGGCTTCCGCTATGAGTTCGAGCCCGGCGTACATGAGCGCAACAATCACTACTCGGTCGGCTTCGACCGCAACGTGACGTATAACGCGTTCAACTCCGGCGTTCAAGCAAAAGGTGGTGTAGAGTTCGCCAGTCAGAACGGCTATCCGACCACGACCGGCGCGGGCGGTCCACGCTACAACCCGCGTGCCGGCTTCGCCTTCGCGCTCGACGACCACACGGTCGTTCGCGGCGGCGCTGGAACGTTCTACGCCCCGCTTGTTTACAGCAACTCCGCGGCCCTGGCTCCGGGTTATGTGCTCACTAACAGCATCGCCAGCGGCAATCCTTCGCTGGTCACGCTGTCCAATCCCTTCCCCACTCTCAAGACACAGGCTGTGGGCAACTCGAACGGACTGAGCCAGAACATCGGCACTACCCTCTCGGTCATCGATCAAAACCGCCGTGCGCCGCTGTACAACTCCTACTCCTTCGACGTCGAGCATGAGTTTCCGCTCGGCATCATGTTCAAGGTAGGCTATGTCGGGGGCCATGGGCGTAACCTGCCGAATAGCGAGAACATCAACCAGCTCAACGATCAGTACTACTCCCAGGGCGGAGCTTTGACGGCCACGGCTAATAAGGTTCCTAACCCCTTCGCAGGCCTGGGAAGCTTCGGCACAGGAACGATCAGCCGCGCACAATCGCTGCTGCCGTTCCCGCAGTTCTCTACCATCACGGATTCGATATCGATTGGACGATCCGATTACAACGCACTGGACGTGAAGCTGCAGAAGCGCATGAGCCGCGGCTTGACCGTTCTGGTCGGCTACACGTGGTCGTCCAACTGGGACAACATCTGGGGTGCGTACGGCTCGTCCAACACGCTTAATTCCGGCAACAACGGTCCGCAGGACATCTACAACATTTCGCCGGAGTACGCTCGCGCCACCAACGATCTGCCCAACCGCTTCACCACCTCTGCGACCTATGAGCTGCCCTTCGGCCGTGGCCGCCAGTACTTCTCGGGCGCCAACAAGTTTGTCGATCTTGCTATCGGCGGCTGGCGCTTCAACGACGTCACCATCCTGCAGAACGGAGGCCCGCTCGCGATAACCCAGAACTCGAATAACAACTCCGGCCTGGGTAACAGCACGCAGCGGCCGACAATCGCGCCGGGAGTCAACCCCTGCTTCAACGGAGCGCCGGAGCAGCGCCTGAACAACTACTTCAACACAGCCGCATTCACGACTACGACCATCGGGGGCTACGGCAACCAGCCTCGCTCCAGCGCCTGCAAGGGGCCGGGCTACGCTAACAACGATGTCTCCCTCAACAAGGTGTTTCACGTGACCGAACGCGTCAATATTGAGTATCGCTTCGAAGCCCTGAACGCCTTCAACACGCCTGAGTTCGCCACCCCTACGCTCACCTTCGACTCTGGTGCCACCTCCGCGGCGCACGTCACGGGAACTCTCGGCTTCCCGCGCCTGATCCAGATGGGCGGGCGCCTCACCTTCTAGCCGGCCGTGCACCGGGTGCCCCATTCATCGCGCAGTTTGCGATGAGTGGGGTTTTTCTTGCCTCGAACCAAATTTCCGCTTGATTGGCCTGGCGTCGGGCGCGGCGTGGCGCTCATTG
>CAXUDC010000019.1:0-8775 GCA_964249685.1 uncultured Acidobacteriaceae bacterium
GCCTACTGGACGAGACGGGAGCGAATACTGGGATCCAACAGGGGCTGATGCGCCAAGCGAACGTATCCACGACCATGAACACCTACGGCAGGGCAGCAATCAAGGCCAAACAGCAGGCGAACTCGAAAGTGGTGCAGATGATCTTGCCTGCAAGGAAGCTTTGCGCTTAGTGTGGGGTTGGCATTTCGGCCGTAAGGAGCTAAGTCTTTTACAATGTGGCTCCTGAGGTAGGACTCGAACCTACAACCCTTCGGTTAACAGCCGAATGCTCTGCCATTGAGCTACTCAGGAATACCTGGCTTGAAGTGTCCACCGCGCAACCTGCTCGCGCCACTCCTCTATCTTTATAGCAAATCCCAGCCCGCAGGTCAAAGCCGCCGTGGAACACCGCCCTTCAGCTTCTCCAAAAGCAACAACGTCGGCGTCACGGATAGAGCAACACTGCCAGACTGTAGCTCGTAAACGGTCCCTGCTTTCCAGCCACGCACGCGCCCACCTCCGCTTCGTGATACTTGCCACTCGCCAGCCGGGAGATCAGTTCGTCCGGCAGCCGCTTCAGGTCGGACGACGTGTAGCGCATCACAAACCACGGCCGCCGATTCCCAGCGAACCCCGTCGACATCCCACACGTCTGCCTCGCCGCCGTGGTCGTCGGGGCAACCGACACGCCGGTCGCGCCAATCAACTCACCCACCGCGCTCTCCTGCTGCGCCAGCGGAACCCGCTCCACCGTTCTGGCAAAGTCCTCCACTGCATACAACTGCCCGCGGTCCTGGATCACCGCAATCCCAATCGCATCCACCTGGGCATCCAGCAGGTTCGCCCGATGCCCCGCGGAGTGCATCCACAGGTCGTGAATCAGCGCCGAGTTCTGCGCCTCCGCCACGTTTTCCGTTACCAGCGAAAAATGCGCCCCTGCCTGCCCGGCACGCGTCGCCAGGTCCGCCTCCCCCGCAAACTGGTGCGAGATGTTCCCCCGCCGCGCCATCTCCAGCGCATGCAGCCGGGCGGCCGCACCAAGGTTCGCATCCGCATGCAGCGGCCCGATCCCATGCGCCGCGCGGTCCTGGTTCGCGGCTTCGAGCAGGTACCGCTCGGAGACGTTCTGCCCCCAGGCTAGCCCCGTGCCGGCCGCAAGGAAAGCGTACCCCACCCAACTCGCAAGTCTCATCCGCGCATCCTCTACCGCATCAGACCCGGCCGGTCTGCGAACGTTGCGACCGCCCCTAAGCTTTGCGCCGCTCGACCAGCGGCGGCAGTTCGCTTTTGTACTGCATCATCAATCCGGCCAGCTTGCGCGCATTCCAATAGCGCGGCACGTACCTGCGAGGTTCGGACACGCATCGATACAGCCAGCCCAGGTACATCTTGTCCACCCAGACAGGAATGTGGACCTGGTCGCCCGAAAGGAATGCAATCGCCGCACCGATGCAGTGAATTGCAGGCGAAAAGTTGAGATTACGCTTCAGGTAAAGCCCCAGTCGCTCCTGTGTTCCGCCGCCGATCGTCACCACCACGTGCTGCGGGCGCAACTGGTCGAGCTGGGCCAGCAGCGCGAGATCGTCGATCGACCGTCCGTACATCGGCGCCATGTAGATCGCGTTCGCCGGCACCTCGATGCCCTGCCCCTTCAGCCAATCCAGGTTTGACTTGGCGCTCTTAGGGCTTGCCATGATCCACATCGTGTTCCCGGGCTGCCGCACATCCGCCTCCAACAGCAGCTCGCGCAGGTACTCCAACCCGCTCAAACGAGACAGGTTATCCCGCGCAATCCGGTTCCAGATCAGCACCATATACGCCGAATCCGTAATCGCCAGATCCGCATTCAACAACGACTCCCGATAGTCCCCGTCGAACCCCAGGTCCTTCAGCGCCGGAGCCGCCGGCACCACGAGCAGGCCGCCCATCCGCATCCGCAGGATAGCCTCGCGTGCGCTGCCGGCAAAAAACTCGATCCCGAGAATTCGCCGAAACCTCTTGTCCTCAGCGCGCGCCGGTTCCTCGCTCATGCGTAGCTTTTCGTCGCGGACTTCATCTCGCTCTCGATCCATTCGTAGGTTTGCGTCAGACCTTCCTTCAACCGAATCGATGGCTCCCAGTGCAAGTCCTTCAAGATCATACTGTTATCGCTGTTCCGGCCGTTCACGCCCTTCGGCGCGTCCAGCTTGTAATTCCGGTTCAACTTCACGCCGGCAATCTCCTCCGCGATATCGACCAGCTGGTTGATCGTCACCAACTCGTCCGACCCCAGGTTGATCGGCTCCAGAATCTCCGAGTCCAGAATCATCTGCGACCCCTTCGTGCAGTCGTCGATGTACATGAACGACCGCGTCTGCTTGCCGTCGCCCCAGATTTCAATCTCGTTCGTCCCGTCCATCTTCGCCTGGATCACCTTGCGGCACACCGCCGCCGGTGCCTTCTCGCGCCCACCCGTCCACGTGCCCAGCGGCCCATACACATTGTGGTACCGGGCGACCCGCGTCTCGAGCCCGTAATCCTCGCGAAAATGCCGGCACATCCGCTCCGAAAAGAGCTTCTCCCAGCCGTAGCCATCCTCCGGCATCGCAGGGTACGCATCTTCTTCCTTCAGCGCGACCACGTCCGGGTTCGTCTGCTTCTCCCCGTTGTACACGCAGGCGGACGACGAAAAGAAGAACCGCCCCACCTTCTTCTCCTTCGCCGCCATCAGCATGTGCGTATTCGTCAGCACGGAGAGCATGCAGAGCGCCTTGTTATTCTCGATAAACCCCATCCCACCCATGTCCGCGGCCAACTGAAACACCAGGTCCGCGCCGGTCGCGGCCGTCATGCAATGGTCCAGATTCTTCAAATCCAGCGACAGATTCTCCACCCCGTCCGTCGTCTGGTACCAGTGGTCCAGCGGCTTGATGTCCACCGCACGAATCACCTCCACGCCCTGATCGATCAGCGCTCGCACCAGATGCCCACCGATAAATCCCCCCGCACCGCAAACAACAGCTTTTTGACCCTTGAGGCTCATGAATCCTGTCTCCCTAATAACCAGTCTGCAAAGTTGATCTTGCTTGAAAGCTCAAATGCTCAGCGCAGCGCCGCAAATTTTCTATTGGACTGCTTTCAGTTTGAATCTAGCAGCCAACTGTGTCAAGGTTGTGACACGACGACACTTACCCGGCCCCACATCCACGGCTCCGTTTCGCCCAGCGCCCAAGGACCCCACGTGTCTATGCCCCTCCTGAACTTCGCCCGTCGTCAGCCGCTTGCCTGCGTCGGGATCATCCTGCTGCTCCTCTTTACCTTCACCGCCCTCTTCGGCCCCGCGCTCGCCCCCTTCAGTCCCGCCGCCCTTAACCTGGACCATCGCCTCGCCGCCCCCGCCGCCCCCCACCTCTTCGGCACCGACGAGCTCGGCCGCGACATCCTCTCCCGCATCCTCTTCGGCGCACGTGTCTCGCTCATCGTCGCCGTCTCGGTCGTCGCGCTCTCGCTCGCCCTCGGCCTCATCGCCGGCGCACTCGCCGGCTTCTACGGCGGCCTCACCGACACCGTCCTGAACGTCTACGTCAACAACGCCTTCCTCGCCCTGCCCGGCATCCTGCTCGCCATCGCCTTCGTCGCCTTCCTCGGCCCCGGCCTGCTGAACCTCATCCTCGCCCTCTCGATCTCCGGCTGGGTAGGCTACGCCCGCCTGGTCCGCGCGCAGGTCATGGCGGTCCGCCAGCGCGAGTTCGTCGAAGCCGCCCGCGCCCTCGGCGCCTCCGACGTCCGCATCCTCCTCCGCCACATCCTCCCCAACATCGTCCAGCCGCTCATTGTGCAGGCCGCCATCGGCATGGCCGGCGCCGTCCTCGCCGAGGCCACTCTCAGCTTCCTCGGCCTCGGCATCCCCGCCCCCGCCGCCTCCTGGGGAGGCATGCTCAACGACGCCCGCGCCCACCTCTTCGACGCCCCCCACATGGTCCTGTTCCCCGCCCTGGCGGTCATGCTAGCCGTCCTCTCCTTCAACTTCCTGGGCGACGCCCTCCGCGACTACCTGGACCCCCGCACCCAATGAAACGGGGTGCCCCATGTTGTCCGCAGTCTCATCGCGGCAACGTGGGCGCAATCCTGTCCCACCCCCGTGCCCCATTCATCGCAGCCTTACCGCGCTGAGTGGGATACTCAAGGCTCAAAGGCACACCCATGAACCTAGCCATCCTCTCCGACACCCACGGCCTCCTCCGCCCCGAAATCCTCCCCCACCTCACCCACACCGACCACATCCTCCACGCCGGCGACATCGGCAACCCAGAAATCCTGAAAACCCTTGCCCGCTACGCCCCCGTGACCGCCATCCGAGGCAACATAGACGTCCAAGGCCCCTGCGCCGACCTCCCCGCAACCGAGGCCATCGAGCTAGCCGGCAAGCTCTTCTACCTCATCCACTCCCTCAACGATCTGGACCTCAACCCCGCCGCCGCCGGAATCGCCGCCGTCATCACCGGCCACTCCCACAAGCCCACCATCACCTACAAAAACGAAGTCCTCTACCTCAACCCCGGCAGCTGCGGCCCCCGTCGCTTCTCCCTCCCCGTAACCCTCGCCCTCATGAACACAGAAACCATGACCCCCACCCTGATTCCCTTGATCTAGCTTCATCCGCCCTTATCCGTCTCGATCCGTCTTATCCCCAGCATGCTTTGTCTTACCGTTTTCCACCCCGAAACTCCACCGTATCCAGCACCATCTCCAACCGCCGAAAGACACTCGCCAGCTCCTGATCCGTCATATCCACCGCCCCACTCACCTCCCCACCGCAAAACGTATTAACCGTCAGGTCGAACCGCACGCAATCCCGCCCCCGCTCCGCCGTATACGTCACCGTGCGAGCTTCCGTGCAGATCCCCCCATGCTCATCCAGCCCTCGCCAGAACGGCACCCCACCCACCTTCATCGTCGCCAGCGCCTTCTCCGGCTTCACCCGCGTCTGCGCCTCACAAGCCTCGGCCGCAAGCCCGGGCGTCACGCTGTAACTCACCAACCCGCCGCTGAACGTCGAAGCTGGAAACGGATTGAACTCCATCATCGCCACCGCTCGCAGCTGCGCCGTATCCGGGGCCGACCGCGCATCCAGGTGAAACGTGCTGACCTCCCCATCCTTCCGCGCCAGCCGGAACCCCGGCGTCAGGTGAAAGTAAAGCCGCGACCAAGGGTCCACAAAGTTCTGCGGAGGAGGATCCTGCGGCTCCACAAACCTCCGCGGCGCAGGCGCGCCCGGCGGCTTGATCTTCGGCACCGGGACCACCTGCGGCACACGCTTCTGCGGCTCCTCCTGCGCGTGCACCCCAGCAGTCGTCGCAAGCACCATCAGGCATCCCAGCCAGAACGATCTGGCCCGGATCCCTTGATTGTCATTCCCGAAGGGAATCTGCGTTTCGCCCATCCACCGAATCCTCATATCCCCTCTTTCCCCACCACCCGCAACCGCGGGTTCACCACCGTATACAGCACATCCGTCAGCAGATTGACCACCACATACGTCAACCCAATCGCCAGAATGCACCCCTGTACCAGCGCGTAATCCCGATTCGAGATCGCCGAAAGCGTAAGCCGCCCCAGCCCTGGCAGCGAAAAAATCGTCTCCGTCACAATCGTCCCCGCCAGCAGTGACCCGAACTGCAGCCCGACTACCGTCAGCACCGGCACCAGCGCATTGCGCAGCGCGTGCCGGTACACCACCGCGCGCTCCGTCAGCCCCTTCGCCCGCGCCGTCCGCACATAATCCTGCCCCAGCTCCTCGAGCATCGCCGTCCGCACCATCCGCGTCAGCACCGCCACCAGCCCCAGCCCCAGCGTCGCCGCAGGGAGCACCAGGTGCGTCAAAAAACTCCAGCCCGAGCCCGACCCCGACACCGGCAGCCATCCCAGCCTGATCGAAAATAGCAGGATCAGCAGCGGCCCAAGCGCAAAATTAGGAAACGAAAGCCCCGTCAGCGATGTCACCCCTACCAGCCGATCCTGCCATCCATCCCGGTGCGTCGCCGCCCACACCCCCGCCGGCACCGACCCCAGCACCCCTAGCAGCAACGCCGCGAAGGCCAGCGTTAGCGTATAAGGATACCGCTCCAGCACCAGCCGCATCACCGGCTCACGCAGCCGCAGCGACGACCCCAGATCCCCCAGCGCCGCCCCCGCCAGGTAGCGTCCATACTGCACCGGCAGCGGCTGGTCGAACCCATACGCATGCCGCAGCGCCCGCACATCCGCCCCCGACGCGCCCTCCCCCAGCATCTGCACCACCGGATCCCCAGGCACCAGATGAATCAGCAGAAACACAATCGACACCACCAGCCAAAGCACCGGAAGCGTCAACAGCAATCTCTTCAGCGGACCCCACAACATCAGCCGTAAATGAGCCAGGGTCGAAGCATGGAGCTTCAGCCCCATGACCTTCCCCGAACGCGAAAGAGGGGCTTCAGCCCCGGCGCCCTCACCCGCTCCGTCCTCGCGATCCTCCACCCTCAAGCCGCTCCCTCCCACCCATCCTCCGCAGTCGCCCCATCCTCCACCGGCGCTACCACCTCCTCCACCCGCACCCGGCTGATCCGCCGCCCCGTCAGTTCCAGCACCCGGTACCGCCGTCCGCCTTCCTCCACCACCTCCCCCGCTACCGGCAGATGCCCCAGCTCCGCCAGCACAAAGCCCGCCAGCGTCTCCACCCCCGCCCGCCGCGGAAAATGCCATCCCAGCCTCGTGCTCAGGTCGCGCAGCGTCGTCGAGCCCTCGAGCGTGACCACTCCCGTCCCCGACCGCACCAGCGCCGAGCTCACATCGAACTCATCCTCCAACTCCCCCACAAGCTGCTCCAGTGCATCTTCTGCCGTCACCAGTCCCACCGTCGACCCAAACTCATCCACCACGATCGCCACCAGCTGCCGCCGCTCCTGAAACTCCTGCAACAGGTCCGCCGCCAGCTTCGTCTCCGGCACAAAAAGCACCTCCCGCATCACCTCTCGCAGCGTCAGCCCGCTCTCCCCAGACGCCCCCATCGCCAGCGCCGCCGCGCGAAAATGCATCAGCCGCGACACGTCCTTCGAATAAACAATCCCGATAATGTGCTCCGGCCCCCGCCCCGGGTCGAACACCGGCACCCGCGAGCGCTGCTCATCCACAATCCGCGCGCTCGCCTGCTCCAGCGTCAACTCCGCCGGCAGCGCAAAAATCTTCCCCCGCGGCGTCATAATCTCCCGCACCACCACATGCGACAGCTCGATCACCCGATGAATCATCGCCTCCTGAAACTCCGACAGCAGCTCCCGCGCACGCGTCTCACTCACAATCAGCTTCAGCTCGTCCGGCGAGTGCGTCTCCGCCTCCCCCCGCAGCGGCACCTTGAACAACCGCAGCACCAGCGTCGCCGACCCATTCATCAACTTCACCGCCGGCCGCGTCATCCGGATGAACACATCCATCGGCCCCGCCACCGCCAGCGCAATCCGCTCCGCCCGCTGCAGCGCCAGCGACTTCGGCACCAGCTCTCCCAGCAGCACTTCAAGATACGTAATCAGCGCAAACGCAATAGTAATCGCCAAGCCATTGGCATACACATTCGCGTGCGCCGGCAACACCCCAAACACCCGCGCCGCCACCGCCAGCAGCGTCTCCGCGACCGCCGGCTCACCCACCCAACCGAGCGCCAGCGCCGCCAGCGTCACCCCAAACTGCACCGCCGGCAAAAAGTCGTCCATCGTCTGCTTCAGCTTCAGTACCGTCCGCGCACCGGGCCGCCCGTGCTTGATCAGCTGCTGCACGCGCGTCTCGCGAATACTGACCAGCGCAAACTCCGCCGCCACAAAGAAGCTGTTGGCCAGAATGAAAAAGGCCACCATCACTCCCCGGATCAGCGTCCACTCAAGCATCCCCAAATCCTACCAGCTACCATCGCGGTGATCATGGGGAGAGTCTCTTTCTAGTCCCAAACGCAACAAAGCCCGCCGGGTTTCCCCAGCGGGCTAAGAAAAGCAAACCTAAGCCGTGACCCCAGCCAGCACCTTCGAAACCGACTTATCAATCGTCTCCTTCGGCACAAAGCCCACGATCTGCTCCGCAACCTTACCATCCTTGAAGATCAGCAGCGCCGGAATCCCACGAATCCCATACCGTGAAGGCGTGGAATTGTTCTTGTCCACATCCATCTTCATCACCTTCAGTTGTCCGTTGTACTGCGTCGCGACCTCATCCACCACCGGCGCCAGCGCACGGCAGGGTCCGCACCACGCCGCCCAGAAGTCCACCAGAACAGGCTGCTTAGACTTCAACACGTCCTGCTCGAAATTCGCATCATTCACTTCCGTAACAAACTGACCGGCCATCGACTTCCTCCCGCCCACACACGTCCCGGGGCACTTCTAGAATAGATGCAAAATATCCGCGCGCGACTCAGCCCGGTGGATAACCTGCCCAGGAGACACCCGGACCCCGCGCGAACGCGAGGGTCGACGGGCGGTGATGCAGCCCTCCCCAGAACTGCACACACACTAAAGCTATGACCCAGAAGTTGTAGTGTAAAGACTATCTTTCTAACACCTTGGTAACGTTACTTCCTCCAGCTCAGCCCCCCCGCATACGCAGACCCCTATCACCTCCTGCAGCAGATCCCCACCAGCCTCCGCCATCGCGCTCCGCACCGCCGCCTCCTCTGCCTGCGCATCAAGAATCAGCAGCACCGCCGGCCCCGCCCCCGACAGCGTCACCGAGCGCACCCCCGCAAGCCCGCTGATCGCCGGCAGCAACGGACAAGCCTCACTCCGGTATGGC
>CAXUDC010000019.1:8785-22389 GCA_964249685.1 uncultured Acidobacteriaceae bacterium
CTGGTGCACGCAATCCCGCGTTCCCATCGCCAGCAGCTCCGGCCGGCCAAGCGCGAACGCCGCCACCAGCAACGCCGTAGCCTGAATGTTTTGTACAACATCCGCCCGAGAGTAAAAGTCCGGCAGCAATTCCCGCGCCTTCTCGGTCGCAAGCGACTGCCGCGGCAACGCCAGCAGCAAACGCCAGTCCAGCCCTGCGGCAAACGTAGCCGCAGTCACGGCGCCCTCCTGCATCGCAGACGCCGTCAGCCCCCCAAAGTAGCAAGCCGCCACGTTGTCCGGATGCCCTTCCCGCCGGCAGGCCTCCCCGAGCACCTGCTCCCCGCTCCATCCCAGCTCGCCGAAATGGTTCGCCAGCATCACGCCCGCCAGCAGCGCCGCGGCGGACGAACCGCACCCCATCCCTAGGGGAATTCCATTCGTAACCTTCAGCGCCAGCGCCGGCCCGCCCGGCGCAAGCGCCCGGTACGTCTCCACCATCAGGTTCCGCTCGAGCGACCCCACCAGCGCCGCATCCCGACCTTCCGCTCGCAGCGACCACTCCTCCGCCGCGCACGCCTCAACCTCCAGCCAGAGCGAAATCGCCAGCCCCAGCGCATCGAACCCCGGCCCGAGGTTTGCCGAAGTTGCCGGCAGTCGCAGCCTTACCCCTGTCATCCCGCCACCGCGGCGCTCGTCAGCGGCAAAAACAGCCGAAACACCGTCCCCGCGCCTTTCCGGCTGCGCACCCGCAGCGTCCCCTCATGCCGCTCCACAATCTCGAGCGACACCCACAATCCCAGCCCGGTCCCCGTATTGCCCTTGGTCGAAAAAAACGGCTCAAAGATATGCGGCAGCGCCTCCCGGCTGATCCCCGACCCCGTATCCGCCACCGTAATCGCGATCCCCGCGGCTCCCGTGCGCGGCTGCCGCGCCGCGGCCGTCCGCAGCAGCAGCCGGCCGCCCGCACCCAGCGCATCGGTCGCATTTCCCACCAGGTTTGCAACCACCTGCCGGACCTCGCCATCATGCACCAGCACCCGTGCAGCCGGACGAAACCGGCGCTCCAGCACCGCCTCGCAGTGCCGCAGCCGCGACTCGAACAGCGGCAGCACCGTCGCCACCAGATCCTCCGCATCCGTCTCCACCGCGCGCGTCGAGCGGCGGTGAAAGCGCAACGTCTGCACCGTAATCTTCGCCACCCGGTCCAGCTCCACCTGCGCCGTCTCCAGGTACTCCCGCGCGCTCGGCTCCAGCTCGCTGGTTCCCACCAGGTACAGCAGGTTCGTAATCGCCTCCAGCGGATTGTTGATCTCATGCGCGATCGACGCCGCCAGCCGCCCCGCCACGGCCAGCTTCTCCGTCCGCCGCAGCATCTCCTCGCCTTTTTTTTGCAGCGTCAGGTCGGCAAAAAAGCTCGCCAGCTGCCGCTCCTCCGGCACCGCCGTCGGGTTCAACACGGCGATCCCGACCAGCGTCTCGATCGTCCCGCCCGAGAGCGTGTGGCAAGGCGCCTCAAACGGCTTGGGCGGCACCGTCAGCGCGCCCAGAAAGTGGTGCACATCCGCCAGCGCCGGGCAAAGCCGCGCCAGCTTTACCTCACCGGACTCGGGCCCGATCTCGAACATCGCCTCCGACGCATCGTTCGCGTACACAATCCTGCCGTCCGCATTGGCGATCAGCAGCCCCATCGGCATGCCTTCCACCAGCCGGTGAAACCTGTCCTGCGAGTCCTTCAGCGCCGCCTCAACCGCCCGCTTGCGCCCGCGGTCTTCCACCTCGCGCAGCTCGCGTTCGACCGCCGGAACCAGCCGCGCCAGGTTCTGTTTCGTCACGTAATCGTGTGCGCCGGCCCGCATGGATTCGACCGCCGTCGTCTCCGTCATCACGCCCGAAAGCATGATGAACGGCAGGTCCAGCCCCGTCGCCCGCACCATCCGCAGCGCCTCCGGGCCGCTGAACTCCGGCAGGTTGTAGTCCGCCAGCACCAGATCCGGTGCCACTGGCTCGGCAAGCGCCGCCGTCATCTCGGGCGCTGTCTCCACGCGCACAATCGTCGGCGCAAAGCCGTTCCGGCGCAGGTGCCGCTCCAGCAGCAAGCCGTCGTCGGGGTTGTCCTCGACGAGCAGGATGCGCACCGGTCTGGGGCCCGCGCCTGCGCCCGTCGCTGTCGGAAACGCTACGCTGGTGGACATTCGTTCAGCACCAGCCAGTACATGCCGAGCTGCCGGGTCGCCTCGGCAAAATCGTTGAAGTTGACCGGCTTGCGGATGTAGCTGTTCACGCCCAGCTGGTAGCTCCGCACCACATCGCGCTCCTCGTCCGACGACGTCAGCACCACCACCGGCAGCATCCGCGTGCTCGCATCCTCGCGGATCCGCCGCAGCACTTCCAATCCCTCCACCTTCGGCAGCTTCAGGTCCAGCAGGATCACCTGCGGCTTCAGCGCGTTCTCGCCAAACAGCAGTTCGATCGCCTCCGCGCCATCCCGCGCCACTCGCACATCATTGGCGATATTCGATTTCTTCAACGCACGAATCGTCAAAAGCTCGTGGTCCGGGTCGTCCTCGACCAGCAGAATCAGCCGTGTATCAGCACTCATGGGGCAATCCTACCGGAAAGAAGAACGTCGCGCCACGGCAACAAACAAACTGCTGTTCTTCCACTACAACTCATGCGGCAGACCGACCGTAAAGAAGAACGTCGCACCATGATCCACCTCACCCTGCGCCCAGATGCGTCCGTGATGCCGCGCGATTACGCGCGCCACCGTCGCCAGCCCGATGCCGGAGCCTTTGAAGTCCTTGTCGCCATGCAGCCGGTTGAACGCGCCAAACAGCTTGCTCGCGTAGCGCATGTCGAAGCCCGCGCCGTTATCGGTTACAAAGAAGGCCCCGAGCGCCGCGTCCCAGCCCATGTAGATCGTCGCATTCGCCACCTTGCCCGTAAATTTCGCCGCGTTCCCCAGCAGGTTTTCGAGCGCCACCCGCAGCAGTTTCGGGTCCGCGTTCACCTGCATCCCGGCGTCGATCGTGATCTCAAGCTCACGCCCGGGATGCTCCTCCTTCACGTTCGCCGCGACCTGGTTTGCCATCGCGCTCAGGTCCACGGGCTCCCGCGTGATCTCCGCCCGCGTAACGCGCGAGAGCTGCAGCAGCGCATCGATCAGCATGCCCATCCGCTGCACGCCCGCGCGCACCCGGCGGATGTAGTCGCGGCCTGTCGCGTCGACTGCCTCCGCGTAATCCTCCTCGAGCGCGAGCGAAAAGCCGTCGATCGTCCGCAGCGGCGCCCGCAGATCGTGCGAGACAGAGTACGAAAACGCTTCCAGCTCCCGGTTCGTATTCTCGAGCTCGGCCGTCCGCTGCCGCACGCGCTCTTCGAGCGTCACATTCAGCGCCTGGATCTGCTCCGCCTTGCGCTCTACCTCCGCCCGCGACAGTGCCAGCGACGCGGCGGTCTCCTGCGAGATCTCCTTCAGCCGCCGCTCCCGCGCGAAGTAGCGAAACATCAGGAAGATCAGCAGCAGATCCAGCCCGCTCGCCAGAAACAACGTGTAGCGAGCGCGCCGCACATTCCGCTGGACCTCCGCCGTGCGCAGCGCCAGCAGATGCCGCTCTTCGTTCTCGCAATCGTCGATCACCTGCCGCAGGATCGCCATCACCTGTCTTCCGCGGCCCATCGCCAGCTGCGCCTTCAGCTCGTCATCCTGGCCCGTCTGCTTCAGCTCGGCCGTCCGATCCATTACCGCGATCCGGTCCGCGATCCTGGCCCGCAACACGTCTGCGCGCTTCTGCTGGGAGACGTTGTCGCGCGTAAGATCCTGGAATCGATCCACGTCCTTGCCGAGCTGCGCCTTGGCCGCGGTGTAATCCACAAGGAAGGCGAAGTCGCCCGAGTTGACAAAGCCGCGCGTGCTGGACTCCGCATCCTTCGCGTCCGTCAGCACCTTTTCCACCTGGTTCAGGACCTCCCACGTGTGCGCAACCCAGAGTTCACTCTGGTCCAACGTGCGCAGCGCGCTGTACGCGAGCCAGGTATTGAGCAACACCACAATCACAGCGCCGATCAGCGACGCAGGGACCAGCAGCCGATTTGTTCGCGGGTTCATCGCACCTACTCTACACTGCCTGCCTTCATCTGTTGCTCCAGCTCGCGCATCACCGTGTCGCGGTCCGCGTCGAGCACGATCGGCGGCTTGCGCAACTGCGCATGCAGCAGACGATCGCCCATCGGCTCCGCGGCCACTTCTTCAGCCGTCAGCAGCTCGTTGCGGTGGTAGCGAAGCGTGTAATCGGAGTCCTTCAGCGTGTGTCCGGTCAGGATCAACACCGCGCGTTCCTGCGTCCCGACGCGGCCGTTCGCGACCAGCTTTTTGAGCCCCGCGAGCGTGACCGCGGAAGCCGGCTCGCAGCCGATTCCCTCCGCGCCGATTTCGGCCTTGGCCAGCGCGATCTCCTGCTCGCTCACCTGCTCGCACCAGCCTCCGGTCGTCTGGATCGCGTTCACGGCCTTCTTCCAGCTGGCTGGATTGCCGATCCGAATCGCCGAGGCGCGCGTCTCCGCGACCACCGGCTCGAGCTCCGTGCCGTTGTGGTCGCGCATGGAGGTAAACAGTGGATTCGCGCCGCTCGCCTGCACAATCGAGATCTTCGGCATGCGGGCGATCAGGCCGAGTTGCTTCATCTCCGCAAAGCCCTTATACAGAGCGGACGCGTTTGCCAGGTTTCCGCCCGGCGCGATCACATGCTCCGGAACCTGCCAATCCATCTGTTCCAGCATCTCGAACGCGGGCGTCTTCTGCCCTTCCAGCCGATACGGATTGACCGAGTTCAACAGGTAGATCGGATGCGTCCGGACGAGCTCGTTCACGAGCTTCACGCAGCCATCGAAGTCGGTTTTGAGCTGCATGGTCAGCGCGCCGTAATCCATCGACTGGGACAGCTTTCCCCAGGCGATCTTGCCTTCGGGGATGAACACGATCGAGCGCAGTCCCGCGCGCGCCGCGTAAGCAGCCATTGCGGCCGAAGTATTGCCTGTCGAAGCGCACGCGACCCACTGAAAACCGCGCTCGACGGCAACTGAAAGCGCCGCGGTCATGCCCGTGTCCTTGAACGATCCGGTCGGGTTCATGCCCTGATGCTTGGCCAGAATCCAGTTCACGCCAAGCGCTTTAGCGGCGCGCGGCAGGTCGTAGAGCGGCGTGTTGCCCTCGCGCAGCGTCGTCACCTTCTCCACGTTGGCGACGATCGGCAGCAGGTCGCGAAAGCGCCAGACACCGGACTGATCGATCGCCTGCGACGAAGTGCGACGTTCCTGCCAGAGCCAGCGCAGCGCGCTCGGGTTGGGCAGCGAGGCCTCGCCGTGGAACCACGGATAGACCACTTCATACAGCGACGCGCAGGCGACGCAGCGGAAATCCGGCGTGACCGCGTCGCCTGCGATGCGCGTTCCGCATCCGGTGCATCTGAGTTGGTGTGAGGCAATCATTGGTGAAACTAGGTTATATGAAGTGGATTGCCTGCGTGTTGCTGTTCTTCGCTGCGGCCGCTGCAACGGCGCAAAAGCCCAAGACGCTGCGCATCGCCGCGGCCGCGGATCTGCAGCCCGTGATGCCTGCGTTTGCGTTCGCGTATGAGAAGCAGTTCGGCGTCAAGCTCGACGTCAGCTTCGGCTCGTCGAGTGCGCTGGCGACGCAGATCAAGAACGGCGCGCCGTTTGACGTCTTTCTCGGCGCGGATTATGTGTTTCCGGAAGAGGTGATTGCCGCGGGACTCGCGGAGGAGAAACTTCCGGTGCCTTATGCGCGGGGAACGCTGGTGTTGTGGTCGCGCAAGGATTCGCCGCTTGGACTGCCAAGCGCGGAGTTGCTGACCGATCCGCGCGTGACGCGCATTGCGGTTGCGGACCAGTTCCATGCGCCTTACGGCCGCGCTGCGGCGGCTTACCTGCGCAGCAATCGCCTGGACGAGACGCTCAAGAGCAAGCTCGTGACGGCCGAAAACATCGCGCAGGCTGCGCAGTTTGTCGAGTCCGGCAATGCGCAGATCGGCTTCGTTTCGCTGACGTTTGCCGGGTCCGCGCACGGCAAGGAGATCGGCAACTTTGCCAGGCTTGCGGAGCAGTATCCGAAGATCGTGCAATGCGGCGTTGTGATGAAGGCTTCGCCGAATCTGGAGGCGGCGAAAAAATTTCTGGACTGGATGACTGGATCGCAGGTTCAGGGACATCTTTCAGAGTTTGGGCTGCAGAATATGCGCTAAGTACCCCCCCCCGGATTTGTTCTAAGATCTTCATTGCAGATGGGTTAGATCCAGATTTGATCCAGATGGAAGTTGGATGCTGGACGGCCTGAAGCTCTTTGGAGAGGGTGTGCGCGAGGGTAATTTGTCAAGCCCTTGTAGACTTCTGAGATGGATGTGGAAGCACTCGGTTTGACGCTGCGGCTGGCGGGGGCGACTACCCTTGTGCTGCTGGCCTGCGCGGTGCCGCTGGCGTGGTGGATCGCGTCCGGCCGGGGGGTGCTGCGGACCGTGGTGCAGGCGCTGGTGGCGCTTCCGCTGGTGCTGCCGCCTACGGTGATCGGGTTCTACCTGCTGGTGGGGCTGGGGCCGCTGACCGGCGTGGGCAGGGTGGTTACGCGGGCGCTGGGGCATCCGCTGGCGTTCAGCTTTGCGGGGCTGCTGGTAGGGTCAGTGGTGTACTCGCTGCCGTTTGCAGTGCAGCCGCTGGTGGCAGGGTTTGGCGCGGTGGCGCGGGAGTATGGCGAGGCCGCGGCGGGGATCGGCATGACGCCGCTGGCTACGTTTCTGCAGGTGGTGTTGCCGATGGCGCGGGGGTCGCTGGGCGCGGCGGCGGTGCTGGTGTTCGCGCATACGGTGGGCGAGTTTGGCGTGGTGCTGATGCTGGGGGGGAATATTCCCGGAATTACGCGCACGCTTTCGATCGTGCTGTTCGACCAGGTGCAGGACGGGCACAATCGCGCGGCGAACCGGACGGCGGGCGTGCTGGTGCTGGCCGCGATGGCGGCGTTGCTCGCGGTGTACGGGCGCGGGCTGCGGCGGGAGGCAGATGCCTTCTGAGCCGTTGGTTTCGGTCGACCTCCAGCACCGGCTGGGAACACTTGCGCTGAACGCGAAGTTCGCCGTGACCGCGCCGTGGACGGTGCTGTTCGGTGCTTCGGGCAGCGGCAAGAGCACGATTCTGCGTTGTGTTGCGGGGCTGGTGCGGCCGGACGCAGGGGCGGTGCGCGTGCTGGGCAGGACCTTGAGCGACGGACGGACCTGGGTGCCGGCGCACCTGCGTCCGGTGCGCTGGGCGGGGCAGCGGGCGGCGCTGTTTCCGCACAGGACGGTGCGGCAGAACCTGGAGATGGCCAGGGGAGCTGAAACGGTCGATGTGGATCGCGCGCTGGAGCACTTTGTCCTGCGCGCGCTGGAACAGAAGCGGCCGCGGGAGCTCTCTGGCGGGCAGCAGCAGATGGTATCGATTGCGCGGGCGGCGATGTCCGCGCGGGGCAAGGTGCTGTTGCTGGATGAGCCATTTGCGGGGTTGGATGCGGGTCTGCGAGCGGGATTGATCGTGAGCCTTCGCGCGTGGCTGGGTCCGGTGCCGGTGCTGTCCGTGACGCACGATGTGGGGGAGGCGTTTCTGCTGGGGGCGGAGGTGGTGCGGGTAGCGGAGGGGCGAGTGGTGGCGCAGGGGCCGGCGGAGGAGGTGCTGGCGGAGGAGCGGAGGCGATTGAAGGAGGTGATGGGTGGGTGAGTTGGTTGTTGTGTGCGACTTGTGGGGATCAGCTCTGAGCTCACAGCTGACAGCTATCAGCCCATTGCGCTAGGAGAGGTCGCCAGTTCTATGAGTCGCCCCTTCAGGGCTCTGGTTCTGTCTTGGCGTCTTACCTCGGGCTTGCGCCCCAGGCTGGTATAAGTCGGGCCTTCAGCCCTAAAACATGGAGGTATAGCCGACGGGGAAGTGTCTAGACCCGTTTACCTTGAAGTGTGGCCGCAGCGACAATGCGGGGGTCCTTCGCGTGGCCTGCGGCTAGACCTTCGCTCAGGATGACGGCAAAAAGCAAAAAACAGCAGCTACGCCTCTAGATAAGTGGATCTAGGTCACAGGTCGCAGCTAACAGCTTATAGCTTTCAGCTGACAGCTGTGAGCGGGGGTTAGGAGAGATAGACTGGCTCCTGTTCGAGGGTGATGCCGAAGTCGTCTTGCACATTGGCGATGATGCGGTCGCGTAGGGCGAGGAGGTCGGCGCAGGTGGCGGTGCCGGTGCGGTTGGTGAGGGCGAGCGTGTGCCGGGTGGAGATGCCGACGGGGCCTAGGCGATAGCCTTTTGGGAAGCCGGCGCGCTCGATGAGCCAGGCGGCGGGGAGCTTGGTTTTGCCGCTTTCCTGCTGGGGGACGGTGCCGCCCAAGTCGGCGGCCTCGGGGTGGGCGGCTACGGGCCAGTGCTGGATCTGCTCGATGGGGATGCCCAGGTGCGTGGCGATGCGATCGAGGGTGGCGAGGGAGACTACGGGGTTTTTGAAGAAGGAGCCGGCGGAGGTGGAGTCCGGCGTGGGGTTGGCGGGGTCGATGAGCATGCCCTTGGCGGCGCGGATCTGGCGGACGGCGTGGTAGACCTCGAGCGGCGTGGAGTTGGGGTGGCCTTCGAAGTAGCGACGCAGGTCGGGGTAGGTCAGGTTGGGTTTGTCGTGGTGCTTGAGCCGGAAGCGGACGGAGGTGATCACGTATCGTCCGCTGTGCGTGGAGTTGAAGATGCTGCGACGATAGGCGAAGCCGCAGTCGGCGTGTGAGAGCTCCGTGAAGAAGCCTGTCTGCCGGTCGAGCGCGCGGACGGAGGTGATGGTCTGGGCTACTTCCTGGCCGTAGGCGCCGATGTTCTGGATGGGGCTTGCACCGACGAGACCGGGGATGCCGGCGAGACACTCCATTCCGGGGAGCGACTGCTCGCAGCAGTAGAGCACCAGATGGTCCCACGAGGTACCGGCTGAGACTTCGAGCAGCGTCGATGAACCGTCTTGCGCGGCTTTGATGGAGGGGGCGGAGGAGAAATGAAGGACCATGCCTGGATAGCCGTCGTCGGAGACGAGCAGGTTGGAGCCGCTGCCGAGGGCGAACGTGGGGAGGTTGTGATCGCGGGCGTAGGTGATTGCCTCCCGTAGATCTGTTTCGTCTGCGATGGTGACGAAGTAGCGGGCGGGACCGCCGATGCGGAGGGTGGTATACGGAGCGAGGGGTGTGTTTTGGTGGATCTTCATTGGGGTGGAACGCAGATTCCCTTCGGGAATGACAAATAAGGGTGTGGCTGGCGGCTTGGTTCAGGGTACGGGATTTCTTTGTGGGATGGAAGATAGCTGGGTTGGTTGATACCCCATTCATCGCGGTGAAGCCGCGATGGATGGGGCACCCAGGGCTTTGGCATCTATAATTGGGGAGCAAGGTTTTCAGGAGGATGTATGTACCCAGAGATTATGGTGATTCCGATGCGTGAGGAGTTGACGCGCGCGGGTGTGCAGGAGGCCAGGTCGGCCGCGGATGTGGATGCGGCGGTTGCGCAGCCGGGCACGACGATGCTGGTGGTGAACTCGATCTGCGGGTGCGCGGCGGGCAAGATGCGGCCGGGCGTGCGCCTGGCGATGCAGCATGGGACCAAGCCGGATCATGCGGTGACGGTGTTCGCGGGGCAGGACCGGGAGGCGACCGAGAAGGCGCGCGGCTACTTTGGCGGGCATCCGCCGACCTCGCCGGCGATTGCGATTCTGCGCGACGGGCAACTGGTGTACCTGATGCAGCGGTCGGCGATCGAGACGAGCACGGCGCCGGCGATTGCGCAGGAACTGGCGCGGGCGTTCGATACCTACTGTGCGAAGGCTTCTGTGTAGTTGCTGGAGAAAGTACGTACACGGATAAGACGGATAGAGAACGGATAAGAGCGGTATGCCTGCGTGGCTTCCGCTCTTTTTCTTTTTTGGTTTGCCGATAGGTGGGGTATGCCTATCGATGAGGAGTTAGTGTTTGCTGGGGAGAGCGCGGCGGCCGAGCGGCTGCGGGTGCAAGTGGCGCGGATGGCGCCGCACTTTCGCGTGGCTTTGCTGGTGGGCGAGCGCGGGACCGGGGTGGAGACGGTGGCGCGGCGAATGCATGGGCTGAGTGGGGCGGCGGCGGATCTGTTCTGCTTACCAGCCGGCGAGTTTGCCGCGGAGGTTTCGCTGCCGGCGGCGGGGGTGCTGTTGCTGGCGGGGCTCGAGAGCGTGGAGCCGGGCGCGCAGGCGGCGTTGCTGCGGCGGCTGAACCGTGTGGCGCGTGAGATGCGGGTGCTGCTGGCGACGGAGTGCGATCCGCGCGGGATGGTGGCGAGCGGACGGCTGCGCGCGGACCTTTATGAGCGGATCGGGACGCTCGAGATCAGGGTGGCTCCGCTGCGGGAGCGCAGCGAGGATCTGCCGGCGCTGCTGGGAGAGGACGCCGTCTTCAGTGCGGGTGCGTTGGAGCTTTTGCGCTGCTATACGTGGCCGGGGAACCTGGTCGAGCTGGCGGAGTTGAAGGCGCGGGTGAGCGGATTGGGACGGGTGGTGGAGGCGGCGGACCTGGCGCTGGCGCAGGAGCCCGCCGAGAGGGTGGTGCGACTGAACGAGGTGATCGAACGGCACGTGGTCGAGGTGCTGGAGCGGGTGGGGGGAAATAAGTTGCGGGCGGCGGAGCTGCTGGGGATCAGCCGGAGTACGCTTTACCGGATGCTGGAGGGGGTTGGAGTTTGAGGGTTAGACCCGTTTACCTTGAAGTGTAGCCCAGCGACAATGCGGGGGTTCTTCACTCGCTCAGGATGATGGCTAGAACGAGGGACAATAGCTGGACGTCGAGGTGGCGAGTCTAGCCTGGGGTATGCTCGTGGGATGCGGGCTTCTTTGGTGCTGACGGCGGTGGTGGGGTTTGGGCTGGTGTGTGGGGCGCAGGGTCCGAAGGCTTCGGTTGGGGACCGGAGCGCGACGCTTTCGGCGCTGTTCAAGGACATGTGGGAAGAGGGGCTGAAGCACGCGCCGGAGTTTGCGTCGGCGCTGGGGGATCGCCGGTATAACGACCAGCTCAGCGACCTGTCGCCGCGTGCGGTGGCGGACGACCTGGCGCGGTCGCGGGGGTATTTGACGCGGCTTGCGGCAATCGACACGACCGGGCTGAGCGAGCAGGAGAAGCTGTCGGTGGAGCTGATGCAGCGCGAGCTGATCGAGGCGCTGGAGGGCGCGCGCTTCAAGGAATGGGAGATGCCGGTGAACCAGTTTCACGGCATCCACACGGACCTGCCGACCGAGATCGTGGACTGGCCGTTCCAGACCGTAAAGGATTATGACGACTACATTGCGCGGCTGCAGCTGATTCCGCGGCAGCTGCGGCAGACGAGCGAGAATCTGCAATCCGGCATTACGGACGGACACGTGCAGCCGGCGTACCTGATGGAGAAAGTGGAGAAGCAGACCGAGGACATTGCCGGGAACACGCCGGCCGCGAGCCCGTTTGCGACGCCTTTGAAGAAGATGCCGGCTACGTTTTCTGACGCGGACAAGCAGCGTTTGACGCAGGGGGTGCTGGCCGCGATCCAGGAGGAGGTGCTGCCGGCATATGTGCGGTTTGCGAAGTTTGTGCGCGTGGTGGTGGTGCCGGCGGGGCGCAGGGAGCCGGGCGTGTGGTCGATGCGCGAGGGCGACGCGTACTACGCTTACTGCGTGCGGCGGGCGACTACGCTGGACAAGTCGCCGGCGGAGATCCACCAGGTCGGGCTGGACGAGGTGAAGCGCGACGAGGCGGAGATGCTGGCGATCGTGCAGAAGCTGGGGTACAAGGATGGGAAGAGCTTCGGCATTGCGATGGCGGCGGACCCGAAGCAGCATCCGGGCTCGGCCGAGGGGCTGCTGGAGCTTTATCGCGGACACGAGGCGGCGATGAAGCCGAAGCTGCCGGAGCTGTTTGGGCGGTTGCCGAAGAATACGCTCGAGGTGGTCGCGATGCCGGCGTACCTGGGCAAGGACCAGGCAGCGGCGTGGTATGCGCCGGGAACGTCGGATGGCTCGCGTCCGGGACGTGTCAACGTGAACGAGTACAACTTTGCCCAGCGCACGCTGGCACCGGTCGAAGCGGTGAGCTACCACGAAGGCATTCCGGGGCACCACCTGCAGATCTCGATCGCGGAGGAGTTGACCGGGCTGCCGGAGTTTCGCAAGTACCTGGGGTACACGGCGTTTGTGGAAGGCTGGGCGCTCTATAGCGAGCGGCTGGGCAAGGAGATCGGCTTCTACACGGACCCGGTGAGCGACTACGGCCGGCTGGAGGCGGATTTGTGGCGGGCGATCCGGCTGGTGGTCGACACGGGCGTGCATAGCCTGCACTGGACGCGGCAGCAGATGGTGGATTATTTCCACGATCACTCGGCGATCGACGAGACGAATGTGCAGGCGGAGGTGGACCGGTACATCGCGTGGCCGGGCCAGGCGCTCGGATACAAGATAGGGCAACTGAAGATATTGGAGCTGCGGGCGCGGGCGAAGGCGCAGCTTGGGGATCGCTTTGAGCTGAAGGGGTTCCACGATACGGTGGTCGACTCGGGTGCGCTGCCGCTCGATGTGCTGGAGGCGCAGGTGGATGGCTGGATTGCGGTGCGGAAGCGATAGGGATGAGGGTCTGGCTTCAAGGGGGCTTAGGGGCGGAGAAGAGCGGCCATGGCGGCCATGTTGTCGAGCTGGTTGGTTCGCAGGAAGTCCAGCAGGGTTACGGGCAGCGTTGGATTGTGCTCCACCTCGCGGCAGAAGGATTGCACCGTGTGGATGACGTGACCGTCCGCGAAGGCTGAGCCGTGAGTTCCGGCTACGCCCGTCAGCAGGCCGGTCAGCCAGGCGAACTGCGTGGCCAGCAGCAGGTACTCGTCGAAGATGGTTTGCGGTGCGTGGCGTGCGCTGCCGCCACGGCCGAACGGGAATAGGTGTTGAAAGACGTAGTTAAACAGGTAGTTTTCGAGCACGTGCGGCGCGCCGTCGAAGTAGGCCTGGTACCAGACGTGCGCCCTGGCGAGCCGTTCCAGATCGGTTCCCTGCTCGTTGGCCGCGATGCCTTCGACGAATTGCAGGTAGGTGTTGCGGAAGCGGTTGCCGCAGTCCGGGGCCTCGGTGAAATAGGACGTGAGCCGCAGCAGGACGTTCAGTTTGAGCCTCGGCTGTGGGGGCGCGGCCTTCATCTCCGCCGCGCCCCAGGCGGTGCCGACGATCTGGTAGTAGTCCGCCAGCAGCGCCGGGACCAGCGTGTCCGCTTCGGTAGGCGTGACCACGGCGAGCTTCTGGCAGAACGACCCCAGCAGCAGCAGCCGGTGCCAGAGCGGGCGGGCGCGGTCGGTCAGGATCGCCACGATCCAGGCGCGCACCGGCTCGAAGTGCTCGTATGGCTTGTAGAGCACGCCGGGAGCGTTCTGCGCGAGGGCAAAGTAGTTGTCGGTGCGGAAGTCTCCGGAGTGTAAATTCGCAACGACCTGCAGCGACTGCGGGTCCAGGAGGATATTGCGCGCGGCCTCCGGGCAGGACAACATCAGCGAGCCTTCCAGCCGGCCGGCGACCCGGTTGAGCGCGCGCGGATAGCTG
>CAXUDC010000019.1:22399-28905 GCA_964249685.1 uncultured Acidobacteriaceae bacterium
CGAGAGCAGGGCCGAGCCGTACTCGCGTTGTATGCTGCAGAGCCGGTCCGCGGCGTAGAAGGGGCACGTCCCTGATGGCTTCGGCTCGATGCGCGCGTAGACCGCATCGGGCGCGGCCGGGTCGGGGACGCTGACGTACCCGGCGACGGTCGCGCCCAGCTTTTCGAGCGGGAACAGCTGGTACTTGCCATAGGTCTCGCGGTCGACCGGAATCGCCCAGTCGCGGCAGCACATGTCCTCGCACGTCGGGCCGATGCAGCGGAAGGCGGCGGCGTAGGTTGGGTGCGGAACGGTCGAACTGGATGCGGCTGCGATGGTGGCGATCCTCTCACGGTTGGACGCTTGCCTGCCTCTGCAAGGTATCAGGCAGGGCTAGGCCGACGTGCTGGGGTATACGGCCACTCTGCTAACTTTGACAGATGAGCGAAACAGGAATCGAAGTGAGGCCGCAGCCGGAGCAGGCCCTGATGCCGGGCGTCAAGGTTGCGGTGCTCGGCGCGGGCAAGATGGGCGGGATTCTGCTGCAGGGTTTTCTCAAGAATCACCTGCTCGAGCCGGACCAGGTGGTCGCCACGGTGCAGCACGCCGACCGCGCGCTGGCGCTGTCCGCGCAGTTCGGCGTCGAGGTCGGGACCGACAATCTCGCCGCGGCGACGTGGGCGGACGTGATCCTGCTTGGCGTCAAACCTATCCAGGTCCCCGCGCTGGTGGAGCAGATCAAGGCCGCGCTGCCCGGCAAGACGGTGCTGTCGTTTGCCGCCTCCGTGACCACCGCGGCGATCGAAGCCGCCGCGGGCTGCGACCTGGCCGTGGTGCGCGCCATGCCCAACACGCCGGCGATGATTGGCGCTGGCGTGACCGCGCTCTGTGCCGGGCGTTTCTGCTCGCCGGCCCAGATGGCAATCGCGCAGCGCATCTTCGCGACCGTCGGGCGCACGGTCGTGGTCGATGAGAAGCATATGGACGCGGTGACGGGGCTGAGCGGTTCCGGCCCGGCGTTCCTCTACATCATCATCGAGGCGCTGGCGGAGGCGGGGGTCAACGTCGGCCTGCCGCGAGATGTGGCCACGCTGCTGGCCGCGCAGACGACGCTCGGCTCGGCCCGCATGGTGCTCGAGACCGGCTACCACCCCGCGCTGCTGAAGGATCAGGTCACGACCCCGGCCGGCTGCACGGTGGACGGCATCCTGGAGCTTGAAGAAGGCGGGCTGCGGGTGACGTTGATCAAAGCGGTCAAGCGCGCTACGATGAGGGCGAAAGAGCTGGCTGGGGGGAAGTAGGCGTGAGTGAAGCCTGGATCATAGGACACGCTGGTCCTAACCGCAGATTCCTCCACTTCGCTACGGAATGACAACAAAAGGCGACCGTTGTTTTTGGTTGTCCCGTAGGGATCTGCGGTTGGATTGATGCTGTACAACTCTGTACGCACGACGGCCCACCTCTCAGAATCGAGAGATGGGGCACCCGGGCCGCGGGATTAGAATAGGGCCATGGCTACTGCCGCGACGCTTCCGACACCCGGCCTCCTTCGCTCGACCGCCGGCGCGCGCCGCTTTGCCTGGACGGTGGTTGGCTGGAACGTCTTCGTCGCGCTCTGGGGCGCGGTGGTGCGCTCGACGCAGTCTGGCGCGGGATGCGGCAACAACTGGCCGCTGTGCAACGGACAGGTCATCCCCGTCTCGCCCACGTGGCACACCGTGGTCGAGTTCGTCCATCGCCAGACCGTCACGGTTTCCGTGCTGACGCTGATCGCGCTCGTTGTCTGGACGTTTCGCGCTACGCTCAAGGGTTCGGCGGCTCGCATTTTTGCCGGCCTCTCCGCCTTGCTGCTGGTCAACGAGGCCTTTCTTGGCGCGCTACTGGTCAAGCTCGGCTACGTCACGAACAACCACTCGCTCGGCCGCGTGATTGTGCTTTCCATCCACCTGAGCAACACGCTCCTGATGCTTGGCGCGATGACGATGACCGCACGCATGCTGGGCACGCACCAGCAATGGGCTGGGTTGCGGGCCCGCGGACGAGACAAGGCCGTCGCGCTGACCGGCCTGCTGGCCACGCTGGTGGTCGGCGTCAGCGGGTCGCTGGCCGCGCTGGGCGACACGCTCTTCCCTTCCGCCACGCTGCGCGCCGCGGTCGCCGCGGACTTCGACGCGGCCTCCCCCTGGCTGCTGCGCCTGCGCGGCGTCCATCCGCTGAGCGCGTTTATCGCGGGCATGTTCGTCGTCTGGCTGGTGGTGCGCAGCGGCGGCTCGCGGCTTGCGAAGATACTGCTCGCGTTGCTGGCGCTGCAGTTCGTGCTCGGCATCGGCGATGTCCTGCTGCTGGCCCCCACGTGGATGCAGATTCTGCACCTGTTTGGCGCGGATCTATACTGGGTAGCGCTTGTGGTGCTCGCGGCCAATGCCGTGTGGCCCACGCGCAGCCAAACCTAAGTACCCGCGATACCATAAAGCTGTGCCGCACTTGTCTTCGCATGCCCTGCCCTGGGTCCAGGTAGCTCCCGGCGTCCCGTATTTCCAGCTGGAAGACGGCAGCCCGTGGCATCCCATCGGCCAGAACGACGCCATCTCGTGGGAGGAGCTGAGCCCGCTCTACCGGCGGCGCGACCCGGCCAAGGCCGAGGAGTACATTGCGTGGCTCGCCGAGCACGGCGTTACCTGCATGCGGCTGATGCTCGAGTACGCGCAGGTCCGCCACCGCTACTTCGAAACGCGCCCGGGCAAGTGGACCCCGCACATCGTGCGCATGTGGGACGACCTGTTCGTGCTGTGCGAGCGCCACGGCGTACGGCTGCTGTTGACGCCGTTCGACACGTTCTGGATGTGGCGCAACTTCGACCACCACCCCTACAGCGTGGCCCGCGGGGGCCCGCTGCGCCACCCGTCGCAGCTGCTGCTCTCGCGCGAGACCCGCGACGCGATCAAGGCGCGCCTCAGCTTCGCCGCCACACGCTGGGGCGGCTCCGGCGCGCTGTTCGCCTGGGATCTTTGGAACGAGATCCACCCGGCGCAGGCCGAGATGTCCGTCGAGCCGTTCGCGGGCTTCATCACCGAGCTGAGCGACCATGTGCGCGAGGTCGAGCTGCGCGCTCATGGCCGCACGCACCCGCAGACCGTCTCGCTCTTCGGGCCCGAGCTGCACCTGAAGCCCCACATGCGCACCGACATGGAGCACGCCGTGCTGCGCCATCCCGCGCTCGATTTTGCCACCATCCACATCTACGAGCACGGCACCATCGACGACCCGCGCAACACGGTCGACGCCGCCCGCGGGATGGGGCGCATCGTGCGCGATTCGCTTGCGGAAGTGCCCGCGGGCAGGCCGTTTCTCGATACCGAACATGGGCCGATCCACCGCTACAAGGACCACCACCACACCCTGCCCGAGCCCTTCGATGACGAGTACTTCCGCAATATGCAGTGGGCGCACCTGGCCAGCGGAGGCGCCGGCGGCGGCATGCGCTGGCCCAACCGCAGCCCGCACACGCTGACAGAAGGCATGCGCGACGCGCAACTCGCGCTCGCACGCTTTATGCCTTGCCTGGACTGGCTGTGCTTCAGCCGACGCAATATTACGGACGAGCTTCGGGTCAACGACGAGCACGGCCATAGCCTCCGCACCGGCCGCCTTGCGCGCTTTGCGTGTGCGAGTGAGGACCAGGCGCTCGTCTACCTTTTGCGGCGCGACACGCTTGACGCGAAAGGCATGCTGGACCGGGGTGCCGAGCCGCTTACCGCGGCGCTCCACCTTCCCCAGCTGGTGGCTGGTCCTTACCGGATTATGTGCTGGAATACTGTTGAAGGGCGCGTGGTTTCGAGCACTACGCATGCCAGTCCGCGGCACCTGCCGCTTCCGCCGCTGCACTCCGACATGGCGATTGCTGTGCGCCGGCTCTGACTTGGGGTCAGGTAAGAGCATTCCCTTGAGGGGTGGTGCTGGTCCGAACCGCAGATTCCTTCGCTTCGCTACGGAATGACAACAAAAGACGTTGCAGTTGTATTTTGTTGTCATCCTGTAGGGATCTGCGGTTCTCAGCCCTGAAGCAAAGCGCTGACCGAGGGTAGTAGGCTAAACTCACCTCAGTGCGTTTCGAGCTCTTCATCGCCGCCCGCTATCTTCGCGCCAAGCGCCGGCAGGCCGTTATCGGTGTGATTACCGCGATCTCTGTCCTGGGCGTGGCGGCGGGGGTGGCGTCGCTGATCATCGCGCTGGCCATCACCAACGGCATGCGCCGCGACCTGCAGGAGCGGCTGCTCGCCTCCACCGCCCACGTCGACCTGATGCGCATCTCCGCCGACGGCATCCGCGACTGGCAACCGCTGCTTGCGCGCCTGGGCAAGCTCCCACACGTGACGGCGGCAGCGCCCGGCTTGTACGGGCAGGTCCTGATCTCGCGCGGCGCACGCTCGGGTGGCGGCCTGATCAAGGGTATCCTGCCCGGCCGTGAGCGCGACGTGACGGACTTGCTGCAGGCCATCAAAGAAGGCTCGAGCGACGCGCTGGAGCCGCTTCCGCCCCAGGTCCTGGATGGTGAAAAGCAGGAAGCGAGTTCCGTCGCCACGCCACCCATCGTCATCGGCAAGGACTTGGCCGCGACCCTGGGTGCGGCTGTCGGCGACACGGTTCTGGTCACAAGCCCCCAGGGCGACCTGACCCCGCTGGGCCTGGTGCCGCGCTACCAGCGCTTCCAGGTTGCGGGGATTTTCTCGAGCGGGTTCTACCAGTATGATTCGAGCTATGCTCTCACCCGCCTGAGCGATGCGCAGCGGCTGTTCTCCGAGCCCGACCTGATTTCGGTCATCTCATTCAAAGTAGACGACTTATACCAGGCCAGGCGGATCGCTGGGCAGATCGAGCAGGCCGCCGGGCCCGGGTATCAGACCACCAACTGGATGGAGCAGAACCGCGAGCTCTTCCGCGCGCTCAAGCTGGAGCAGGTCGTGACCTTTATCGTGCTGGCGCTGATTGTGTGTGTCGCGGCACTCAATATCCTTATCGCGCTGACCATGATGGTCATGGAAAAGACGCGCGACATCGCCGTGATGATGAGCTTCGGCGTGACGCCCGCGCAGGTGCGCCGCGTCTTTCTCTTCCAGGGCCTGCTGATCTCGTTCCTGGGTACGTTGCTGGGTCTGGTTGGGGGCTATGGGGTGAGTCTGGCGGGCAGCCACTACCACTTTATCCCGCTCGACGCGTCCGTCTACTCGATTGATTCCCTCCCCTTTGCCCCGCGGCTCGTCGACGCCCTGGTTGTAGCCGCTGTCTCGCTCGGCGTCAGTGCCTTGGCCACGCTTTACCCGAGCGCCAGCGCCGCCAGCGTCCTACCCGCCGAGGCCCTCCGCTACGAATAATCGCACTCGGAGACACCCTCACACTCACCCCAAGGACTACCGTGCCCCAGCGCCTCCGCTACACTGAACTCGCCCCTGAAGGCATCGCCGTCCTGCGCGGCGTGGAGCACTATGCCAATACCGGCACAGGCCTCTCGCCCATTCTGCTTGAACTGATCCGCCTGCGCGCCTCTCAGCTCAACGGCTGCGAGTACTGCATCGGCCTGCATACGCATGAGCTCGCAAAGCACAACGAACCTGCGGGCCGGATCGCCGGTGTCTCCGGTTGGCGCGACTCCGATGCCTACACCGAGCAGGAGCGCGCGGCATTCGCCTGGACCGAGGCCGTGACCAACATCCAGCAGGGCCATGCCTCCGATGAGGCCTACGCGGAAGCCCACGCGCACTTCTGCGATGTGGATCTCGTCAACCTGACCCATGCGATCGCCAGCATCAATGCCTGGAACCGGATAGCGATCGCGTTCCGCGCCGAGCGCCCGGCGACGCCGCGGCAAGCCGCACCGGAGTCTCTTGAAGACGACGGGGGCAAGGTCGAGGTGGAGGATTGATCCGGGTCGAGGAGCTGCGCAAAGCCTATGCGGGCAAGGACCTGGGCCATGGCGAGCTCGAGCTCTTCCGCGGGCTGAGCTTTACGGTGGCCGCGGGTCAGATGGTCGCGATCACGGGCCAGAGCGGCGCCGGCAAGAGCTCGCTGCTGCACCTGCTGGCCGCGCTCGACCGGCCCAGCAGCGGTGAGGTCTGGGTGGACGGCGTGCGCCTGGGCGGGCTGAACGCGAGGGCCGCGGCCGAGTTTCGCAACCGACAGGTGGGCTACGTGTGGCAGTTCCACTACCTGATGCCGGAGTTTACGGCGCTTGAAAACGTGGCCATGCCGCTACTCGCGCGAGGCATGGCCCGGAGCGAAGCGCTGCTGAAAGCAAAGCGCTGGCTGGGGGAGGTAGGCTTGGGCGACCGCGCCGAGCACCGGTCCGGCGAGTTGAGCGGCGGCGAGCAGCAGCGCGTCTCGCTTGCCCGCGCGCTCGTCACCGAGCCGCGTGTCCTGCTGGCTGACGAACCCACCGGCGACCTGGACGGGCGCACGTCTGAGACCGTCTTCGAGCTCGTGCAGGGGCTTCATCGCGCGCATGGACTGACCAGTGTGCTGGTTACTCACAA
>CAXUDC010000020.1:0-28262 GCA_964249685.1 uncultured Acidobacteriaceae bacterium
TCACCGAGCCCACCCACCGCGCCTGGGTCCGCATGCTCACCCCGCGCACCACCATGACCTACGCCAAGTGGCTGGACCACCTGGCCGCCGAAAAACTGGCCCGCGCCGAGCAAACCGCCAAGATCCCCACCTACCAGGCAGTCACCACCCCGGGTGCCCCAGGTCTCGAGTCTGAGACCTGGGGCGAACCACCACAACCCCGTGCCCCATCCATCCCGGCCTCATCAGGATGGGTGGGACCCACCGCTAATCCGGACCCCGACCATCTCGAAGCCATCGCCAACCTCTCCGCCCAAGCCGAATCCCTGAACCAGCACCGCTCCGACGATCCCAACCCGCCCCTCGAACTCCCTGTAGAAGAGGAGTGTGACCCGTCTCCGGAGAAAACCCGCCAGGACCCGACCTACCTCCCCGCGATCGAATACTTCCGCCCCGGCCATCACTTCACCATCGGCGATCTCGAAATCGACCCCTTCACCATTCCCCACGACGCCGCCGATCCCTGCGGCTTCGTCTTCCAGTCCGAAGGCATCCGCATGGCCGTCGCCACCGACCTCGGCTACGTCCCTCCCAACGTCAAGGCCGCCCTCAAGCGCATCGACGTCCTCCTGCTCGAATCCAACCACGACCTCGAGATGCTCCGCGACGGCCCCTATCCATGGTCGGTCAAGCAGCGCGTCCTCTCTCGCGTCGGCCATCTCTCGAACGACGCCACCGCCGAGTTCCTCCAGCGCGACTACGACGGCGGTGCCCACACCATCATCCTCGGCCACCTGTCCGAGTCCAACAACGCCCCCGAACTCGCCCGCATCACCGCCGAGCGTGCCATCGGCGACCGCATGACGCTGCTCGGCAACCGCATCGTCCTCGCCCAGCAATCCATCCCGCTCGACCCCATCCAGCTCTAAATCTGCCTTACCCTGTCGTTGACTGTTTTCCTGCCTTTACTGTCTTTGCACCTTTCCCCCCTCGCTCGAATCAAACCATATAGAATGAGAAGAGAGCTTATGCCCACTAATCATCCTCAAAGGCTGTCCTGCACCGATCCCATCGTCGGAGCGATCCTCTCCGGCTGGCGCTACGACATCTCCAACATCTCGCCCGAGATGCGGACCGAATACGAGTCGCACCTGGAAGAGTGTACGCATTGCCAGCATCGTCAGCACCTCGCCCGCAGCATCGACGTCCTCCTCCTCTCGGTCACGTCGCTGTCCTTCGTGGCCTTTGCGCTCGCCGCCGTCGTCCTGCGCCGCTGGCAGAACCTGACGCACCATCCCGAGGTCCTCACCCTCCACGTCCACCAGGCGCACCTGATGGTCTCGCTTGAGTTCGTCGCCATCATGGGCATCGTCCTCTCCATGGTCCTCTCCGCGCTCGTTGCTATTGCGACGCCGGTCCCCTCGATCATCGGCAACGTGGTCCGCACTCGCATCCACCCGGACCTCCGCGAGCGCTTCGCTCGCCGCCACGCCGCCTGACGAACCTCTCATCCTAGTCATTACTATTAGAACCCTGGTCTCAGCGTTGAGACCAGGGTCTTGGCTTAACTAGCAAACTAAACAACTAGGAACTAGAAACTAACCGATCACGCAGTTGTGGTTGTCCTCTAATCAGCCCAGCAATTTCTCATGTCCCACGACCCCCAATCCGAACTTCTTCCCCCCGGGTCGGCCACCTATCCTACCCAGGCGCCGCCCCTTGCCGAGCCGCCGAATCAACGCTTTTACTCGGAGTGGAACCCCCGCTCCGCCCCCGGCACCTACCTCCTCCTCGCCATCAACATCGCCGTCTTCCTCTGGATGCTCACCCACGGCGTCTCCGTCAGCAGTCCCACCCCGGACCAGCTCATGCACTACGGCGCCAACAACTCCGTCAGCGTGCTCAACGGCGAGTGGTACCGCCTGCTCACCGCCACCTTCGTCCACATCGGCGCAATCCATATCGCCACCAACATGTGGTGCCTTTGGAATCTCGGCCTGCTCGGCGAACCGCTCATCGGCCCCTTCGGCCTCGTCGCCGTCTACGTTCTAACCGGGGTCGCCGGCAACCTGCTCACGGTCGCCTGGGACGTAGGCTACGCCCACCTGAATCGCTTGCCGCTCGACCAGGTAGCCGGGGTCGGCGCAGGAGCCTCGGGTGCCGTCTTCGGCATCGCCGGCATCCTGATCGTGCTGCTCTCCAACCGAAAGCTCCCCATCCCGTGGCCGGAGCTCAAGCGCCTGCGCAAATCCGTCATCCAGTTTGCCGCCATCAACCTCGTCATCGGCGCGTCCACCTCGTTCGCGCTGGTCGGCAACCTCATCCACCTGCGCATCGACAACACCGCCCACCTCGGCGGCTTCTTCGGCGGTCTCGCCCTTGGCCCCGGCCTCATCCCCGCCATGACCGCCGGCCGCGCCCGCTATCTCGCCCGCCAGCGCATCGTCTTCTTCGCCGCCGCGTTCCTCCTCTCGCTCGCCGGCTACTGGATCGCCAACTTCCAGTAATGAACATCCGATCAAATCAGCTGTGAGCTGTGGGCTGCAACCGAAACAAAAGCGGGAGCCCCCCATCCAGGGTCTCCCGCTCCTGCCTTATCCGCTTCGATCCGTCCTGATCCGTCTTATCCGCGTAATCCTTGCCCTTAGCTCAAAGCACTACTGGCAAACTTACGCACCATCGCCAGCAGCAGCCGCCGGTCGCTCTCCGACAAATGCGCCGAGTACCGTTGCACCTGCGTCAAAAACCGTATCTCCTCCTCGCTCAGGTTCAGCGTGGACACTTCCTTCCCCACCTGGTCCTCCGCAAAAAACTGCGAGAGCTGCAGGTCCAGCGCCCCCGCAATCTTCTGCAGCGTTTCCAGCGACGGCACCGTGTGCCCGTTTTCCACCCGCGACAGGTAGCAGCGCAGCAGGCCCGTGCGCTTTTCAATGTCACCTTGCGACATCCCCCGTTGCAGGCGATAGTCGCGGATCGTGGTTCCGATATTGTTCGAGATCGACTTCGCCGGGGCATTCATGGGGGCACTCGCCTGCGCAGGAAGAACTATTTGCATGTCAGCCATTAGCCTGAAAGTAACCTCCACACACGCCGCAGGCAAGTGGAAACTTGTGGACTACTCCGATTCCCGTACCGAAGCAGGTTCCCGCGCCCCACCCTTGATCCTCTACTTGAACTGTTCCGCCCCATGAACCACCGCAAGTATTACCAGTGTCGCCAACAGCGACCTCCGCGTAAACCTCCGCGCATTCTGCGTTAGGTCTTTCGCCCGATCACCCCATATACATCCCACCATTCACATCCAGCGTGTGCCCGGTGATGTAGGAAGCGTCGTCCGACGCCAGAAACACGACAGCCCCAGCGATATCCGCGTCCGTCCCGACCCGCCCCAGCGGCACCTGCGAGGTCATCGCCGTCTTCTGCTCCTCGGTCAGCACCGCCGTCATCGCGGTTTCGATAAACCCCGGAGCGATCGCATTCACGGTGATCGCGCGCCCCGCAAGCTCCCGCGCCAGCGACTTCGTAAGCCCGATCAGCCCGGCCTTCGAGGCCGCATAGTTCGCCTGCCCGCTCTGCCCCATTTCACCGACGACCGAGGTGATATTGATCACCCGGCCCCACTTTGCCTTCAGCATAGGCGATATGCAGGCCTGCGTCATCAGAAAAGCGCCCGTCAGGTTGGTCGTAATCACATCGTCCCAATCGTGCCGCTTCATGCGCAGCGCCAGCACGTCGCGTGTAATGCCGGCGTTGTTTACCAGGATCTCCAGCTTGCCGAAGCGCGCCACCACCGCCTTCGCGCACGCCTTGATCGAGTCTTCATTCGCCGCGTCCAGCGCAAACACAGCGGATGTTCCGCCCGCAGCCGCAATCTCCGCCGCAACCGCGTCGAGCTTTTCGACAGTGCGCGCCGCCAGCGCCACCTGCGCGCCTTCGGCAGCCAGCCTTAGCGCCACCGCGCGCCCAATCCCCTGCGAAGCCCCTGTTACCAATGCCACACGACCGGAAACCATAGCCAACTCAGCAACTCCTCAGGCAAACGCCTAGCTTGAAGAATACGCTAACGCTCCCGCCGCAACCCCCAGATCGCCACCCGCAGCTCCCGCGCAAAGTGCAGCACAGGCGCGCGATTCGGCAGCGTAAGCCCGTGCGTGGCGGGAATCTCGTTGATGCGGATCTCCGCCTCCGCGCGCTCCAGCGGCCAGCGCGCGTGATGAATATCGCCCACCAGCAAGCGCCCGCGCGACTCCGTAAACAGGCAATAGCGCTCTGTCAGGAACTCCTCGAGCGACCCGGCCTCGTGGGGAAGTGGCTCGCCTAGCGTCCGGTACGCGCCTTCGAAGCGCACGCTGCGCCGCGTAAGCAGCCGCTTGCTGCTGTACTCGATGCTCGCGCCATGGCTCTCGCGCCGCATCGTGGCAGGGAAGTACGGCAGGTGAAACAGCGTCCGCGCGCCCGCCACCGCAAGCCAGCTTGCACAGTCGAGTGAGAAGAAGAACACCCCCGCGAGTCCGGTCCGGCGCGAGCGCACGTACGTCCGCAGGTTCAGCTCCGGGAAGGTACGGGTGGTTGGGAAGCCCGTCGTTCGCTGCCCGGCAAAGCGAACCTGCACCTCGTCCATCCAGAACGGCACCACGCCGGCCCAAGCGTAGCCGTCGTAGCTGTCCACCTCTAACCCCTGCGGAATGAGCGGCAACATCGCTGCGACTGGAATCGGCCAGTGCGCGAACAGGAGGTCGCGCCAGCGCTGGCGCATCCGCCACATACCGGCAGGCAGCGGATAAGGCCGGTGTTCCACATCCTGCAATGCTTCGTCGTAAGTCACGCGCGCTATCCTTATTGCATGATGGATGCGAACCTGGACGCGCTGGATGACCTGCAGCGGCCACAAAACGAGACCGATGTTTACGCCATCCATGGCGCCGAGCCCGAGGTCCTGGCCTACGCGATGGCCAAATACAGCCGTTCCGCGCTCACCCTGCGCGAGTCGCTGGCGGAGATCAGCTCGCAGCGCGCCGAGCAGTTCCTGAACACGTTCTACTTTCAGTACGGCCATCGTTCCATTGCCGACCTCGCGCACATCCCCTTCGCGATTGAGCGGCTGTCGCTGCTCGCGGCCATCGCGCTCGTCGACGAGCAGCGCTGGGACGGGCAGGAACGCTCCACGCGCTACCAGGACTTTTGCAAGTCGGGCTGGTTTACGCCAGCCTCGCTCGGCCCGCAGGAACCGGGCTATACCGAGGCGATCCAGGCGCTGTTCACAGCCTATAACCAGGTCGGGGAAGGCATGACCGCGACGTTGAAGTCCGTCGTGCCGCGCCCCGAGACGATGAAGCCTGACGCGTATGAGCGCACCTTGAAGGCGCGGGCGTTCGATGTCGCGCGCTACCTGCTGCCGCTCGCGACCAACACCTCGCTCGGCCAGATCGTGAACGCGCGCACGCTCGAGACGCAGGTCTCGCGGCTGCTGACGAGCGTGTTCGCCGAGATCCGCACACTGGGCGAAAAGCTCCGTGCTGCCGCGACCGAGCCCGCCTGGGATGTGAATCATAAGTCCTCGCAGGCCCTGATGGAGTCGCTCGAAGCCGCGATGGGGACGCGCGACGGGCGGGTAGAGCAGCAGATGCTCAAGCCGGTAAAGTCCGCGCCGACGCTGGTGAAGTACGCGGTCGCCAGCGACTACCAGCGCCGGACGCGCGAGGATCTGACTGCCGCGGCCGCGGAGCTGATGGGCTCGGCCGCGATCGCGCCTGCGCCGGTTGTCGATCTGCTCGACGACGAACCACTCGAGGTCGAGCTTGCCGCTTCGCTGCTCTATCCGCACTGTCACTATTCATATCGGCAGCTGCGCGAGGCCGTTGCCGTCCTGACCGGCACGCGGCGAGCGGAGATCATCGCGCTTGGCACCGCGCATCGCGGGTCGCATGACGAGTTGCTGCGGCCATTCCACTCCGGTTCCGGCCTGCGTTTCGACCTCCTGATGGACATCGGCGGCTTCCGCGACATGCACCGTCACCGCCGCTGCACGCAGCTGCTGCAGCCGTTTACGGACGCACACGGCTACGAAACGCCCGACGCGCCGGGTCAGCCGACACTCGCCGAAGCGGGACTCGCCCAGGGCTACGAGGCCGCGATGAGTGCGTCGTTTCAGGCTTATCGCACGCTGCGCGACTCAGGCATCGCGGAGGCGGAGCAGTCCGCGCAGTACTGCCTGCCGCTGGGCACGCGCTGCCGCTCGCTGTTCAAGATGGACTTCGCGGAGGCTCTCTATATCAGTGAGCTGCGCAGCGGCGTGGCCGGCCACTACAGCTATCGCCGCGTCGCGTGGGAGATGTTTCAAGCAGTGCAGCGCCAGCACCCGGGCCTGGCAGGCATCTTTCGCATCAGCGATGTGACCGAACCAGTAGACTTGCTGCGCCGCTAGACGATTCTTCGCTTTTTGTTTGCTCGCGGCCTGTACCCTTTGGTACTATTCAGGAGGGTCGGCAACAGAGCACGATATCGGTCCACTTGAGGAGATTCGATTTGGCAGACATGTTGGCAGAGCGCGGTAAAGCCATTGATGCGGCACTTTCGCAGCTGGAAAAGCAGTTCGGCAAGGGCTCGATCATGCGGCTCGGGTCCAAGGAAGCGATCGTTCCGATCTCTGTCATCTCCACCGGTTCGATCTCGTTCGACGCGGCGCTGGGAGTAGGCGGCGTGCCGCGCGGGCGCGTCATCGAGATCTTTGGGCCGGAATCGTCCGGTAAGACGACCATCACGCTGCAGATCATCGCCGAGGCGCAGAAGAACGGCGGGCTCGCGGCGTTTGTGGACGCGGAGCATGCCCTCGACCCGGCCTATGCGAAGAAGCTCGGGGTAGATGTCGATAACCTGCTGGTCTCGCAGCCGGACTACGGCGAGCAGGCGCTCGAGATCGTCGAAGCGCTGGTGCGCTCGGGCGCAATCGACGTGCTGGTGGTGGACTCGGTCGCGGCCCTGGTGCCCAAGGCGGAGCTCGACGGCGAGATGGGCGATTCGCACATGGGGCTCCAGGCCCGCCTGATGAGCCAGGCGTTGAGGAAGTTGACCGGAACGGTCGCCAAGTCGCGAACCTCGCTCATCTTTATCAATCAGATCCGTGACAAGATAGGCGTCATGTTCGGCAATCCCGAGACGACCACCGGCGGCCGCGCACTCAAGTTCTACTCGTCCGTGCGTATCGATATCCGCCGCATCGGCGCGGTTAAGGAAGGCGACGTCATCGTCGGCTCGCGGACCAAGGTCAAGATCGTGAAGAACAAAGTCGCGGCTCCCTTCCGCGATGCCGAATTCGATATTCTCTACGGTGAAGGCATCTCGCGCGAAGGCGACACGCTCGACCTCGCCGTGCTGCACAACATCGTGGACAAGAGCGGCGCATGGTACAGCTTCCAGGGCGAGCGCATCGGCCAGGGCCGCGAGAACGTGCGCAACTTCCTGAAGACCAACAAGGAAACATTCGGCCGTATCGACACCGAGCTGCGCAGCAAGATGGGCATTACGGCGAACACTGCGGTTCCTCCGCTTCCGTCGGTACCCGATGATGGGATGGACCAGGCGGTCACGGCGGTAAAGGGCAAGAAGTAGCTCGGAGCTCACAAATAGCATACTGCGCAAGTCTTGTGCTCAGCCGCGTTGAACGAGGTAGTGCTGGTCCGAACCGCAGCTTCCTCCGCTTCGCTACGGGATGACAACAAAAAGCACTTGCCTTTGTTGTCATTCCGCAGGGATCTGCGGTTCGACTGTTCCCTCACTAAACTTATTGTCGCTTAGCCTCATTTACCTCCAAGTGTAGCTGCTGTTCTTCTTTTTTTCGCCGTCACCCTGAGCGAAGCGAAGGACCCCCGTATTGACGTGCGGCTACACTTCAAGGTAAACGGGTCTAGAAGCGATAAATCCAATCAGCACCAGCGAAGAACTGATTTCGGGCCGCGCCATTGTTGTAACCCAGCCGATCCCAGGAGTGATCGAAGCGAATCTCCGGTCGGATCAGGATCGTGCTGCCGACATACCGCGTCGCGTACAAGGTGTTTTCCGTGTACTTTGTCGCGATCCCAGTGCGTTGACCCTTCTTGTCGTTCAGAAAGTCTGACCGGAAGCCGATCATCAGCTTCGAGTTCACCTCGCGATTGACATAGTTCACCACCGCCCATTCCGGCGCATTGCAGCTCCGCTCGCCCGCGGCGCAGAAGGCTCCATTCGCTCCAAGTTCAGGGGTGATCGGGTTCAAAACGTTCCCGGCGATGTTTGGAACGTCCCGTTCATACATGTACCAGGCCTCGGTGGCTGTGTGCCACTTGCTATTGAACTTGTGGTACCAGGTTCCGTCGTAGTCCTGCAGGTTGTTGTAGGCGTACTTGCCGTCGTTGATGCCGTTAGCGCAGGCGTAGAAGTTGTCCTTGTTGCTCTTCGTCGAGTAATCCAGGCAGGCGATGCCGGAGGCCTTGCGATCATCCGACCAGGGTGCAACGTCATGTCCGGCGGAGAGCCCGAACTGTACGATCCACTGCTTGTTCAGCTTCAACGTGCCAAAGATACCGGTGTCGGTGAAGGGGTCGATGCTGTAGAGCAGGGAGTGAGTCATGTTGTAGTTGTTGGGTGCCAGCTGCGCCTCAATACCCGGAACGGACAAGAAGCGCCCGATGCGAACGTTGAAGCCGTCCTTTACTGGAAAATACAGGTCGACGTACTCGAGCACGGGATCAAAGCCATACCGCCGATTCTTCTGCAGCAGCTGCTGGCTGAAGTAGTCTTTTGCCGTCGTGAACCGGTAGTCGTTCCCAAAGAGCGCCGTCGCATGATAACCGAAGTCAAAGTGCTTGTTCTGGACCGTGTCTGGGATGCGCTCGACATAGAGCACGGCCTGGTTAAGGACGACACTATTAGGGAAAACATCATAAGAGAGAGGAAAATTGTTGTAATGGGAGGTGCTGACGTTGAAGCTGGGAGCCACCCACCCATATACCTTGGTGCGGTGGTTCTCGGCCTTTAGGGCGTACATCAGCGGATAGCTGTTGCTATCGGGTGTGCCGATCAGGGGTGAGCCACCGTAGCCCCAGTCAGCGCTGGGAAAAGGGGCAGAATCGAGGGGTGCGTCAAGCGCCCGGCGGGATGCAGGGGCGGAAGCCGGGAGCGTGCCCTGCCAGTCATGGCTGTAGAAATGGGACAAGCGGTGAAAGAAGTTGTCGGTGGGGGATTCTGGTTGAGCCGGGTGGTTCTGAGCCCGCATTGGCGAGACGGTGAAAAGGACAGCAAGGACCGGGCAGGCTAGGCGTAAGAACGATTGTTTCGTATGCATGGTGCTCCATCTGGACCTTGCGGCTCGCAAGGAGCGGCTGAGGTCCAGAAGAGAGGTTAGATGGCAATACTGGAAGAATGCTGTAGCGGACCCGTGTAAAGTCGGTAAAACGGCAACAGGGCCGGCATATGCCGACCCTGTTACCTTCGAAGCTGCAGATTACACTGTGGCGGAATCCGCGCCGACGTTGGCTGCTTCGGCCGCAGCGACCGCGGCGAGGCGGTCCTTCTCGGCCTTGACTTCCTTGCGGACCTCCGCGGCGTTGCGGCCGAGCTCGTCGGCAAGCTGCTCGGTGGTGTAGGTTTCGATCACGTCGCCCACGCGGATATCCTTGTGGCCGGCGAGATCGATACCGCACTCGACGCCGTCGCGGACTTCGGAGACGTCGTCCTTGAAGCGCTTGAGCGAGCTGATCTTGCCCTTCCAGACCTCCACGCCGTCGCGCATGAGCCGGGCCTGCGCCGAGCGCTTGATGAGCCCGTCGGTGACACGGCAGCCTGCGATCTGGCCGACCTTGGTGATCTTGAAGACGTTGAGCACCTCGGCGCGGCCGGCGTAGTTCTCCTTGAACACCGGTTCGAGCAGGCCGTACATGGCCTTGGTGATCTCGTCGCGGAGTTCGTAGATGATGGAGTGCAGGCGGATCTCGACGTTCTCGCGCTCGGCGATCTCGGCGGACTTGCGGTCCGGCCGCACGTTGAAGCCGATGATGATGGCGTTCGACGCGGAGGCGAGCAGCACGTCCGACTCGGTGATGGCACCGACACCCGAGTGCAGGACGCGCACGCGGACCTTCTCGGTGGACATGTGCGCGAGGTCCTCGGCGATGACCTCCACCGAGCCCTGCACGTCGCCCTTGACGATAACGTTGAGGTCCTTGACGCCCGCCATCTTGATCTGTTCTGCGAGGCCTTCGAGCGAGACGCGGGACGATTTGGCGAGTTGCGACTCACGCTCCTTCATCTTGCGGTACTGCGCAATGCCCTTGGCCTTGTCGCGATCGGCCATGACGATGAAGGTGTCGCCGGCGTCCGGCATGCCTTCAAGTCCGAGGATCTCGACCGGGGTCGAGGGGCCGGCTTCGTCAATGGAGCGTCCGCGGTCGTCGAACATGGCGCGGATCTTGCCGAACGTGTTACCGACGATGAAGCTGTCACCATTCCGCAGCGTTCCGTTCTGCACCAGGATCGAGGCGACCGAACCGCGGCCGCGATCGAGCTTGGCTTCGATGACCGTGCCGACCGCGGGGCGGTCGGGCTGGGCCTTCTGCTCGTTGGTGTCGGCGACCAGGCAGATCATCTCTTCCAGCGCGTCCAGATTGAGACGCTTCTTGGCGGAGACCTCGACGAACTCGGTATCGCCGCCCTGGTTGGAGGGCTGGAGACCGCGCGCGGCGAGCTGCTGGATGACCTTGGTTGGGTTGGCGTCGGGCTTGTCGATCTTGTTGACCGCGACGATGATCGGCACATTGGCGGCGCGCGCGTGGTCGATGGCCTCAAGGGTCTGGGGCATGACGCCATCGTCGGCCGCGACGACGATGACGACGATATCCGTAACCTTGGCACCGCGGGCACGCATGCGGGTGAACGCCTCGTGACCCGGGGTGTCCAGGAACACGATCTCGCGCCCGAAGGCAGGGGAGTCGGGCTTGAGGATTTTGACCTTGTAGGCACCGATGTGCTGGGTGATGCCGCCGGCTTCGCCCGCGGCAACGTCGGTCGAGCGGATGGCGTCGAGCAGCGACGTCTTACCGTGGTCGACGTGGCCCATGACGGTGACGACGGGCGAGCGAACAACCTCGACCATGCCGGAGGTGTCTTCGAGGAAGCCTTCGATGGCCTCGTTTTCGAGCTGCTCTTCGACCGAGATGACCTGGGCGTCGGCACCGAACTGGCGCGCGACATCCTTGACCAGCTCGCCTTCGAGCGATTGATTGACGGTGACGAGAACGCCCTTCATCAGCAGCGTGGCGATCAGGTCCTTGCCGCGGACGTCGAGCTTCTCGGCGAGATCCTTGACCGAGATGCCTTCCGTTACCGTGATGGTGCGGGTGATCGGCAGCGGCTCGCGGGACATCTGCACGCCGCCGTAACGCGGTGGCGGCTGGAAGCCCTTCATCGGGCCTTCCTTCACCTTTTCGTAGCGTTGACCGCCGCGGCGCTGGCCGGGGCGTGCGGGACGAAGGCCAGCGGGCGGGCCGCCGGCAGGAGCCTCACCGGGTGCTCCGCCCGGCCGCGGCGGGAAGCCTGGACGAGCAGGGAAGCCGGGGCGTGCGCCGCCCGGAGCGAAGCCGGGGCGCGGCGGACCGCCCGGGCCTCCGGGAGCACCCGGGCCGCCCGGAAATGTGCGCGTGGGGTGCATGGGCCGGCGTGCGCCGGGAGCCATGCCGGCACCGCTCGACGGGAAGCCGGGGCGGGGCTGGCCGGGTGCGAACGTGCCGGGGCCGGAGCCTGGGCCGGTGCGCGGGCGCTCGAAGATGGGACGGCCGCGCGGTGCGGCACCCGGTGCGGGTGGCGGCGCGGTGTAGATGGGGCGCGGGCCGGTCTGCGGCATGACGACGCGGCGCACAGGCTGCGGTGCCGTGGGCTCTTCCGGTGCCGCCGCGACGGGCTCTGGCGGCGGAGGCGGTGGAGCGACCGGGGCCGGTGTGGCCTTCATCGCCTCTGCCGCTGCGGCGGGAACGAAGACGGTAGGCGGCCGCGGCGGAGCAGCTACGACGACCGGCGCCGTGGATGCCGGCCGGCTCAGGACGCCGGAGGGGTTGTTGACCGCGGGCCGCGCTGCGAAATGCGGGCTGCCGGGCCGGTTTGAGGACACGTTGTTCGCAGGCCGGTTGCCGCCACCGAGCGGCGCGGTACCGGGCGCGCGATTGCCCGACGGGCTGGCAGGCTGGACGGGAGGCGCGATGATGCGGGCACCCTGGTTCGGCAGCGGCACGACTCGGCGCGGAGCCGGAGCGGTAGGCTCCGCCGGGGCCGGCGTGGGGGGAGGAGTCGGTGCGGCAACGGGCGCGGGAGGAGCCGGCGCGGCAACCGCAATGACGGGCTCAGGCGTGGGAGCTGCGCCCGGCGCTGGCGAGGGCTGCTCTGCTGGAGCAGCCTGATTGGGAGCAGCGGGCTCTGTCGTGACGGGCGGTGGCGCGGCTACGACAGGCGCGGGGGGGCGCGGAATGGGAACGACCATGCGGGGCGCGGGCGTCGGCGCGGGAACAGGCGGCGCGGGAGGAGCGATGGCCACAGCAGCCTGGACCGGGGCAGGGGCAGCGACGGCAGGTGCCGCGGCAACGACGGCCGGACGTGGCGGAGGCGCGTTGCGCGCGGCATTTTCCGCGTTCTTGCGCTCAAGAATCGCGCGCATGGCGTCACCGGGTTTCTGCGCCTTTGACAGGTCGAACTGCGTCCTGGCCGCGGCCTGTACCTTGGGTGCGGTACCCGAGCGGTCGCCATTGAAATAGGCCCGCACGCGTACTGCCTGATCCTCCTCGATCGAGGAGGAGTGGGTCTTTCCGGAGACGCCGATCGCTTCGAGCGCGTCCAGGATGGGCCGGCTTTTTACTTCCAGTTCACGTGCCAGATCGTTGATTCTTACTTTGCTCATCCGTTCCTTTGTAGAACCTGTCGCTTCCTTCTGCCGCTCAGCTAGTCATACGAGCCTCGTTCGAAGTGGAAGTCGTGTTCTTTCTATTATGGCTGAAAACTGTGAAGAAGCTGTAATTTTGCGAAGTGAAAGCGCTGAACTTAGCCACGATCGGAGGGGTCCTGGTAGACGGTCTCGTCGGAGAGCTCCTGAGACTGGTCGACGAGGGTGTCGATCGTGTCGTTGTCCATCTCGATGCCTTCCTCGCGCCGGTCGGCGTCATCGTTGGCGTCGGACTCGGATTCCGCGTCTTCGGCGGCGGCCAGGTCTTCAGTCGAGAGGTCGTCGACGTACACCGGCGGCTCGCCTGCCGCGGCGGCCTCGGCAAGGATTTCTTCAGGGGTCTTGGACATGGATGTGGTCTCCGGGGTGTCGGTTGGGGTGTCAAGGACGGCGGCGAGGGCGACGGGGCGGGCCTCGCCCTCCTCATACTGGCCGAAATAGTGGCGGATGGCGACCGAGATCCTCTCGACCGATTTGTCGCCGATGCCGGGGACCTCGGCGAGCTCTTCCGCAGTCATGTCGGCGACCTCTTCGACCGTCGTAATGCCGGCGGCGATCAGCTTGGCGAGCACTGCCTCGCCGAGTTCGGTGACCTGCTCGATCGGAGTCGAAGGACCGCCCGACATGGCCGACATCTGTTGCTCGACCTCTTGGCGCTTCTCCTCTTCGGATTTGATGTCGATCTTCCAATTAAGGAGCTTGGCGGCGAGACGAACGTTCTGCCCCTTCTTGCCGATCGCAAGCGAGAGTTGCGTGTCGTCGACAATGACCTCGATCTGCTTGTCGTCAAGATCGGTGATCGAGACGCGCGAGACCTTGGCCGGTTGCAATGCCTTTTCGGCAAACGTGGTGATCTCTTCCGAGTACTCGATGATGTCGATCTTCTCGCCGCGCAGCTCGCGAATGATCGACTGCACGCGCATGCCCTTCATGCCGACGCACGCGCCGACCGGGTCGACGTCCTTGTCGCGGCTCATGACGGCGATCTTGGTGCGCTCGCCGGCCTCGCGAGCGATGGCACGGATCGAAACCGTGCCGTCGTAGATCTCGGGAACTTCGGACTGGAACAGGCTCTGCACCAGCGCGGGCGCGGCGCGGGAGACGATCACCTGCGGGCCCTTGGCGGCGCGGTCGACGCGCAGCAGAACGACGCGGACCCGCTCGCCGACAGCAAACTGCTCCAGCCGCGACTGCTCGCGCTTGGGCATGCGCGCCTCGGCCTTGCCCAGGTCGAAGATGACGTCCATCGGCTCCAGGCGCTTGACGGTCGCGTTCATTACCTCGCCGGCGCGGTGGTTGTACTCGTTGAAGACGGTGTCGCGCTCGGCCTCGCGCACCTTCTGGAAGATGACCTGCTTGGCCATCTGGGCGGCGATGCGGCCGAGCGGTGTGGTGTCCTTGTAGAAGCGCAACTCGCCGCCGACCTCGACCTCGGGGGCAAGCTCGCGCGCCTGCTCAAGGGTCAGCTCGTTGATCTCGTCGACGATCAGCTCGGGCGTCTCGACGACCGTCTTATAGGAGTAGGCGAGAATCTCGCCGGTCTCGCGATTCATCTCCGCGCGCATGTTCTCCTGCAGCTTGTAATACTTGCGCGTGGCGAGCGCGATCGCGTCCTCGATGGCCGACACGACAATCTCCGGCTCGATACCCTTTTCGCGGCTCAGTGCTTCAATCGACTGGTACAGTGGGCTTGCCATGGCTATCCGTCTTTCTTCGATCAGTTCTTTGTTTTCATCCCGGAGGGATCTGCTTCCGTACTAAAAGTCTGCGATCAGGTTAGCTTTTTCGATGTTCGCAAAGGGAATCTCAAGCACCTGCACGCCCGTCGGAGCGGCGCCCTTTTTGGGCTTGCCTTTCTGCTTGATCGCGCCCTGGTCGAGCGTCACGGTGTTGTCCGCGAAGCCTGTCAGCCGTCCCTGAAAATGCCGGTTGCCGTCGACCGCGGTGAAGGTCTGCAGCTTGACGAGCGAGCCGCTAAAGCGGCTGAAATCTTCCGGCTGCGTAAGCTTGCGTTCAAGCCCCGGCGAGGAAACTTCGAGCGTGTACTCGGCACCGGGAATCAGGTCTTCGACGTCGAGCGTGGTGCCAAAATCCTGCGCGAACGTGGTGCAATCGTCGTGCGTGACGAAGGAGAGGATCTCCGGCGGAATGCCCTTCGGCAGCATCGGCGCGCCCTCCGCTTCTTCGACCAGCTCATGCGCGGCGGCCGCCTGCGCAAGCCTGGCGCGGGTCTCAGCGTCCTTCTCGATGAAGACGCGCAGGCTGCGATGCTTGGCGCCGCCGGAGAACTCGATCTCGACCACGTCGAGATGGTGCGAGGCCGCAATACGGTCGGCAAGGGTTCGGATTTGGTCGAGCGAAAGGGCCATGTTCGTCAATCTTCTAAAATCGTTTGGAGCAATAAAAAGTGGGCTCTCGCCCACTCATCGTTTCCGCCAATACCCGGTATGCTCACGGGAGTTTTCGTACCAACGGAACAACTACGTCTGCAACCCCTAATATACATCGGCCCGCAACCGAATTCAACCGAGTCGTTTCAAGTGCAGCAACCATCTACAATCTAGATACGCGCGTACGTCAGAAGTGGTTCTTCCACTTGAATGGCCGCAACTTTCCGCGCCAGGTCGCGTCTGACGTTTGAGGTACTCACCCTCAGACCTTTACACACCCGGGCCCGATTCCACCAAGGGAGCTACGCCACGTCCCCATCTTCACAGAGGTCTCCAACTTAGGGGAAGGTTTGCACATGATTTCGTACGAAGCTTCCTTGGCTGGATCACGGAAAGCTTCCAGAGTGGCCCTGACTTACTTCCGGCGCTCGTCGCTCCTCCTCCTGATCGCCTTCACCGGAGCCACTTTGCCTGCTCAGCAGTTGGCTGCGAACGTGGCCGAGCCCTCACGAGCAGCATTGGCCGACGCGCCCGAGCCGCAGGATGGTACGCAGACCGGCAGCATCTTCGGCACCGTCACCGATACCGACGGCCTCGTCGTTCCGGGCGCGACCATCACGGTCAGCGGCCCCAACCCCGACGATCGCCGAACCGCCACCTCTGCGCAGGATGGCGGCTTCAGCATCCCGCGCGTGCGCCCGGGCGTGGTGTACACGGTCGTGATCGCGGCCAAAAGCTTTGCGGACTTCAACTCGCCCCAGGTGATGCTCGGCCCGGCCCAGGCGTTTGAGATCGCCAACATTAAGCTCGCGCTCGCAACGGTCGATACCTCCATCACCGCGCTCACGCCGGAGGCCCTGGCCATCGAGCAGGAGACCGAGGAGATCCACCAGCGCATCTTCGGCGTCATCCCGAACTTTTACGTCGTCTACGACCACGCCTTCGCGCCGCTGTCCTCGCAGCTCAAGTACAGGCTGGCCTTCAAATCTTCGTTCGACGTGGTCAACGGCGCGGCGGCGCTCTTTCTCGGCGCCATCAACCAGGCGGCCGACCGGCCCGACTACCGGCAGGGCCTCATTGGTTACGGTGAGCGCGTGGGCGCAGTGTATGTCGATGGAGTGAGCGACATCATCTTCGGCGGCGCCGTTCTGCCCGCGCTGCTTCATCAGGACCCGCGCTACTTCTACGAGGGCACCGGCAGCAACAAGAAGAAGCGCTTCCTGCACGCCATCCAGACGCCGTTTATCTGCAAGGGCGACAACGGCAGGGACGAGTTGAACTACTCGAGCCTCGGTGGCGACCTGATCGCGGGCGGCCTCGCCAATGCCTACTACCCGCCGCACGATCGCGGCATCGGACTGGTCCTGTCGACCGCCGCGATTGCGACCGGCGGCCGCATGGTCAACGCGCTCGCGCAGGAGTTCGTCTTCCTGAAGTTCACCAGCCGCGCCAAGCCTGCGCCGTAGCGGGCGTTTAGAATAGGAAGCGGGAGGCGATCATGGCAACTGCTGTTATCAATCCGGAAACTCAGCCGCAGGAAGTGGTCCTAAGTGAAACTCTGTCGCGCAAGTCCTGGGTCACCGAAGAGAAGGTGATGCAGATGTGCGAGAACATCATCGAAAAGTGTTCGCCGCGCAAGATCATCGCGTTCGGCTCTCGCGCACGCGGAACCCACAAGCCGCACAGCGATCTCGACATCGTGATCCTTGTGGACGAATACGACCACAACACCGATCACCTGCCCGTACATCACTCTGACCTGAAGGTGTGGATGTCAGTCGATATGCTGGTGGCCAGCGTCGCACGGCACGAGTACATGAAAGGTTCCATTATCAGTGTTCATGACGACATCGAAAGGGAAGGCGTAGTCCTTTATGATGCATCCGTTGGATCGATCGATTGTAGAGCTGTTGCACGCGTCGCACGATGACCAGGTCGTTCTGTCACTTTCGTCCCTGACCGGAACTTCGGCTTCAACGCGCAGCAAGCGGTAGAAAAGCTGCTCAAAGTCGTCATTGCCGCACATGCGGAAAGGTTTGAATATACCCATGTGCTTGAAGATCTTATCCAGCATGTATTGAGACTGAATGAGCATCTGCCCTTCCAGCTGGATGCCGTAAAACATCTGTCGGTTTTCGCAGGCGTCTGGCGTTACCAGACGCCAGACAAGCTCGGCGAGGCTCGCCGCACCGAGCTTGTGAGTCTGATCGCCACCCTCCGCGCTCACGTCCTCCAGCGCCTGCTCATCCTCCGCCCTGGCGTAGACTGGCTCACACTCGAGCACCCATAACCTCCCGCTACTACCGCCGCCGCCGAATCACAGCCGCCACCGCGCCCGTCACCCCCGTCCCCACCAGGATCACAATCGCCACCGCCGAGGACGCCAGCAGTCCCAGCCCGGCCAGCAGCAGCGAGACGATCACCTTCAGCAAAGCGCCGATCAGCCCCACCAGAACGCGCACAAGAGTCACACCAGGATGGATGCGCGCGTCCCGCGCCGGAAGCAGATTGGCGCAAAGATTATTTGCTCTGAAACCCCCAAGCCCCTACAATCTATCAACCCCAGCCGTCAGAGCCGGGGACTAAACCCTATGATTATCACGCCCATCCCCGAAGCCCTCACGTTTGACGACGTCCTGCTCGTCCCCGCTTACTCCGACGTCGTCCCCACGCAGGTCAGCACGCAGACCCGCCTGACCAGCCGCATCATGCTCAACACGCCGCTCCTGTCCGCCGCCATGGACACCGTCACCGAGTCGCGCCTCGCCATCGCCATGGCCCAGCAGGGCGGCATGGGCGTCGTCCACCGCAATCTCACTATCGTCCAGCAGGCTGGCGAGATCGACAAGGTCAAGCGCTCCGAATCCGGCATGATCGTCGACCCCGTCACCATCGCGCCCGAGCAGCCCATCTCGGACGCGCTCGAGGTCATGCGCCGCTACAAGATCTCCGGCGTGCCCGTCACCAAGGATCGCAAGCTCGTCGGCATCCTCACCAACCGCGACCTGCGCTTCGTCAACGAGACGCACCTGCCCATCGGCGACGTCATGACGAAGGAAAAGCTCATCACCGTCCCGGTCGGGACGACGCTTGAAGAGGCCGAGGCCATCCTCCATCAGCACCGCGTCGAAAAGCTCCTCGTCGTCAACGAGGCCTACGAGCTCAAGGGCCTCATCACCGTCAAGGACATCCAGAAGAAGCTGAAGTACCCCCACGCCTGCAAGGACGGGCAGGGCCGCCTGCGCGTCGCCGGGGCCATCGGCGCGACGGGCGACTTCCTCGAGCGCGCCGCCGCCCTGGTCGCCTCGCGTGTCGACGCCCTCGCCATCGACAGCGCACACGGCCACTCCAGCCGCGTGCTCGAAGCCGTACGCGAGTGCAAGAAAGCCTTCCCCGAGGTATGCCTGCTCGCCGGCAACATCGCTACGTACGATGGCGCGATGGCGCTCATCGACGCCGGCGCCGACGCCATCAAGGTCGGTATCGGCCCCGGCTCCATCTGCACCACGCGCATGGTCACCGGTGCCGGCATGCCGCAGATCACCGCCATCGCCGAGGCCGCCCGCGCCGCCCGCCCACGCGGCATCCCCGTCATCGCCGATGGCGGCATCAAGTACTCGGGCGACGTCACCAAGGCCATCGCGGCCGGCGCCAGCGTCTGCATGATGGGCTCGCTCTTCGCCGGCGTGGACGAGTCGCCCGGCGAGACCATCCTCTACCAGGGCCGCTCCTTCAAGGCCTACCGCGGCATGGGTTCGCTCTCCGCCATGGCCCAGGGCTCGGGCGAGCGCTACTTCCAGTCCAAGGACGACATGAACGAGATCAACGCCGGCGAGCGCCCGTCGCTCACCGCGCGCGAAGGCCAGACCCCCAACCGCCTCGCCAAGTTCGTCCCGGAAGGCATTGAAGGCCGCGTTCCCCATCGCGGCCCGCTCGAGGCCATGGTCTACCAGCTCGTCGGCGGCCTGCGCTCGGGCATGGGCTATCTCGGCTGCGGCACCATCGAGGAGCTCCAGCAGAACGCGCGCTTCGTCCGCATCTCAAACGCCGGCCTCAAGGAATCGCACGTCCACGACGTAGTCATCACCCGCGAAGCCCCCAACTACCACGTCGAATAACCCGGGTGCCCCACTCATGACGGCTTCACCGTCATGAGTGAGGTTCGTCCCTCCCACCCAAGCAAGCCAAACAAACCGCCCAGCAACATGCCCAAAGCCTACCCCCCAAAACCCGCCTCCAGCATCTTCCTCACCCAGCCCCCACCGGCCTCCCTCCAAAACCGCTCCCCCTGGTTCTGGCTCTACGTCTGGCTCCCGGCCATTCTCGCCTGCCTCATTATCGCCACCGAGTCGACCCCAACCTTCTCCGCCGGCCACACCAACAGCTGGCTCCGCCCCATCTTCGAGCGCTTTCTGGGCCCCATCTCGGATGACACCTGGTGGTGGGCGCACCATCTCCTGCGCAAGACCGGCCACCTGCTCGGCTATGGCGTCCTGGTCGGCCTCAGCTTCCTGCGCGGCTGGCTCTACACCCTCGCCCGCTTCCCACGCACCTACTGGCGACTCCGCTGCATGGCTCTCGCAATCGTCAGCACCTTCCTCATCGCTAACCTGGACGAGTGGCACCAGACCTACCTCCCCAGCCGCCAGGGCCTGTTCTCGGACGTCCTCCTCGACACCTGCGGAGCCCTCCTGCTCTGCGGCGCAGCCACCCTCCTGGCCCGAAAACCTCGGGGTTAGAGTTTCCCATTTGAGTGTAGTAGGGTGCCAGCCGGACCGCAGATCCCTACCGGATGACAACAAAATACACTTGCCGCCTTTTATTGTCATTCCGTAGCGAAGCGGAGGAATCTGCGGTTCGGATCAGCACTAAACTTTCAAGGGACAGGGTCTAGTCTCTACACGCAGCCAAACGAATTACCCTCACTACCGCCCCACCAGCTTCAACCGCCCACTCCGCGGCCCCTTATCCACCACCAGCGCGTCAAACCGCTGCCGCGACTTGAAGCCCCCGCGCATATACAGTCCCATTGCCTCCGTATTCGCCTCGCTCACCGTCAGCGTCAGCGAGCGATACCCCGCCGCCGGTAGCCGCTGCAGGCAATCCGCCAGCAGCATCCTGCCCAGCCCGCGCCCGCGCCATGCCGTATCCACGCAAAGTTGCGTCAGGTGTGCGGTCTCCGCCGCCACGCGCGAGCAGAGCAGCACCGCCACCAGCGCGCCGTCGCGCCGGTCGCGCAGCAGCCAGCTCGAATCCGGATCGAACACCCCACAGCCCGGAAAGCGGATGATGTTGTGCAAAAAGCGCAGCGATCCCGCCAGCGTCCGGTACTGGTCGTTGATCTCCGCGTCCACGTGGCCCACGTACGCGGATTGGATCAGCTCCGCGGCCGGCGTGTAGTAGCTCGCGGTCCAGCGGCACAGCTCGATCTCGCGCGGATAGGCGATCTGCTCCGGCCACGCCGGCCCCAGTTCACGCTCCAGGAACAGCCGCGGATACACCCGCAGCGTGCGCCCCGCAAGCTGCGTCGGCGCGAACGCCGGGCCCAGCACACCGGCCTCGAACAGCAGCAACTGCGCCTCGATCCGGTCGATATCGGGTGAGGCCTCGAGCGTCTCGAGCAGGTGCCGGGTCAGCGTATGCACCACCGCCAGCGGCGCCGGGTTCTCAGCTGCCACATAGATGTCGCCGATGACGGCCTTCTGCCCCTCATACACGCAGAACGCAAAGCCGCAGATCCGCCCCCGCGTCAGCGCCACAAACCCCGGCAGAATCCGCGAGTCCAGATACTGCAACAGCAGCTCGGTCGAGCTCGTGTAATCCCACCGCAGCTGCTGCCGCCACAGCCGCCCCTGCTGCTCCAGCAGCGGACGCAGCTGCCGCGCCATAAAGTGCCGCAGGTCCAGAATCTCGAGTTGTTGCGGCGAAGTCATAGGCGCAGCGGCGAAACCTCCGGGCATCGCCCTTATCGATTAGAGCAGAAGGCAAGCCTGTTTGCGCCCCCGCCTACGGTGCAGAAACAATCCCGTGCCCCATTCATCACGGTCGTATCGTGATGAGTGGGTCCTGGCCGCCGCGCTCCAAAGGACAACAAAGAAGGAGCCCAGACTCCCAGCCCGCCCCACCCACCGTCTCCCGCGATACACTTTCCCTATACATGGCTGGCATTCTCTTCATCATCTCCGCGCCCTCGGGCTCCGGCAAATCCACCCTCGTCAGCATGCTGCGCACGCTCGTCGCGGGGCTGGAGTTCAGCATCTCCTACACCACCCGGCCCCTGCGCGGCAGCGAAAAGGACGGCCAGGAGTATCACTTCATCAGCCGGCCCGAGTTCGAGCGCATGATCGCCGCCGACGAGTTCCTCGAGTGGGCCGAGGTCTTCGGCAACTACTACGGCACCGCCCTCAGCGCGCTTGCCGACGCCAAAACCAACCACAACGACCTCCTGCTCGACATCGACGTCCAGGGCGCCGTGCAGATCCTGCACAAGCGCGCGGACGCCATCTCGATCTTCATCATGCCGCCCAGCCCCCAGGTGCTCGAGATGCGCCTGCGCAACCGCAGTGTCGCCGAGCACACCGCCGAGGACGTCATCGACACGCGTCTGCAGGAGGCCCGCAAGGAGCTCAGCCGCCTGCGCGAGTACCGCTACGCCATCGTCAACGACGTGCTCGACCTCGCCGTCTCGGAGCTCGCCGCCATCGTCCTGACCGAGCGCGCCGACCCCGAAGCGTCCGTCTCCGTCGCCCAAAGCTGCCGCACCAATGCCGAGTCGCCGCGCCTGCACCACGCCCTCGCCAGCTTCGAGCGGTAACGACTGTGGTACGCTTCAAACAAATACAAAATTCAGCTTCGGGGGTACGTTTCCATGGTTCCGGAAAACTCTTTGATGAACAAGTACAGCCTGGTCAAGGTGGCTGCGCGTCGTGCCCGGCAGCTGCAGTCCGGTGCCCCTCCGTTGTCCGGCTCCACCTCGCTCAAGGCCTGCCGCGTCGCGCAGGACGAGATCAAGGCCGGCTTCATCGGCTACGTCCTGCCCAACCGGATCGTGGAACCCACCATTGATCACCCGCTCGAAAACCTCTGATTCCGGAAGAGTAAGGCAAGTACGTACACGGACCAAACGGATAAAGAACGGGTAAAAGAAGCACGGGAGAGGAGGGCTTCCTATGGAGCCTCCCCTTCTTGCTTTAGGCTCTTGCTCTTTTTTTCCGTTCTTTACCCGTCGTGTCCGTGCACGTACTTACTACTTCGACCCAGGGCTGAAGCCCAAGCTCATAGGCGCTTCCACCGCTCCCCGGGTAAACTACACCCATGGCGGCAGAAAACCAGACTCACGCGCAGGTCCGCGCCTATCTCGAGTACTTCCGCGACCTGGGCGTCTACGACTTCTACCGCAACGGCGAGCCCGCGGAACAGGAGCTCGTCGCGGCCCCGGAAGCCGCGCCCATGCCGGAGCGCGCAGCGCCTGAGCCAGTCCTGCCCTACTCGGAGCCCAACATCCCCAAGCTGATCCCCTTCAATGACCTCGCCCCAATCCCCGCGCGTCACAAGCTCGTAGACCCCGCCGCCGCGCTCGACGAGATCCGCCTCGACATCGGCGACTGCACCCGCTGTCCGCTCGCCTACGCGGGCCGCCACAAGATCGTCTTCGCCGACGGTAGCCCCAGGGCCCGGCTCATGTTCGTAGGCGAAGGCCCAGGCGCCGACGAGGACGAGCAGGGTCTGCCCTTCGTCGGCAAAAGCGGCCAGCTCCTCACCAACATGATCCAGGCCATGGGCCTCAAGCGCGAAGAGGTCTACATTGCCAATATTGTCAAGTGCCGCCCGCCCGCCAACCGCGCACCCGAGCCGGTGGAGGCCAACACCTGCACCCAGTTCCTCGTCCGCCAGATGGACGTGGTTCAACCCGAGTTCGTCGTAGCGCTCGGCGCCACGGCCGCCATGTACCTGCTCGGCGTCAAGCAGTCGCTGGCCTCCCTGCGCGGCCGCTGGCACGACATCCGCGGTGCCAGGGCCATCATCACCTACCATCCCGCCTTCCTGCTGCGCGACCCCAGGCAAAAGGGCGAGGCCTGGAAAGACCTCCAGATGGTCATGGCCGCGATGGGCCTGACCGGCCCTAAAAAGCCGTAGCGGACCGATGACTTGGTCCGTCCCAAAGCTGTAGTACCGATCCAAACCGCAGATTCCTGCGCTACGGAATGACGACAAAAAGCCCGTGGAAGTGACAACAAGTGCTGCGGGAATGACAACAAGGCAGCATTTGTCTTTGTATTTTGTTGTCATCCCGTAGGGATCTGCGCTTCGACTGCCTCTGCCGCCAAGCTCGACGGCGGAACCACATACGCCCCGCGCAAAGACCCACGTCCCTAAATCAAACTCCCTCGCTCCCGCAACCGCCGCGCCTGCTCCCGTTTGCCATCGCGCTCCAGAATCACCGCGTGCAGCTCGATCAGCTCGCGCATCTGCCCGCGGTACCCGCTCGCTTTGTCGTTCTCGCTCTCGTCGGCCATCAGCGTCTGCAGCGTCTCTTCGGCGAGCGCGCAGTCCGCAGCCGCACCCTTTAGATTGCCGGCCAGCGAGCGCACCTCCGCGCGCGTGATGTAGGCCGTCGCCACCGCGGGCTGATGCACGCTGGTGCCGGCGACCAGCGCCACGGCCTGGTCGGCGTAGCGGCCCGCCTCCGCCAGATGCCGCGACTTCTTGCCGTCCACAATCAGCAGCAGCACCAGGTCGTTGTACGCCGCCGCGCGCGCCTCAAGCTCCACGTCCGGCGCAAACGCCAGCCCGGTCTGCACTGCCTCCAGGCACGCCGGCAGCGCGCCGTCGTCGTGCTCGGCAGCCCGCTGCTGGCACTGCGCGTGCTGCGCCTGGAACCGCTTGTCGAGCGCCGCCGCGGCGTCCGGCCTGGCCTCCGTCAGGTTGAAGTTGACCGACGTCGTGATTATCGCCGGCACAGCCTTGCCCTTGCTGATCACGGGCCGGTACGTCGCCTGCGCGTAGGCGTCGATCGCCGCCTGCCGCAGCCGCTCCGGCCCACCGAGCGCATGGACGGCGGTCACGTGGCCTGCGGGATCGACATCGATCTGGAGCTGCACCGCCCCCTGAATGCGCAGCGCCTTCGCATCCGCCGGGTAGACGATCGCGGGCAGCGTCAGAGGCTCGTCTTGAATGGGAACAGCGGTCTGGAGTAGAAGCAAGAGCAGCGGGATCACGGAGAACTCCTGAGGCAACGATACTCCAGAGGGCGGCTGATTCTCAGCTCTCAGCCCTGCCAGTGGCATGCCGGACGTCTGCACGGGTCACGCTGCGGGCAGATCTCGCTTGATCTGCTGCGCGACCAGATCGATCGAGGTGGTGGAGGTCATCTCGTCGAACTCGGCATCGCCGTACTGGCCGGGAACCTTTAGGTGCTGGGCCACCGTGCGTAGAAGCTGCAGGGTCTTGGTGATCTCTTCCTCGGCGAGTAGATCGATCTGAAGGTTGAGGTGGTCGCGAGCGTCGCTTTTCTTCTGCATGCGGTTCTGCTTCATCAGGACGAAGGTGCTGAGCAGCACGCCTTCCACCGAGACGATCATAGCGAGCAGGATGAAAGGGTAAGGATCGAACGGCTTGATCCAGGGCAGGACCTTGGTATTGATCAGGAACCAGAGAATAAACCAGATCGCATGCAGCGCGACAAAGCTCATGGAGCCGCTGAAGCCTGCAATGAGGTCGGCGATCCGCTCGCTGAGGGTGCGCTGGGCCTCGGCGCTGCGGTCGAGTTCCGCGATGGAGTGGATATTGGACTGCACGGTGCTGGGTGGCTTTCCGACCATGGCCAGAATAGATGCAGGAAGACGGCTTTGTGTTAGCGATCCCGGCGAAAGGACTTTGACCTGCCGTCAAACGGACTCTTTTCGAAGCCACCGGGAGAGGGCGGTTGTCTCGCCGCTACAGACGACGATCCATCGAACGACGTCAAGCCCTCGGTGAGGGTAAGCTGCCTGGTTGGTTGCGAGTCGTAAACTGAGAAGGTGATTCTGTTCTGCGATGTCGCATTGCCGGTACCGCTCGAGCGCCTGTTTACCTATGCGGTCAACGGGACCGTGCCGGCGGTCGGCGCGCGCGTGCTGGTACCCTTTGGCGGGCAGCGGCTGATGGGCGTCGTCATGCGCGTCCATGACGACGCACCCGCGCCCGGCATCGAGGTCAAGCCGGTGCAGACCGTCATGGACGCCGGCGCCCTGCTGAGCGAGGAGCAAACGACCCTCGCAAGGTGGATTGCTCAATACTACTGCGCGCCTCTGGGCGAGGTCGTCCGGGGCATGCTGCCGCTGTCGGCCGAGGTGAAGCGGCAGTTCGTCTACCGGATCGCGGAGCAGGGGCGCAAGGTGCTGTACGAAGGCGCGGCGAAGGGCTCGTCACGCCGCTCCAGGCTCACCCCGGAGGAGCAGAACCGGGAGTACGCAGTGCTCAACTATCTCGAAAACGGCGACGCGGCCAAGGCGGGCGCGCTACGCTCGGCGACCGCGGCTGGGCGCGGCTTGCTGGAAGGAATGTGCAGGAAGAAATGGCTCGTGCGGGAGGCGCTGGCCGAGGAGCGGGACGCGAAGCGCGTGGTAAAGGTAGCGGTGGTGGTGGAGGCGATCCCACTCATCGCCAACCACGCGCTGGATCGTGCACTGAAGCAGGACGGATCGGACGATCGAAACCTGGGACACCCGGATTTCCGCCAGGGCCGGCTGCCGCGGTTGAATGAGAACCAGCTGGCAGTCATGGCAGAGCTTGCCTCCGTCGGCGGACGCCTGGCCGTACGCGACCTGCGCGATCGGCTGCTGCGGGCGAAGGTGCCGGAGGCCTCGCTGGCTTCGGTCGTCAAGCGCGGGCTGGTGCGGATCGAGGAAGAGCCGGAGGTCTTTGCGCTCGGCGGCGTGGGCGCGGTCGGCAAGAAGCACGCGCACGAGCACGCGCTGAACGAGGAGCAGATGGAGGCCGTCGGCACCATTGCCGCCGCGATGGCGAAAGGCGGCTTCCGGCCACACCTGCTCTATGGCGTCACCGGCAGCGGCAAGACGGCGGTCTACTTCGCGGCCATGCACAGGGCGCTCGACGCGGGCAGATCCGCGCTGCTGCTGGTTCCGGAGATCGGGCTCACGCCGGCCATGGCGGGCCAGATGTACGCGGCATTTGGCGATGAAGTCGCGCTGCTGCACAGCGGCCTGACGCCGGATGAGCGCGCGGAGCAGTGGCATCGCATCCGCCGCGGCGACGCCCGGATCGTGGTCGGGACACGCAGCGCGGTCTTTGCGCCGATGCGCGACCTGGGCCTGCTCATCGTCGATGAGGAGCACGACGGCAGCTACAAGCAGGAGGAAAACCCGCGCTACCATGGCCGCGATGTCGCCGTCATGCGCGCAAAATTCGCCGGCGTCACAGTCGTGCTCGGGTCCGCGACGCCCTCGCTCGAGAGCTGGGCCAATGCCGAGCGCGGGCGCTACGCCCTGGTCGAGATGCGCGGGCGCGTCGCCGGGCGTCCGCTGCCCGCGGTCGAGCTGGTCGACATGCGCGAGGAGTTTCGCGCCGTCGGCAAGGAGGAGATTTTCTCCCGCCGGCTGGTCGAGGAAACACGCGCGGCGCTCGGGCGCGGCGAGCAGGTCATGCTGCTGCTCAACCGGCGCGGCTACAGCTTTACCGTCATCTGCCGCAGCTGCGGGGAAAAGGTTGAGTGTGAGAACTGCGCCATCGCGATGACCTACCACAAGGCCGTGCCGGCGGGCTCGGACGGCGTCGCCCAGCCCGGCGCGCGGCTCGAGTGCGGCTACTGCGGCTTCCGTCGCGGCGTGCCAAAGACGTGCCCAAAGTGCCACAGCGAGCATCTTTACTTCCTCGGCGTCGGCTCGCAGCAGGGCGAGGAAAAGCTGCTCGAGCTCTTTCCTGAAGCCCGCATCGGGCGCATGGACCGCGACACCGTGCGCGGGCGGCACGACATGGAGCGTCTGCTCGCCAGGCTGCATGCGGGCGAGATCAACCTGCTCGTCGGCACCCAGATGATCGCCAAGGGCCATGACATCCACGGCGTCACGCTGGTCGGCGTCGTGGGCGCGGACCACGCGCTCGGCATGCCGGACTTTCGCGCCGCGGAGCGCGTCTTCCAGCTGCTCACGCAGGTCTCCGGGCGCGCCGGACGGGGCGAACTGCCCGGCAAGGTGCTCGTCCAGACCTACCATCAGGACCACTATGTGGTGAAGTTCGCGCAGGCGCATGACTATCCCGGCTTCGTCGGCAAGGAGATGCAGTTTCGCCGAAGCCTGCACTATCCGCCGTTCGCGGTGCTCGCCAACGTGGTCGTGCAGAGCGAAAAGATGGAAGAGGCCGCGGCCTGGGCGGCGCTGCTGGGCCGCGAGTTCGAACGGGTCAAGCCCACCGGCGTGCGCGTACTCGGGCCGGCCGCGGCGCCGATCGTCAAGCTCAAACGCATCTACCGCTTCCACTTCATCCTGAAGGCGGAGCGGCGCGCGGCGCTGTCAGACGCGCTGCGCCGCATGCTCGCGTTCGCCGACGAGCAGGGAATCGGACGGCGCAACCTGGTCGTCGATGTCGACGCCGTTCACTTGATGTGAAGCGCCTGCGTGTAGCGCGTGGGCAGGTCGCGCAGGCTGTAGCCGGCAAACGGCTGGTAGGTGCCGGAAAGCAGCAGCAGCAGCGTGCACACGGGAATCAGCGCATAGTGCCACGCCTTGATCTCCCCCATGTCCGGCACCTGCGGATGGCGCATGGAAGGCAGCATCAGGATCACTCCCCAGATCATCCACGGCGCCCAAAAGAAGATGCCCAGCAGCATCAGCACCACGGTCGCCGCGCGCGAGCTGACCCTGTGGGCCGCGGGTGAAATGGCGTACAAGATGTGACCGCCATCGAGCTGCCCGCCGGAATCAGGTTCAGCGTCGTGA
>CAXUDC010000021.1:0-27945 GCA_964249685.1 uncultured Acidobacteriaceae bacterium
ATGATGACGGCGCTCGCGATGATCATCGGCATGATCCCGATGGCGCTCGGGTTGGGCGATGGCGGCGAGGAGAACGCGCCGCTGGGACGCGCGGTGATCGGCGGTCTTTCGGCCGCCACGCTGGCCACGCTGATCTTTGTCCCGACCGTCTTTGCGATGCTGCACAGCCTGGGAAAGAAGTCCAACGCAACCAAGTCACTGACGGTGCCGCAGCCTGTTGCAGCGGGAGCCTAGCCCGGGAGTTTGAGAACGATGAGTAATGAAGTGCCTGAGAGTTTTGAAGCCGCTCCCCGCCCCGATACGCCGGCCCATACCGGCGCGCTCGGCAGTGGAGGCCATGGCTACAACGAGGACGAGACCTACCGCTCGCCCGACGAATTCTACGCCTCGCAGCATAAGCAGGCGTCCGCGGCCACTGCACCGGCCGGCTCGCTGGGCCGCGGCTTCTGGGCCGGCCTGCTGGTCGCGGCGCTGGTGCTGGCGGGTATCGTCATCTACGGCATCCACGTGCGCTCGCAAGCGGACGTGACGCTCACCAAAGAGAACAAGGCCGACGCAGTGCCGGAGGTGAAGGTCATCCACGCCAAGAGCAACGCCGGCAGCGGTACCATCACGCTGCCGGGCAACACGCAGCCGTATGTGGACACGCCCATCTACTCGCGGACGAACGGCTACCTGAAGAAGTGGTACTTCGACATCGGCGCGCATGTGCGCAAGGGCCAGTTGATGGCGACGATCGAGACGCCGGAGGTGGACCAGCAGCTGCAGGTCGCGCAGGCCGATCTAAAGGCCTCGCAGGCCAACCTGAACCTGGCGAACATCACCAGCACGCGGTATCAGAACCTGCTGAAGTCGAACTCGGTCTCGAAGCAGGAGACCGACCAGGCCATCGGCGATGCGCAGGCGAAGGAGGCCGCGGTCGAGGCCTCGATGGCGGCCGTGCGCCGGCTGCAGCAGTTGCAGGGATTTGAGAACATCTACGCGCCCTATGATGGCGTGGTAACGGCGCGCAATACGGATATCGGCGCGCTGATTACGGGCGGCGTCTCGGCCGGCGCGAGCGCAAACCAGCTCTTTCGCGTGGCCTCGATCGACCGGCTGCGCGTCTTCGTCTCCGTGCCGGAGACGGACTCGGGCGTGGTGCGCGATGGGGGCACCGCGACGCTTACCTCGGACGCCTACCCCGGCCAGACCTTTACCGGCAGCATCACGCGCAACGCCAATGCCATCGATCCCTCCTCGCGCACCCTGAACGTGGAGGTGGACGTGAGCAATACGAACGGCAAGCTGCTGCCCGGTGCGTACGTCGAGGTTCACTTCACCATGCCGACCATCGCCGCGAACCTCAGCATTCCGTCGAACACGCTGCTGTTCCGCGCGCAGGGCCTGCAGGTGGGCGTGGTGCGCGAAGGCAAGGTGGCGCTGGTGCCGGTGCGCATTGCGCAGGATCACGGCGCGACGGTCGAGGTCGCCTCCGGGCTGACGGCGGCCGACGCCATCATCCTCGATCCGTCGGACTCGCTAGCCAACGGCCAGCAGGTGAACGTCAACGGAGGCACGAAGGAGTGAAACGTCCTCTGCTTGCGCTTACCGCTGCGTTGCTTGCGGCTTGCACCGGCTGCAAGGTGGGGCCGAAGTACGTCAAGCCCATCGTGCCCACCTACCAGGCGCCCGACGCCTACCACGACGCGTACAAGGAGACCGACCCGAACTGGCGGCAGGCCCAGCCCGCGGACGCCAACCTGCGCGGCGACTGGTGGGTCCTGTTCGACGACCCCACGCTCTCGCACCTGGAGACGCTGGCCGCGTTCCAGAACCAGACCCTGCGCCAGTATGAGGCGCGCTACTCGGTCGCGCAGCAGCAGATCGGGATCAACCGCGCCGACCTGTACCCCACGCTCGGGACCAGCACCTCGGTGACCGAGATCCGCGAGTCCGCCGGGCGGCCGTACTTCAACGCGGCGAACCTGAACAACGGCCTGACCGACATCCAGCTGCCGCTCACGCTGAACTACGAGGCCGACCTGTGGGGACGCATCCGGCGCAACATTAATGTCGCCAAGGAAGAGGCGCAGGCAACCGACGCCGACCTGGTCAACATGCAGCTTTCGGTCCAGACGACGCTCGCGATGGACTACTTCGAGGTGCGCAGCGCGGACGCGCAGGCGAAGCTGCTCGAAGACACGGTGAAGGACTACCAGGAGGCGCTGCGCATCACCAACAACCGCTTCGAGGGCGGCATCGTGGCGGAGTCCGACGTCTTCCAGGCCAAAACCCAGCTGCAATCCGCCATTGTGCAGCTGTCCGACGTCGCGGTCAACCGCGCGCAGTACGAGCACGCGGTCGCGGTGCTGATCGGCCAGCCGCCTAACAGCTTTTCACTTCCCATCATCCCGCTGACCGCGCAGCCGCCCTCGGTCCCGCTCGCACTGCCGTCGCAACTGCTGGAGCGGCGGCCGGACATCGCCGCCGCCGAGCGCCGCACAGCTGAAGCCAACGAGCAGATCGGCATCGCACGCGCGGCCTACTACCCCAGCCTGGGTCTCGCCGCCACGGGTGGCATCGAGGCCGGCGGGCTGTCCAGCTTCTTCGCGGCCTCAAACCTGATCTACGCGCTGGGTCCCACGCTTGGCTACACGTTTTACGACGCGGGCCGCCGCGCCAGCGTATCCGCGCAGGCCTACGCGGCCTTCGACGAGGCCAGCGCCGTGTACAAACAGACGACGCTGACGGCCTTCCAGCAGGTGGAAGACAACCTGGCCGCGCTGCGCATTCTCGAGCAGGAGGCGCAACAGCAGCATGAGGCCACGGTCGCGGCACAGGGCGCGCAGAAGATCTTCGACAACCGCTATGTGGGCGGCATCGACACGTACCTGCAGGTGGTCACCGCGCAGCAGACCGCGCTGACCAACGAGCGCAACGACATCGATATTTTGCGCCGGCGCATGGACGCCTCCGTGCTGCTCATCAAGGCGCTCGGCGGCGGCTGGTCGACCGGCCAGCTGCCCGGCTTCGCATCCGTGCCGAAGCCCTAGCTGAGGCTGTAGCGCAGGTCGTACGGAACGACAACAAGCGCCGCATTTGTATTTTGTTGTCATCCGGTAGGGATCTGCGTTCGACTGCCGCTACACCTCACCGGAAGAGAAGCGCCAACTTCACCTATCTCTTGGCAAATCGGGAACTCCGTGATCTCATCGGACGTAGCTTCGGTGTCAGAAGGGAAACGATCATGCACTATCAGATATCCCGCAACGGCCAGACCTACGGCCCGTACACGCTTGAGGATTTGCAGCGTTATCTCGGCACCGGCAACGTGCTCGGCACCGATCTCGCCAAGAGCGAAGAGATGCCGGAGTGGCTGCCAGTCGCGCAGCTCCTCGCTGCGGCGACGATCCCCAACCCCGCCGCAGCCCAGCCCAACCCGGCCGTCTATCCCCAGCAAGCCTTCGCGAACCCCGCCTACAGCCCCGTCCCGGCGAACCCCGTACTCGCCAACTCGCCCTACCCGGATGCGCCCAACCTGCATTGGGGCTTGGTCGTCCTCTTCTCCGTCCTCACCTGCTTCTTCCTCTTCACGTTTATCTGGGACATCGTCATCGCAGTCTGGCTACGAAGGGTCCAGCCGGACGATCGGTCCCTCTTGTGGTATTTCGGCGCGCTCGGCGTCTACGTCGTCCAATGGGTCGCCAGCATCTTCCTGGTCGGTTACATCGCCAGCCACCAGGTCACAAGCGAGAGCTTCGCGAACTCCCAGTTCCTCGGGTATGCCGGTGTAAGCAAGCTGCTTTCGCTGGTGACGCTCGGGATCATCATCGCGGGAAACTTCGTCAAACGCGCCTCCCTCGAGCGGCACTTTAACGGCCCCGAACCGGTCGGCCTCACGCTCGACCCCGTGATGACGTTTTTCTTCGCTCCCTGGTACTTTCAATACCACCTGAACCGAATCAACGCGATGAAAGCGGCCGCGCGGGGTATGGTCCCACGCGCATTTTAGCCTCTTCCCTGAAGGTGTGGTGCCGGTCCAAACCGCAGATTCCTCCGCTTTGCTAAGGAATGACAACAAAAAGCCGCACTTGTATTTTGTTGTCATCCCGTAGGGATCCGCGGTTCTACCGTTGCTGCACTCCACCTGAAGGAGAGATGCTCTCGGACCTCCACAAGGCAAACCTTAGATGTCAGTAAAGCCCCGGGGTGCCCCATGATCGGCGCGGCTTCATCGCGCCGATCGTGGGTGGAATCCTTTATCGCAGCGTAAGCAGAGGAGAACACCATGCACTTCCCACGCCGCCGCCTCGCACTTCCCGCCGGCCTCGTGCTCCTCGCCGCAACGCTCTACCGCTACTCTCCAGCCCAATCCGGCTTCTATCCCACCTGTCCCATCCATCACCTCACAGGGCTGCTCTGCCCTGGCTGCGGAGCCACACGCGCCCTCGCCGCCCTGCTGCACGGCCGCCTTGCCGACGCCATCCACCTCAACGCCCTCTTCGTCCTGCTCGTCCTCCCCAGCGCGCTTTGCTACCTGGTCCTTAGTCGCGGACGCTGGGTACGAGTCCCAGGCCAAGCTGCTTGGGCCTTTACCCTCGTCACTGTCGCATTCACGATCGCACGCAACCTGCCCTAGCGCCGTTCCCGAACGGACGTTCCCATGCATCACGGCAGTGGGCCGCAGAGCGCAAACGGAGCCAAGCCCCGACCGTAGCTGGGGCTTGGCTCCTCAGAAAGTGCTTAGCTATTGATCGCGATCGGCTCATTTGCCGGCTTCGCCTCGGTCGCCGCGGGGGGCACGCCAGGCTTCTGCTCGCCCGCGCCCGGCTTCCGGATGTCGATGCCGCCCTTGAAGAACGCGCCGTCCTCAATCGAGATGCGCGCCGCGATCACATCGCCGGTCAGCGAGCCTTCGCTGCGGATGTCGACCCGGTCCGATGCATGGCAGTTGCCGCGCACCTTGCCCAGCACCACAATCTCGCGTGCCATGATGTTGGCCGCTACCTGGCCGTTGCGGCCCACGGTGACGCGGTTGCCGGGCAGGTTGATCGCGCCCTCCACCTTGCCGTCGATGTAGAGCGACTCGGAGCCGGAGACTTCACCCTTGACGATGAGCGACTTGCCGATCGTGGCCTGCTCGCCGGTGGGCACCGCGCCCGCGGCTGCGCTGCCGGAGGCAGTGACCGGGCGTGCGGGCGAACTGGTCGCCGTGCTGGTCTCGAAGCTGCTCACCGGTGAGGCCGGGCGCTGCGGTTCGGGGGTCTGGGGGTTCGGGGTTCCGGGTTGATTGGGCTTCCACATGGTTGGTAAATTCCTTCCTTGCATCCTGATGTTGATTGACGGGTGTGAACTGATTTCGTCGACGCGGTCCTGAACTTTCGCGGCACAGTCGCTGCGGGACGGTCTCGCCGGTCCTGGGCTCGGGTAGAACCCGTTGTTTTCACGATACTACTCCGCGCCCCGATTGACCTGATGAAAACTCCATCGGGTATCGCCAGACCTTCGCCCCCAAATGCCGGGGAGAATCAAGACCGTTACTGGTGCTAAGCTGCGGCCATGCAGATCTTCCGCTTCGCTGCCGTGCCTCTGCTGCTCGCCGCGGCGTGCCTGGGCCAAACGCCCGCGCCCAAACCGCCCAAAATGGCGCGTCCGCCCACCTTGCACGCGGTCGCGCTGGGTGCCATGCGGCGCGTCCCGTACACCCCCGCCGACGTTACGCCGGACCAGAAGAACGAGGACTCCACCACCCTGAAGGTGCGGCCGCTGATCGTGGATAACGCTCAGCGCGAGTGGACCATGGGCGAGATCCACGAGGTCACCGACCGCACCTTCGCCGTGCGCCGCGTCCTGCACCTCAACGACGCCTTGCCTGCGGAAAAGGAGCCGCGCTTCACCTGGGCGCCCGGGCCCTGGCTGCTGGTCGACCGCGTCACCGGCCGCATCACCGCGCTGCACCTGCCGGATTACGACGCCGCCGTCTCGAACGTCGTCTGGTACCGCGACTACGCAGCCTACTGCGGCACCGGTGCGACGGCCAAAGGCGGGCTCTTCGCCATCGTGGCGCAGCTCGGCGCCCGGCGCGCGGTCGTCGCCAAGCAGATCGGCCCCTGGCCCCAGCCGAACCACTTCATCCCGGTCTGCCAGCCGGCCGAGTGGCAGCGCCTGCCCATGCGCGTCACCCTCAAGCAGACCGGAGGCGAGACGTTCACCTTCGACGTCGTGGGCGCAAGCTCGCTCATCGAGGAAGGCGACGGCAGCGAGCAGTAATCAATGCCGAGAGCCGAGAGCTACACTAGACTCATGGACTTCGCAGCCCTCCTCAAGGAAGCCGAGATCGCCCACGGGCATCTCTGCGCCGGCCAGATCCTCGGCGTGCGCATGGCCATGCTCGGCTGCGAGCGCCTCGGCATCACCGAGCCCAGGGGTGCGGACCGCAAGCGCCTGGTGACGTACATCGAGATCGACCGCTGTGCCACCGACGCGATCGGCGTCGTTACCGGCTGCCGCCTGGGCAAGCGCGCACTTAAGTTCCGCGACTGGGGCAAGATGGCCGCCACCTTCGTCGACCTGCAGACCGGCAAGGCGATCCGCATCGCCGCGCGCGAGTCCTCGAAAGACCGTGCCCGCGAGCTCTACCCGGAGATCGAGCCGAAGAACGCCCAGCAGATGCACGCCTACCGCGAGATGCCGGACGCGGAGTTGTTTTCGGAAGAGTGGGTCCAGGTGACGGTCGACCCGCGCGAGATGCCCGGCTACAAGTCCGGCCGGATCGTCTGCGCGCGCTGCGGGGAGGGCATCAACTACGACCGCGAGGCCCGGCAAGACGGCGAGATCCTATGCCAGGGCTGCGCGGCGCCGGAGCAGCGCTACTACCAGCCCCTGCCCCCAAACAAGTAGCCCCACGCGCCGCGGAAGCGACGCATGGGGCTCGAAGTCAACCACGGTTAGCGCCCGTAGAAGCGCCGGTCGTAGTAGCGCTCGCGCTCTTCGTGGCGGAGAAACGCCTCATGGCGATCCCAGCCGTAGTAAGGGCGTCCATAGTACCCGCCGTACACGCGCGGCGCATACACCGGGTAAGCGTGGCGGTAGCCATAGACCGGAGGCCCGACCCGAACGCCGAAGGAGACCTGCGCATTGGCCCTGGCGGGGGAGGCGACGACGAACGCAGCGGCAAGGGTGCCGAGGGTAGCGAGCTTTAGGGCGGTAGCTTTGATGTTCATGGTCAATCCTCCTGGGTTACTTGGTACATCCAGGTAAACCCAGGCAGGCCCACACAGGTTGCGCGCAACAAATCCCTACGACGGGGTTGGCGAAAGACAAGTACGTGCACGGATAACAACGGATAAGACACGGATAAAAGAAACCAACGCCAAGCCCGGTCGCACCCGCTCTTTGTTTGTCATTCCCGAAGGAAATCTGCGTTTTGTTTTGTAAGACAGACAGCGAACCTGCGAAGGCTGCAGCACCTTCTCAAAAGTCCTTTGCCTCTTTTATCCGTGTTCTATCCGTCGTTATCCGTGCCCGTACTTGCCTTCCTCAACCCTCCGCAAAAGGCCGAAGCTGCGCCTCCGTCGGCGGCTTCGTCAACAGGCTCACTACGAACAGACAAAGCAGCGAGGCCACCAGCGCCGGAAAGATCGCGTCTCGCTTCGCCACAATCTCCGGAAACGTTCCATGCACAAACGCCGTATCCCAGAACACCGTCACAAACGTTCCTGCCGCAATCGACGACACCGCCCCTGCTGCCGTGGCCCGCCGCCAGAAGAACGCCGCCAGGATCACCGGCGTCAGCGCCGCCGAGTAGATCGTATAGGCGTACAGCGAGCGCTTCAGCACCGAGCTCGTCCCCAGCGACTGCCAAAGACTCCAAAGCCCCAGAAATACCACCACCAGCCGGCTCGTCAGCAGGATCTGCTGGTTGCCCGCATTCGGCTTCACGTAGCGCACAAACACATCGTTGACCAGGTTCGTCGCGGGCGAAAAAAGATAGTTGTTCGCTGTCGAGATCACCTTCGCAAAGATCGCCCCCACCATCACCGCGCCGAGCACCCGGGGTAATCCATGCATGGCCGTAAACGCCAGTATCTCCCGCGGGCGCTCCTGCACCTCGCCCGTGGGAAACAGGGCCGACCCCAGCACCGCAATCGCCACAATCACGCTCTCCAGAATTACAATTCCGATAAACCACCCTACCACCGCACGCGTCGCGTCCTTCTCGCTCCTGGCGGAGAAGAACTTCTGGTACATGCTCTGGTTTCCAAGCATCAGCAGGCAGGTGGGCAGAAACAGCTCCGCTGCCTGAATGCCGGTGAAGTCGCCAAACAGCTGGAAGTGCGTCGCCGGCACCACCGCCTGCACATGGGTCCAGCCGCCCGCCGCCCTGGCCAGCAGAGGCAGCGCCACCAGCAGCGAAAACGTCGCCAGCAGCCCGATCGCCACGTCCATGTACGCCACCGAGCTCATCCCGGCGATCGCCGTAAACACGATCACAAACGCCGCAATGATGAACTGCCCATGCTGCGCCGAGACGCCCGGAAAGATGAGGTGCAGGATGTCCCCCCCGCCGATGAACTGGTAGCTCGTGATCGCCGTGTAGGTAAACAGCACCGCGATCACGCCCAGCACGCGCGCCGTCTGGTTGTAACGCGCCTCCAGCAGATCCGGGATCGTAAACTGCGCAAACTTCCGCGCCCGCGGTGCGATGAAGTAGATCAGCAGCAGCCCTGCCCACCCACCCGCCGCCTGCCACAGCGCGGGGAAGCCGTGCTTGTACGCGTTCTCCGCCCCACCCAGCAGCGAGCCCGACCCGATCCACGAGCTCAGCAGCGTAAACACCAGCACAAACGCCGGCAACGACCGCCCCGCCACCAGGTAGTCCGCCTTCGTCTTGACCTTCGATATCCGCGCCAGCGACACGCCCAGCAGCGTCACAACAATAATGCCCAGAACAATCGCGTAGAGATTCATGGATGGACCCCAGTGTACCGGAGCGGCAAGCTCTGATTTTGCAAGCGTAGAATATCCCCTGGAGGAAGCTGCAATGGCCCAATTCAATCGAATTACCCGCGATCCGGAAGTCATGAACGGCAAAGCCTGCATCCGCGGATTGAGAGTGACGGTCGGCATGATCCTGGGCGAAATCGGCTCCGGCGTCACGATCGACGAGTTGCTGGGCGATTTCCCCTATCTGGAGCGTGAGGATGTGTATCAGGCACTTCGCTATGCCTCGTGGCTCGCCTCTGAGCGCGAAGTGACCCTGGCCGTCGCTTGAAGCTATTGGTAGATATGAACCTTACGCCGAAATGGATCCCCTTCCTGGCGGCAGCTGGTTACGAAGCCCAATTCTGGTCTTCTGTAGGATCCCCCACGTCCGCTGACCGGACCATCCTGCGGTACGCGGCGGATCATGGCTTCGTGGTGCTTACGCGCGACCTTGACTTCGGGCACATGCTCGCACGCGAGAATCAATCCAGGCCAAGTGTCATCCAGGTACGGCCGGAACACGCCACGCCCACCAGTCTCGGCACTTACGTCCTTCTCGTCTTGACCAACTGCCGGGAAGAGCTCGAGCAAGGCGCTTTAGTAACGTTGGATGCGGACAAGACTCGTATTCGCATGCTTCCGTTTCGCAGCGGCAGCTGAGCCAATGCGAGCGGAATGACGAACGAACGCCTCGCTCTCCGTCCAAGATCACTCGGCCAGCACCGTCAGGCAGAAGACCGGCCGCCGCGTGCGGTAAACTGCGAAGCATGACCTTGAAGCTCCTCGCGCTCGCCGCCGCCGTAGCCGCTCCCGCCGCTGCCCAGATCACCCTCGCCGTCGACCTCCGCGACGCCCCCAAGAAGGTCCTGCACGCCACCGAGACCATCGCCGTCACCCCCGGCCCGCTCACGCTCGTCTACCCCAAGTGGATCCCCGGCGAGCACGGCCCCACCGGCCCCATCGACAACCAGGCCGGCCTCTTCATCACTGCCAACGGCAGCCCGCTCAAGTGGGAGCGCGACCAGGTGGAGATGTATTCCTACCATCTCACCATCCCGGCCGGCGTCACCTCCATCACGGTCAAGCAGGACTACCTCGCCACCCCCAACGGAGCCAACTTCACCGCCGGCGGCTCGACCAGCGCTAACCTCGCCGTCCTCAGCTGGAACACCCTCATCCTCTATCCCTACACCGGCCCCACGATGGACGCCAAATCGGTAATGGTCACGCCGTCCTTCACGCTTCCCGCCGGCTGGCGCTATGGCACCGCGCTCGAGCTCGCCGGCACCGTCCCTGGCGACACCATCGACTTCAAGCCCGTCAACCTCGAGCAGCTCGTCGATTCGCCCGTCCTCGCCGGCCGCTTCTTCCGCGAGATCGAGCTCCAGGGCGACCCCAAGGTCCGGCACTACGTCGACATGGCCGCCGACGGCCCCGAGGACCTCGCCCTCACCCAGCCCCACATCGACCAGTTCTCGCGCCTCGTCGCTGAAACCGGTGCGCTCTACAAGTCGCGCCACTACGCCAGCTACCACTTCCTCGTCACGCTGTCCGACCAGGTAGCTCACTTTGGCCTCGAGCACCACCAGTCCTCCGACGACCGCGTCGAGCCCACCACCTTCATCTCCGAGTCCAAATTCACCCTCTCCGGCTTGCTCCTCCCGCATGAGTTCACCCACTCCTGGAACGGCAAATACCGCCGCCCCGCCGGTCTCGCCACGCCCAACTACCAGGTCCCTATGGTCGGCGACCTGCTCTGGGTCTACGAGGGCCTCACCGAGTACCTCGGCGACGTGCTCGCAGCGCGCTGTGGCATCTGGACCCCGGAGCAGTACCGCGACCGGCTCGCCGAGATCGCCGCCAAATACGACAACCGCCCCGGCCGCACCTGGCGCGACCTCCAGGACACCGCCCGCATGGCCCAGGTCCTCTACAACGTCGGCGGCCCTTATGACAACTGGCGTCTCGGCACCGACTTTTACGACGAAGGCGAGCTCCTCTGGCTCGATGTCGACACCACCATCCGCATGAAAACAAACGGCAAGAAGTCTCTGAACGACTTCATCGCCGCCTTCCACGGTCTCGGCGGCAGCACCGTCCCCAAGGTCGTCCCGTACACGTTTGAAGACGTAGTCGCCACGCTCAATACTGTCGTTCCCGACAACTGGGCCGGCTTCCTCAAGCAGCGTCTCGACTCGAACTCCGGCCAGGGCCCCGCTGGCGGCATCACCAACGGCGGCTACAAGCTGGTCTACCGCGACACCCCCAACACGTGGATGGCAATGGAGGAGACCGCCGGTGCGGGCGTCAACACCATCTACTCGCTCGGCCTATCCGTTGGCGCGGAGTCAAACACGGTGCGCGACGTCATCGTCGGAGGCATCGCCGACAAGGCCGGCTTCGGCCCCGGCATGAAGATCGTCGCCATCAACGGCCGCGAGTTCTCGCCTGACGTCCTGCGCGCTGCCGTCAAGGACGCCAAAGGCTCCCCCGCCCCCATCGAGTTCATCGTGGAAAACACCGGCTTCTACAAGGTGCTCAAGCTCGACTACCACGGCGGCGAGCGCTACCCTTACTTCGAGCGGGTCCCCAGCACCCCGGACCGCATGGACGACCTCCTCAAACCGATGGTCAAGTAGATAGTGCCATTTCCCTGGCACACCGAGCTTTCTTCAACTCGCTGAAATTATGGCCGCTTCTGGTCATGCTCGTCGCGGGCCTCTTCCTGGCTGGTCGGTCAGTCGCGGGCCCAATCAGGATTCCGATCTGGATCGCGCTCGCACTGCTCACCATCCTCCTGATCTTCCAGTTACTGTTCTTCATCGTTGCTTACTGAGCGCGCTGGGCCTGAGCGCTTTGTAGCTTGCCAGGGATCGCTCGTAAAAACCTTCCCACCGCTCCGGCTCCGGGTAAGCAGCCCGCACCGACGCCTGGGTCTCCGCCGCCTGCTCGCCGAACCAGTCCTGAAACGCAAACCAGTACTCGTCCCCCGCGCCCATCCTCCACCCCAGCGACCCCAGCCCGATCGCCGGGAACTTCACCCACGGCGGCTCCATCAGGCTCCCTGCCCAATCGGCACCCGTGCGTCCGTCGTCGCCTCGGCCGGAATCACCCCCGCGGCTTTCAGCTTGCATTCAGCCACCGCCGACTCGATCTCCGAGTTCACCTCCGCGCCCAGCAGCAGCATCAGCCCCGTAATATAAAACCACGTCAGCAGGATAATTACCGCACCCAGCGACCCATACGTCACCGTGTAGGTGTTCGAAAAGTGCAGATAAACCCGCAGCGCCACTGAAGCAAGAAACCATCCCAGAATCCCAATCGCCGCGCCCGGCGTAAACCAGCGCCAGACCTTGTTCTTCACATCCGGCGCATAGTAATAGATCACCGCAAACAGCAGCACCAGGAACGTCGCGCTCACGACATCAAAGATTAGGTGCGTCGCAATCCCCGCTGCCATGCCATATCCGGCAGGCAGGTGCGTCCGCAGCAGGTGCGAAAGATACGTCCCCGCGGCCAGCGCCGCCAACGTCAGGATCAGGATGACTGAAAGCAGCACCGTTACTAGGATCGCCGCGCCCTTCACCTTCCAGTACGGCCGCGTCTCCTTTACCTTGTACACGATGTTCAGCGTGTCCTGAATCGCCGAAAAACCAACCGAGGCCGACCACAACCCCGCCGCCAGCCCGAAGGCCAGCTTGCCGCCCGTCGCTGCCGCCGTCGTCTGGTGAAACGTCTCCAGCACCATTTTAAATGCATCCGGCGGCACCACCAGCCGCAGGTAGTTCAGCAGCTTCAGGTACAGGTCGCCGTTGCGCAGCACCAGGCCAAAGATCGCGGAAGCCGTGAGCAGCGTAGGAAACAGCGCGAACAGAAAGTAGTACCCCAGCTCCGCCGCGCGCGAGAGCAGGTTGTCGTCGTTGAACGCGTTAAACGTCCGCTTCGCCACTGCCATGGGCGCGACCCCCTGGAAGTTCCACAGGTTGTGCAGCGGCGAGTGGTTCACATGGTCCCAGATGCGCTGTCGCGTCGGGTCTACCGTATGATCTTTCGGGTCCTTGGGCACGTCCCGCGCAGGGGAAACATCAGCCATCGCAAACTCCAAGCAAGTCTTACTATCAACTACTAACTGAAAACTCATGAATAAAGCATGAGCTTGTTCCGCCAAGGTCGTCTATCTACCCATAGATGCACCTTCCAAGCCGAATGTATCCAGCGAAGCAAATCCAGCGTCCAATACGTATGCCGAGCATCTCCGTCTCCGCCAAACTGAAGCAGGTCGCAAAACTCGTCTGGGAGAGCCACGCGCAGCCTCTCCGCGGCACGCCCGCGCTGCCGCTCACGCCGGCCCCGGACGAGCTCGGCGTCATGTTCCTCGGCCACTCCTCGTTCCTCCTCCAGATCGCGGGCAAAAACCTGCTCGTCGACCCCGTCTTCGCCACGCGCCTGATCGTCATGCGCCGCCAGCGCCGCGCCGGCGTCCGGGTCGCGGACCTGCCGCCCATTGACGCCGTGCTTCTCACCCACGCCCACATGGATCACCTCAACCGGCCCACGCTGCGCAAGGTCGCCCGCGCCACACGCCGCCTCACCGGCCAGGCCCCGCTCGTCATCGTGCCCCGCGGGGTGGAAGATCTTGTCGCCGATCTCGGCTTCCGCGAGATCCGCTCGCTCGCCACCTGGCAGCAGACCCGTTTCGCCGGCTTGGACATCACCTTCACCCCCGCAAAGCACTGGGGCGCGCGCATGTTTTCCGACACCCATCGCGGCTTTGGGGGCTACGGCATCGCCGGCGGCGGGCACAGCATCTACCACTCCGGCGACACCGCCTACTTCGACGGCTTCCGCGAGATCGGCGAGCGCCTCGAGCCCGACGTGGCCCTCCTGCCCATCGGCGCCTACTACCCGGACAGCTACCGTGCCGTCCACACCTCGCCCGAAGAAGCCCTGCAGATCTTCCTCGAACTCGGTGCCCGCACCATGATCCCCATGCACTTCGGCACCTTCAAACTCGGCCGCGAGCCCATGGAAGAGCCTCCCGTCCGCCTCATCGCCGAAGCCATCCGCCACGGCGTCGAGGAGCGCGTCCGCATCCTCGCCGAAGGCGAAACCCTGCTCGTCGACCAGAACCATACCAGCGACGTTTTCGCCGGGGCCGCATCCAACCGAGCATGAGTACACCAGCAAAGACCTTCAAACTCGGCGGCGATACGCAAGTCAACCGGCTCGGCTTCGGTGCCATGCGCCTCGTCGGCGAAGGCGTCTGGGGCGAACCCAAAGACCCTGAAAAGTCGAAGAAAGTCCTCCGCCGCGCTGTCGACCTCGGCATCGACTTCATCGACACCGCCGACGCCTACGGCCCCGACGTCTCGGAGCGCCTCATCGGCGAGGCCCTCGCGCCCTACAATCCCGGCCCCGTCATCGCCACCAAAGGCGGGCTCACCCGGCAGGGACCGGGGAAGTGGCTTCCCGTCGGCCGTGCCGAATACCTTGAGCAGCAGGTCGAGATGAGCCTCCGCTTCCTCAAAACCGATCACCTCGACCTCTGGCAGCTGCACCGCATTGACCCCAAAACGCCGGTCGAAGAGTCGCTCGGCGCGATGAAAAAGATGCAGGAAGCCGGCAAAATCCGCCACATCGGCCTCAGCGAGGTTAAGGTTCCGGAGATCGAGCAGGCCCGCAAGGTCTGCGAGATCGTCAGCGTGCAGAACAAGTACAACCTCGGCGACCGCACGCATGAGGACGTCCTCGAGTATTGTGAGAAGAACAACATCGCCTTCATCCCCTGGTTCCCGGTCGCTGGCGGCGAGCTGGTCAAGCCCGGCGGCAAGCTCGACGAGGCCGCCAGAAAGCACAACGCGACGGTAAGCCAGCTCTGCCTTGCCTGGCTCCTGCACCACTCGCCCGTCCTGCTGCCGATCCCCGGAACGTCCTCGGTCGAGCACCTGGAAGAAAACATTAAGTCCGCAGACCTGTCCCTCACGGACGCCGAGTGGGCCGAAATCGAGGCCGCCGCCAAAGCCTAAACACAGAGCACACAGAGAAAAGCCACAGAGCTCACGGCTTTTCTCCGTGTCCTCTGTGGCTTTTCTCCGTGATCTCTGTGTTGAAGCCTTACGTCAAATTCACGTCGTGCTTGGCCAGCAGGTGCTTCCGGATCGTCTCCACCTTTGTCCCATGCATGCGGATCGCCTCATGCAGCAGCGGCCCGGAGACGCCGAACTCTTTGCTCCAGTAAGCGATGTCGGAGGCCACCTTCGGGTTGATCTCCTCAGGGTTGTGCGGGTGGTCGTGCTCCTTCTCGGAGTGCTCGGGCACCGGAATCTTATCGTTCGGATCGGACATTTTTCCTCTTTCAGTCTTCCTCTTAGGTGGATGTGAGCCAGCCCACAGAGGATGTCTGTCGCCAGTGGTCAGACCAATAGGGTAGGATGAATCCCGAGGTTGTCCCCGATGCGGAGGTCATCTCAAAGACGGCACACCAATCACGCAGGGCGCGGCAGCAAACGTTACCGGCAAGTAGCTGGGTTTGAGCACCCAGTTTACGCCGGGGTGCGTTTGCCGAAGAGCGCGGTGCCGATGCGGACGCAGGTCGAACCCTCCTCGATGGCCGCTGCGAAGTCATTGGACATGCCCATGGAGAGGCCGGTCAGCGTGGCGCAGTGGGGAAGCTGCTCGTCGCGCAGGCGGCGCAGCTGCTGAAAATAGGGCCGCGCCTCGTCGCCGGCGCGGGTAAGGTCGGCGGGCCAGGGCGGAACCGTCATCAAGCCAACCGGCCGCAGCGCCTGGAGCGGGGCGAGGGCTTCGATGAGCGCCGAAAGATCGTGGGGGTCGAGCCCGTGCTTGCTCTCCTCGGGGGAGAGTTTTACCTCGAGGTAGAGGGGCAGGACTTTGCCCAGGGTGGTGGCGGCCTCGTTCAGGCGGGTAGCTGTCTTGAGCGAATCCACCGTGTCGACCGAGTGGAAGAGACGCGCGGCGAGGCTGGTCTTGTTCGATTGCAGCGGGCCGATGAGGTGGACTTCGAGATCCGGCAGGCCGGCGGCGGCTTCGGATTTCGACTGCCACTCCTGCACGCGGTTTTCGCCGAAGAGGCGCTGTCCGGCGGCGTGGGCCTCGAGCAGGGCCTCGACGGGGTGCATTTTCGAGACCGCCATCAGGGCGACTTCGGAGGGGGCGCGGCCGGCACGGGAGCAGGCCTGGGCGATCTCTTCGCGAATGCGGTGGAGGTTTTCTGCAATGGACATACTTTTACTATTCTAGGGGAGGAGCGCTGTTGCGGTTTGGTCGTACAGGAATCAGCTGTGAGCTATTCCTCCGGGCTCCGAGTGCATCGTAGCTTGCGAGGAGAACCTATGGGAGCGCGCATTCTGCCGGTCGCCTTGCTGATCGGGTCGAACATCTTCATGACCTTTGCCTGGTACGGACACCTGAAGTTCAAGGAGACTCCGCTATGGAAGGTGATTCTCGTCAGCTGGGCGATCGCCTTGTTCGAGTACTGCCTGCAGGTCCCGGCGAACCGCATGGGATCGAAGGTCTACACGACCGACCAGCTCAAGGTAATCCAGGAGGTGATCACGCTAACGGTGTTTGGCGTGTTTTCCGTGTTCTACTTCGGCGACAAGCTGCACTGGAACCATGCGGTGGCGTTCGCGCTGCTCGTTTCCGGCGCGTTCTTCATGTTCCACAAATTCTAGACCGCTTTGCTTGGAGATGCAGTGCAGGTTCCAACCGCAGATTCCTCCGCTTCGCTACGGAATGACAACAAAAGCGGCACTTGTATGTTGGTTGTCATCCCGTAGGGATCTCCGGTTCGATCATCGTTGCATCATGCCCCGAGGCAGATCCTCTGGACCGAATACCCAAGGATTTGCAGTCTTCGCTTTTTGTTTGTCATTCCCATAGGGAATCTGCGTTTTGGAGCGTCACTAAATCAAAAGGCAATCGGCTCCAGTCGTGCTACTTCTTAACGCCCGGCTTGAACGGTGCCCCGACGCGCACGGAACCCGTGTCCTGCGCGGCGAGCCGCGCCACCTTCTCCCGGTGCTTGCGGATGTAGTGCGCGGCGATGTCGGGGTAGAACTCGCGGACGGCGGAAAAGGCGATGTCGCGCATGCTCGCGTAGGCGAACTTGGTTGCCAGCACCGAGAGGTCGGATGTGCCGGCGGGATAGTACGAGCGCGAGATGTACTGCGTAAGGACCTTGCCGCCGAGCCCGGCCATGTTGAAGACCTGGTGCCCGGTATAGTCGCGCGCCACCGCCTGACGGCTGATGACATAGAGCGACCGGATGAAGATGGAGTGACCGTTGCCGAGCGGGTAGTAGCGGGTGTCCTCGCGCAGCGCGCTGGCCAGAACGAACGCGGACAGGTAGGTGCCGTCGGTCTTGTCCAGCAGCCCGCGCCAGGTGTACGAGTAGAAGCCGTGGATGCCCTTGCCCAGCGCCGGGTGCGAGTCAAGCCCTTCGGCAGAGATCGACGTCAGGCCAAGGAAGAGGAACGACGAGGGATCGAAGGCCTGTCTGGTGGCGACCTTGAAGTTGTACTTCCAGCCCGGCGGGTGGACAGCAGCGCCGGCCGAGACCGTGCGGTAGTTGGGCAGGATGCCCAGGATGCGCTTCGGCTGGCGGCGCTCGAGCGGGATGGGGTTGCCGTTGGCGTCGACCTCGTCCCCGATGAGCGGGTTGACTTTATGCTGCTGCGGGTCGGACTGGCGAGCGGTCTGCGCGGCAGTCTGCTGCTGCGGCTCATAGCCGGCCGGGTAGAGGGTGAAGCGGTAGAGCTGGTCGGGCGCAAGCGAGGAAGAGGTGCCGGACTCGGCCACCAGCAGCGATTGGGACGGGGCTTCCGGAAGGCCTGCGGGGACCTGCTGCTGCGTGAGCGCGGCGGCGGGGGCGGCAAGGATCAGCGATAGGACGAGACGCAAGGAAACTCCGGGGTAGGAAACAGATTACAGTGCGGGGTTCAATAAAGATAGACGTGGATACGGGCGAGTAGTTTCTAGGGTTCGCCGCGGAAGGATGACCGCGGGTCCTTCGGAGTAACAGCGCGCAAAAGCGAAAGCAGATCCCTGCGGGATGAAAAGCAAAAGTGCCTGCGGCTGCGACAAGCGAAAGCGCTTGCGATGCGCAACTCGACAGGCTCTCTAAGCCGAAGGCGGCGCTTAGCGGCCTTCGGCTTCCAGATACTTTTCCACTTCAAGCGCCGCCATGCAGCCCGAGCCCGACGCCGTGATCGCCTGGCGGTACTTGCGGTCCTTGATGTCGCCAGCGCAGTAGACGCCCGGCAGAACCTCTCCGTTGAAGGTGCAGTAGACGTCGTCCTTGGCCAGGATGTAGCCGTCTTCGTCGAGGTCCATGCGGCCCTTGAAGGCCTGCGCGTTGGGGATGTGGCCGATGCCGAGAAACATGAAGCTCACAGGCAGCTCGTCCACGACGCCGGTGGCGGTGTTGCGCAGGCGCAGGCCCTTGACGTCCTTTTCTTCCACGCCCAGCACCTCTTCGACCACGGTCGAGGTGCGGAACTCGATCTTGTCGTGCGCCTTGGCGCGGTCGAGCATAATGGGCGAGGCGCGGAACTTGTCCGTGCGATTGATGAGCGTGACCTTGCTCGCGAAGCGCGTGAGGAAGAGCGCTTCTTCCATGGCGGAGTCGCCGCCGCCGATCACGGCGATCGGTTTGCCGGAGGCGAAGAAGCCGTCGCAGGTGGCGCAGGAGCTGACGCCGTGGCCGATCAGCGCCTGCTCGGACGGCAGGTTGAGCCAGCGCGCGCTCGCGCCGGACGCGATGATGAGCGTGCGGGCCAGGATGACGTCCTTGCCCACGGTCAGCTTGATGGGGTTCGAGGTGAGGTCGGCGTCGGTCAGGTGCGCCATGCGGAACTCGGCGCCGAAGCGCTCGGCCTGCTTCTTCATGTTTTCGATCAGCTCGGGGCCCTGGATGCCTTCGGGCCAGCCGGGAAAGTTTTCGACCAGCGTGGTGATGGAGAGCTGACCGCCGGGCTCGTGGCCTTCAAAGACGAGCGGCTTCAGGTTCGAGCGGCCGGCGTAGATGGCGGCGGTAAGGCCGGCGCATCCGGAGCCGAGGATGACGACGTCGCGGGTTTCGGGTGTGGAATTCATGCTTACCCAGTGTAAGGCAGGTTGGGCCAGTAAAGACAGTCTGGAGCAGGCACGCGATGGTGGGACAATGATGTATGGCGAATCTTGTGATGGTGTACGGACTGCGTTTGCTGCCGGCCGATGAGGTGGCGAAGATCGGGTCGGCCCCGGTGGAGCTGAAGAACGGTAACGAGGCGCATGTGACGATGCACGTGCTCGAGGGCACCCGCGAGCAGATCGAGGCGCAGTTGCGGCTTAGTATCGACGCCTTCTTCGACTTCTACCCGGAGATTCAGTAGCGGCAGCAAAGTCTGCAGGAATACTAAGGAATGTCTGATTAAGTGCCTGGGTGGAAGCGTGGGACTTTGGTCCCACGGATAACTCGATTGCAGTGAATGGGCTTTAGCCCTGGCGCTGCCTGTGGAGTTGACGAACAAATTAATCAGACCTTCCCTGACGCAGATCCCTTCGGGAATGACAAACAAGCTTGAGCGCTGTGTGGATTTGTGACAGGCGTGGCCACGCGTTCTCCCATGACGAAAGTAAGGGAGAAGGCGTGGAGGTCACGTGTCCAAGGTGCTGCTGGGATTGCTGTTGTTGGCGGGTCTGCCGCGGGGGCTTTGGGGCCAGGCCAGCGCGACCGGCGTCCTGGTGGAGATGGCCGCGCAGGCCGGGGTGATCTTCTCGGGCGAGGTAGCGTCGGTCGCGCGGCATGACGACCTGGGCTACGTCGAGGTTGGCTTCCGGGTCGATGCGGCGGTGCGCGGCTGCACGGCCGGCGGGGCGTACACGGTACGGGAGTGGGCCGGGCGCTGGCTCGGGCACAGCGAGCGCTACCGCGTGGGCCAGCGGCTGCTGATGCTGCTGACCGCGCCCGGGCCCGCCGGGCTGAGCGCTCCGGTCTACGGCAGCGATGGCGCGATCCCGATCCTGCCCGGGGCCCCGGCGACCGCTGCGGACGAAGGAGTTCCAGCCGGGCCGATGGTCGACCTGCGGCTGCTGACGGCGCGGGTCGTGCCGGCGCAGGCGGGCGCGGTGCACAACCACCTGATCGTGGTGGGCCCGATTGCGATCGACGGTACTGCGGCGGCGTGGCCGGCGCTTACGGACGTGCTCGCGCTGCTGCGTGGGGGTGCGAGTGCGGCGCGGTAGCGGGAGACCCACTCATCGCGATAGGGCTGCGATGAATGGGGCATGGATCTTCGCCTTATTGCTGCTTTGCCTCGGCATGGCGCATGCGGCGGGGCCGCGGTATGTCACGGGTCAGCCCTATTTCTACGCGCAGGCGGGGCTTGCGATCGGCTGGAAGCAGCCGCTGCTGTTGTACTCTACCGACCCCGGCGACCTGAGCGCGAACGTAAACCACGCGGCGGCGGACGCGCTGGTAGCGGCCGCTGCGGGCGTGTGGAACGTGCCGGTAGCGAGCATCACCCTCGGCCAGGGGCCTGCGCTGGCCGAGCACGTGAGCGGGCAGAACGTGTACTTCGGTGCCAACGGCCTGCAGCTTCCGGCCGACGTGATGAGCACGAATGCGGCGGCCATCCCGCTTGCGATCGTGTACGACACGGACGGCTCCGTCACCGACACGCTGCTGGGCGCGGGCGCAAGCAATCCCAGCGGCTGCCGGCAGAACGCGGTCACGGAGAGCGTGGACTCGTTCGACCCTGCCGGCTACATTGCGCACGCGATCATCGTGATCAACGGGCGGTGTACGGGCCCGGCCGCGGCGGCGCAGCAGCAGCTGCGCTACCAGCTGATGCGGGTGTTCGGCCGCGTGCTGGGGCTGGCCTGGTCGCAGACCAACGACAACGTCTTTACGGGCGTGCCCGCGCCGACGCCGGTGCAGGCGCAGAACTGGCCCATCATGCACCCGATCGACATCGTCTGCGGGCCGTACACGTACCAGTGCCTGCCCAACCCGTTCACGCTGCGGATCGACGACATCGCCGGTCTGGTCGCCGTCTACCCGATCAACGGCAACAACGGCGTGCCGGCGGGCAAGCAGCTCAGCTACGCGACCTCGCAGGGGTTGAACGGCTACGTGCTATTTCCTACCGGCGAAGGCATGGCGGGCGTCAACGTGCTGGTGCGCCGCATGGCGGCTTCGACGACGATCCCCGACGCGTTCTACGCCGCCTCGGGCGTAACGGGGACATACGCGGTGCGCGGTCGGTCGTCGCCGTTTGTCGCCCAGGATACCAGCGCGCTGGGCAGCCAGGGCGACACGGACCCCAACCAGCAGGGCAGATTTTTGGTGCCCTGGTGGCCCATGCTGAACGTCGGCTGGGACGACCGGCTGATCACCACCGAGCCGGTCAACCCGCTCTACACGGGCGAATACAACCTGGGGCCGTACCCGGCCGGCAACGTGCAGCCCTCGGGCTCGGTGGTAACGCAGACCTCCTTCATTGTGGGCGCGGGCGTGGACTACCTGCTGCTGCCGGTGTCCGACGCCGCGGTGAGCTGCGGCACGGGCGCGGACGGCACGCCTAGCGCGCCCATGGAGGCCGCGTCGACAGGCTGGTGGACGGGCCTGATCTGCGCCTTCGGGCACGTATCCTACGTGTCCGCGAGCGTGCGGCCGGGACGTACCTTTACGTTGGAAGTAACGGCGCTCGATGCAGCCGGCCTGGCCACCGGCGACAAGCTGATGCCGGTCCTCGGGCTCTACGGACCGTACGACTATCCGGGCTATTCGCTGCCTTCCCTCGGGGCGACGGTGACGGCCTTTAACGGCCAGACGACCGGAACGACGACGCTGCAGGCAAGCTCCGGAACCGCGACCGGCATCCGTTTCGGCATCGCGGACCAGCGCGGCGACGGCCGGCCCGACTTCAACTACCAGGCGCGGCTGTTCTACGCGGATGACCTCGCGCCGGCGAACGTGGCCGCAAGCGGCGGCAGCGTCATCATCACCGGCCTGGGCTTTCGCAACGGCAACGCCGTCACGGTAAACGGCGTGGCCGCAACCGTCGTGAGCTGGAGCGCAAACGCAATCACCCTGACCGTGCCCACGGCCGCGGCGGCCGGCGCAACCCCCGGCAGGGCAGTGGACGTCACCGTGACCGACCGCGGTACCGGCGCGACCAGCACGCTGACGGCCGCGCTGACCTACGGCAGCAACGCACAACCCACCTCCATGCGGCTGATCACAGCGCCCGGCGGCACGCTGCTGGTGGGCGATGCTGCCGCGCTGCCGTTCAGCGTGCAACTAGTGGCCGTCGACGGCGCAACGCCCGTAGCCGGCGTGGCGGTAACGTTTTCCGCTACCGCGGGGGCGGCGAGCTTTGGCGCCTGCGCGGGCATCTCGACCTGCACCGTCAAAACGGACGCAAGCGGGATGGCGACCACCTCCGTGACCCCGGGCGCGCCGGGGAACATCTCCGTGCGGGCGGCTGCCGGCACGCTGTCGCAGACGGCCAGCTTTACGGCGATCGCGCAGGCCTCGGCCATGCTGGTGGTGTCCACGCCGGAGAGCACCCTGCGCGTCGGGGTCGCGTCGTCGAACGCCTTTGCCGTGCAGGACGTGGGCCCCGACGGCAAGACGCCGCTGCCCTACCGCGCCATCACCTTCTCGGCGACCGCTGGCTCGGCAATCTTCGACGCCTGCCATGCCTCGCCCTGCACCGTCGTCTCCGACTGGACCGGGACCGCGCGCGTGGCGGTCATCGCGCAATCCGTCGGTGCGGTCACGGTGCAGGCACGGGACGGCGACCTGTTGCAGACCGTGACGGTCGACGCCCTCACCAGCGTCGACATCCTGAACGTACTCACGGCACCGCCGGCCCAGGTTTCCTTCGGCTACAACAGCCGTTTCGCGGTCATGCTTCTCCACGCCGATGGCGTCACGCCCGACTACAACGAGCCGATCACCTTCACCGCGCCGCCCGGCATCCACTTCGACGAGTGCGCAACACGGACCTGTACCTTGAGCACCGACGGCGGCGGTAAGGCGTACGTCGACGTCGATCTTGACGCGCCGATCGCGGGCACGTACACGTTGCAGGCGGCCTTCGGCAGCATCGTACAGACGGTGTCGTTTACGGTCATTCTGCAATCCCCTCACTTGAAAATCCTCAGTATGCCGGCAGACAACTCACCCACAGGCGTACAGGCGGCACAGCCGTTTACTGTCCAGCTGGTGCAGGAAGACGACGTGACGCCGGCGCCGACGGGAGGACACTCCATCGTGCTCGGCGGCAGCTTCAACGCCGTCGCCATGAGCGCCTGCCAATACAGCGCGTGCGAGATCACCATGGATGGCAACTCGACCGTGAGCACCTTTGTCACGCCCCAGCAGCCCGGCCCCATCGCGCTGAGCGCGGCCTATGCGCCGCTGGTCGTTAGCGACAGCTTCACTGCCGTGGGCACCACGCGCACCATGCGGATCGCGAACCAGCCCGGTGCCGGCGGCGCGCCCATCGGAGCCGAAAGCGACGTCGCCGTGCAGGTCATAGAGCCCGATGGCGTGACGCCCATGCCCTATGACCTGGTAACGTTCAGCGTGGTCAGCGGGCCGTTCACGCTCTTCGGCGGGGCGGCCACCTCGCACTATGGCACGGGCTCCGATGGTGGCGCGTACGCGGCCGGAATCGCCACCGGCAACGGCCCCGTGGTCATGCTGGCGAGCGACGGCGTGGTCAGCCGGCTGATCTCGTTCCAGGCCGGCGCGCCGCCGCGCGTGATGAAGCTGCTCAGCGCGCCGGCAAGCCCTTCGACCACCGGCCAGGCCGCGGCCGCACCCTTCGCCGTGCAGGTCTTTGCGCCCGATGGCGTCACCCCGGCCGCCGGCGAGCCCGTCACCTTTACCCTTACCGGCGGCACCGCGAGCTTTGGCGGCTGTGCCTCCGCGACCTGCGTGGTGAAGACGGACGCCAACGGCAAGGCTTCCGTCCTGGTCTCGCCGCTGGTCGCCGGCGTGGTCGGGCTGCTGGCCGCTGATGGCGCGGTCACGCAGGCGGCAAGCTTTACCGCGGTCGCTCCGCCGGACGTGCTGCGCGTGGTCAGCGCGCCGGCCGCGGGCAGCTACGTGGGCATGCCCGCGGCAAGCGCGTTTGCCGTCCAGGTGCTGTTCGCGGATGGCGTTACCGCCGCCGCGGGTCACAGCGTCAGGTTCTCGGTCAGTGCCGGGTCGGCCACCCTCGCGGCCTGCGCGGGCGCGCCGACCTGCGTCCTGACCAGCGATAGCTCCGGCATGGTTTCGACCGCGGTCACGCCCGACAGTGCGGGGCCGGTGACGTTGCAGGCCGTCGACGGAACCACCGTTGCGACCGCAACCTTCAACGCAGTGCCGCGCCCCGACCTGATGCTGCTGGTGAGCGCACCCAGCGGCAACGTGGGTACCGGCTACCCGTCGGGAACCCCCTTTACCGTGCAGCTCCTGCAAGGCGATGGCGTCACGCCCGAAGCAGGCAAGACAATCGTCTTCTCCGCAGGCGCGGGCAGCGTGCGCTTTGCTGCCTGCGCGGCCAGCACCTGCAGCGTGACCACCGGCGCGGATGGCAGCGCGTCGACCGCAATCACGCCCCTGGCCGCAGGCCCGGTAACGCTGCTCGCGACCGAAGCCGCGCTGGTGCAGAGCGCCTCGTTCAACGCGGTCGCGCTGGCGGACGTGCTGCGCCTAACCGGCGCACCGGCCGGCGGCGGCTACGCGGGCGTGCAGGCCGCAGGAGCCTTCGCCGTGCAGGTCCTGCTGGCCGATGGAGTCACGCCGGGTGCGGGCAAATCCGTAACCCTGAGCGTGACCGCCGGCAGCGCCACCTTTGCGGCCTGCCCGGGCAGCGCGCCGTGCGTATTGCAGGCAGACTCCTCCGGCATGCTGTCCACCCTGGTAACGCCGCTCACGACCGGCACGATCACCCTGCAGGCGGCTGACGGCAGCGCGACCGTCGCCACGAGCTTTACCACCATCGCCCGCCCGGACACGCTGAAGCTCGTCACCGCGCCCGTCGGCACGCTGCCCACCGGCGTCCTCGCCGCCCCGGCCTTCTCGGTCCAACTGCTCGCCGGCGATGGAAGCGCAGACGCCGGCAAGGCAGTCCTCTTCACCGCCACGGGGGCGCAGTTCACCGGCTGCAACAGCCAGCCCTGCACGGTCATCACCGGCAACGACGGCATCGCTAGCCTCCAACTCACGCCGGCCATCGCCGGCACCATCTCTCTCACCGCAACCTACGGCACCCTCTCCCAGACCGTCACCTTCGTGGCCTACACCCGGCCGGACACCCTGCACCTGATCTCCGCGCCAACTTCTGTCAGCGCAACCGGCAGCCCCGCCACGCAGCCATTTGCCGTACAGGTCTTCGCCGGCGATGGCACCCCCGCCGCCGGCCGCTCCGTCACGCTCTCGGTCGCCGCCGGCGCGGCCACCTTCGCCGCATGTGCCGGCGCGCCCGCATGCACGCTCCCCGCGGACGCCTCGGGCATCATCTCGACCGCGGTCACTGCCACCGGCGCGGGCACCATCACGCTCGTCGCGACCGACGCCCAGGCCAGCGTCTCCGCGACTTTCACCGCAGCCTCACGCCCGGACATTTTGAAGCTGATCGCCGCGCCCACCGGCACCAATTATGCCGGCGTGCCTACCGCGGCCTCCTTCACCGTGCAGCTTCTCGCCGCCGATGGCGTCACCCCGCGCGCAGGCGTCGCCGTCGTCTTCTCCGCGTCGAACGCCACCTTTACCGCCTGCCCGGCAACCCCCTGCACCCTCGTCACGGACGCAACCGGCACCGCCTTGAGCGACGTCACGCCCCTTACCCCGGGCCCAGTCATCCTCCTGGCCACGTCCGGCGCCCTGACCGTCTCCGCCAGCTTCACCGCCGGCGCAAACCAGTACCTGCTCACCCCCGCAAGCGCCACGTTCTACATCGCCCAGGGCGTCGCGGCAGACGTGACCTTGAGCGCAAACGCAACCCAGAACGGCCACCCGGCCACAACCCAACTGCTCTGGACCGGCAGCCCAGGCCTGCAACCCGGTGCCTCCAGCACCGTCACGGACGGCAACGGCCAGTCCAGCCAATCTGCCCTTGCCGGCCCACTCGCCCCCGGCGCCCAGGCCCAGGCCACGGCCTGCCTCCAGTCCACCGTCTGCACCACCTTCACGGCCATCGGCGTCTCCTCCACCCAGTTCCAGCCCACCATCACAGTGGGCGCCTCCCAGTCTGGCACCACCTTGACCCCGGTCACGGCCACCATCACCGACTACGCCGGCCATCCCATCGTCGGCGCGCCGGTCAGCGTCTACCAGACCGTCACGGCCTACCCCGGTCCCTGCCCGGCACAGGGCCGCTGCCCCGCCGCCCCGGTGCTCGTGGCGCTCGTCACGGTCGCAAACTCCGACGCTGACGGCCACGTCACCTTCCTCCCGCTCACGGTCGACGGCCTCCCCACCGAGACCGAGATCGCCCTCGCCTCCGGCACCAACGGCTTCACCACAACCACCCTCCTCCGGCAACCGTGACGTGAAAGTCCGCCGCACGCGCTTTGCCTCTATCTGACAAACTAAGCATCTGACAAACTAGAAGTGCAGTAATAGGAGACAGCGCTCATGGCGGCAGCAGACGGCACAGCTTCAATCCCGACAGGCGGCAACATCCGCCCGCGCGTCGTCGTCGTAGGCGGCGGCTTCGGCGGCATTCGCGCAGCGGAAGGGCTCGCCGACCTTCCCGTCGACGTCACCCTCATCGACCGGCGCAACTACTATCTCTTCCAGCCGCTCCTCTACCAGGTCGCGCTCGCCGTACTCTCCCCCGCCGATATCGCCCAACCCATCCGCTCCATCCTGCGCGACAAGAAGAACATCGCCGTCGTCATGGACGAGTGCGTCACCATCGACGCCGCCACCCAGCGCGTCAGCCTCAAAACCGGCTCCCAGTTTGAGTACGACTACCTCATCCTCGCCACCGGCTCCACCCACAGCTACTTCGGCAAGGACGAGTGGGCCGCCATCGCGCCAGGGCTCAAAACCATCGAAGACGCCACCGAGATCCGCCGCCGCGTCCTGCTCGCCTTCGAGCTCGCCGAGCGCCAGATGCTCGAATCCGGCACCCACCCCGCGCTCAACTTCGTCGTCATCGGCGGCGGGCCCACCGGCGTCGAACTCGCCGGCGCCATCTCGGACATCGCCAAGTTGTACATGGGACAGGACTTCCGCCACATCGACCCGTCCATGGCCCAGGTCCTCATCCTCGAAGGCTCGCCCAAGATCCTCGGCATGTACCCCGACCACCTGCAGAAGCGCGCCATCGAGCAGCTCGAGCATCTAGGCGTCAAGATCCGCTGCAACGCCCACGTCTCCGACGTCCAGCCCGGCTACGTCATGATCAAGGACGAGCGCATCGACTCCGTCTGCACCCTGTGGGGCGCGGGCGTGCAGGCTTCGCCGCTCGGCAAGCTGCTCGGCGCGGAGATCGACAAGAAGGGAAGCGTGCTCGTCGACACCTTCCTCAACCCGCACCTGCCCGGCGGCCCGCCCATGAAGAACATCTTCATCATCGGCGACCTCGCGCACTTTGAGCAGGATGGCAAGCAGATCCCAGGCGTCGCTCAACCCGCCATGCAAATGGGCGACTTTGCCGCCAAACGTATCGGCCAGCTCGTCGCCGGCAAGCCCCTGTCCAAAGGCTTTCACTTCTTCGACAAGGGCGACATGGCCACGATCGGCCGTGCCGCCGCCGTCGCCAATATCAAGTGGCCGTTTAAGGCGCAGTGGTCCGGATTCCCGGCCTGGGTGGCGTGGCTGGTGGTACACATCTTTTTCCTGATCGGCTTCCGCAACCGTTTCTCGGTCTTCCGCCAGTGGGCCTGGACCTATCTCACCCTGCAGGACGGTGCCCGCCTGATCACGGGCTCGCAGATGCTGCCCGGCTGGGAAAAGCAGGAGCG
>CAXUDC010000022.1:0-27637 GCA_964249685.1 uncultured Acidobacteriaceae bacterium
TGTGCCTTATACGGTCCTGGCGTCTACAATCCAGCCTCACGGCTGCTCACTCTAAGCGACGTAGCACCCCCTCCTCAGTAAGGCCTCCTACCGCGTCTACCATGCAAATCGACAGCACCCCGAGCTCTGGCTTTGGGTGCTGTTTTGATTTTGCAGGTGGTTCTGCAGGTCCTAACCCCACGAGAACCTTCGCTTCGCTGCGGTGATCATGGGGCACCCGGGAGCAGTCTTCCAGAGGCTGGGCGGGTAGGATGTTGATAGACCCTATGGCTGATGCGAAAGTACTTTCTCCTGAGCTTCTGTTGCATGTTGCGAAGACACTGAATGTTTCCATGAGCTCGCTGGTGGCCGTGATCGGGCTGCTGGATGAGGGCGGGACGGTTCCGTTTATTGCGCGCTACCGCAAGGAGGCGACGGGCAACCTGGACGAGGTACAGGTTCGCGATATTGAGGAGAAGCTGGGGTACTTTCGCGACCTGATGGGCCGGCGTGAGACGATCCTTTCGTCCATCCTGGAGCAGGGCAAGCTGAGCGATGCGTTGAAGGCGCGGATTGAGGGGACGCTGGACCGGGCGGAGCTTGAGGACCTTTATCTTCCGTACAAGCCGAAGCGGCGGACGAAGGCTACGATTGCGCGGGATCGTGGGCTGGCTCCACTGGCGGACTATCTCTGGGCGCAGGCCGCTACAGGCGTGCCGCTGGCGGCGTTTGCGGCTACGTTTGTCGACGTGGCGAAGGAGGTGCCGACGGTCGAAGATGCGCTTGAAGGCGCGCGGCACATTGTGGCCGAGACGATGAGCGAGGATGCGGACCTGCGCAAGCTGCTGCGCGGACTGATGCATGACGAAGGCGTGATCGTGAGCCGCAAGACGTTCGACGCGGACGAGAAGAAGCTCGATGAGCAGGCAAAGTTCAAGATGTATTACGAGTTCAGGGAGCCGGTGAAGGCGATTCCTTCGCACCGCATGCTGGCCATCCGGCGCGGCGAGACCGAGGGCGTGCTGTACTTCCTGATCGAGCTGGAGCCGCTGCGTGCGACGGGGCAGATGCGCGGGCGGGTGCTGCGGGCGGGCAACTGTGCTGACGGGATTCGACACCTGGAGCTCGCGATCGACGACGCGTGGAAGCGGCTGTTGAATCCTTCCATCCAAGGCGAGCTGCGGGTGGAGTTGAAGAAGCGGTCAGACCTGGATGCGATTCAGGTATTTCGCGACAACCTGCACCACCTGCTGCTCGCGGCGCCGGCGGGACCGATCGCGGTGCTCGGGATCGATCCGGGGCTGCGGACCGGGTGCAAGGTGGCAGTGGTGGACGAGACGGGCAAGTTCCTGGCCAACGATGTGCTCTACCTGCATACCTCCGCCGGCGCGGCCAAGGGTGCGGGCGAGACGCTGGCGGCGCTGGTTGCGAAACATAACGTGCGGGCGATTGCGATTGGGAACGGGACGGCTTCGCGGGAGACGGACTCGTTTGTGCGGGCTTTTCTGAAGGAGCGTGGGCTGACTTCGCTCTTTTCCGTCACAGTGTCGGAGGCGGGAGCGAGTGTTTATTCGGCGAGCGATGTGGCGCGGCAGGAGTTCCCGGATCTGGACCTGACGGTGCGCGGGGCGATCTCGATTGCGCGGCGTCTGCAGGACCCGCTTTCGGAACTCGTGAAGGTGGACCCGAAGTCGATCGGGGTGGGCCAGTACCAGCACGATGTGGACCAACGGCAGCTGCAGCAGTCGCTCGAGGTGACGATCGAGACTTGCGTGAACCGCGTGGGCGTGGACCTGAATACGGCGTCGTGGACGCTGCTCAGGTACGTCGCGGGGGTGACGGAGCGGACGGCGCTGAACATCGTCAAGTTCCGGGATGAGAATGGCAAGTTCCGCTCGCGCGCGCAGCTGATGAAAGTGGCGGGCGTGGGGGCGAAGACGTTCGAGCAGGCAGCGGGATTCCTGCGGATTCGCGGTGGGGAGAATGTGCTGGACGGGACGGCGGTGCACCCGGAGTCGTACGGGGTGGTGGGGGAGATCGCGTCCAAGCTGGGGACGTCGGTGGCGGAGTTGATCCGGACGCCGGAGCTGCTGGGGCGCGTGGATGCGAAGGCGCTTTCGGCGGGGACGTTTACGGTTTCGGACATCCTGGAAGAGCTGCGCAAGCCGGGGCGGGATCCGCGGGATCAGTTTGTGGCGCCTGGCTTTTCTGACGCCGTGCGGGAGTTTGCGGATGTGATGCCGGAGATGGTGCTTGAGGGGGTGGTGACAAACGTGACCAAGTTTGGCGCGTTTGTGGATATCGGCGTGCACCAGGATGGGCTGGTGCACATCTCGGAGCTGTCGAACAAGTTCATCAAGGACCCGGCGGAGGCGGTGAAGGCGGGGCAGATTGTAAAGGTGAAGGTGCTGAGCGTGGACGTGAAGGCTCGGCGGATTGCGTTGTCGATGAAGGCTTTGCTGACGGGGAAGGTGCCAGCGCCGCGGCCGGAGGTGGTGAAGACGGGGCGGCTGGTGCTGCCGGCGGCACGGACCCCGGCGGCCGTGACGATGACGGACAAGTTGGCGATGTTATCGACAAAATGGAAGGTTTCTTGAAGCGTGGTTCAGGCTATACTAGGGTCATCTGGTGTTCGGGAAGACGGTGTGAATCCGTCGCTACCGCGTAACTGTAAGCGTGGAGAGCTTGGGTGAGATAGGCCACTGGGGGAGCGATCCTCTGGGAAGGCGGCCCGGCTTGTTGAGGCGCAAAGTCAGGAGACCGGCCGGATGAGTACGGGCTTGATTCGACTTCGCGAGGAGAGTTGAAGAGCGTGGGCCTGCGTGCGTCTGCATGCGGGACGGCTTGCCACTAATTTTGTTCCCGCTCAAACTCCGTGCCTTCAGGCGCGCGAGGGAGCGTCGGTATGGTGCAGAAGAACAAGGGACGCGTGGTGCTGGTGCTGGGCGGCGTGCGCAGCGGCAAGAGCCGGTTCGCGCAGGAACTGGCAGAGCGCGCGGGCAGCGTGACGTTTGTGGCGACCGCTGAACGGCGCGATGACGAAGAGATGCGGGCGAAGATTGCGCGGCATGTGGCGGACCGGCCTGCCGAGTGGATCACGGTGGAGGAACCGCTGGAGCTTGGCACGCAGGTGCTTGGGGCCGCTTCGGAGCTGGTGCTGATCGATTGCCTGACGCTGTTTGCTGCGAACGTGCTCGAGGCGGATGGTGGCGCGGCACAGGTGGATGCGCTTTGCGCGGCGCTGGCGGAGGCTCCGTGCGCGGTCGTGCTGGTGTCGAACGAGGTGGGCAGCGGGGTGGTGCCGGCGTATGCGCTGGGACGGCAGTTTCGCGATTTGGTCGGTGAAATCAACCAGCAGGTGGCGGCGGTTGCGGATGTAGTCGTGATGTTGGTGGCGGGGCTGCCGGTGTTTTTGAAGGGGTCGGCGGCTGATCTGGTTGTGCCAGCTTCCGAACCGCAGTTTTCCTTCGCGAAGAACGAGGCTGCGATAATGGGCTTCCTGGTGGCCGGGACGGCGAGCGGCGTGGGCAAGACCACCGTCACACTGGCGATCCTTGCGGCGATGCGGGCGCGCGGGCTGGCGGTGCAGGCGTTGAAGGGTGGGCCGGACTTTCTGGATACGGGGCATCACACGCGGGTGTCGGGGCGCGTGGCGCGAAACCTCGATACGTGGATGCTGTCGGCGGAGTCCAACCGAGCGGTGCTGGCGGAGGGTGCGGCCAGGGCGGATGCTGTGATCGTCGAAGGGATGATGGGGCTGTTCGACGGCAAGGAAGCGGCGACCGACCTGGGGTCGAGCGCGGAGATAGCGAAGCTGCTGGGTCTGCCGGTGGTGCTGGTGGTCGACGCTGGAAAGAGCGCGCGGAGCGTGGCGGCGGTGGTGCTGGGATTTGAGTTGTTCGACCCGGGGTTGCGGCTTGCGGGCGTGGTGCTGAACCGTGTGGCGAGCGAGCGGCACTACGCGATGCTGGCGGAGGCGATCGGCGCGCGCTGCAGGACGCCGGTGCTGGGATGGATTGGGCGGGAGCCGGCGATTGCGATTCCGGAGCGGCACCTGGGGCTGCAGACGGTGGAGGAGACGGGCACGGAGACGCTGCGGGAGGCGCTGGTTGTTGCCGGTGCGCGGCTGGACCTGGAGGCGCTGCTTCGAATCAAGATCGCCGGGGCTGAAGCCCCGCTTCGTTTTTCTACATTGTCCGAGGGGCTGAAGCCCTCCGCTTCCACCGGAAAAGCTCTCCCTGAGCCGACAGTGCGGGTCGGCGTGGCTCGGGATGCGGCGTTTTCGTTCTACTACGAGGACAACCTGGACCTGCTGCGGCAGGCCGGGGCGGAGGTGGTCAGCTTCAGTCCGATCCACGATGCGGCCTTGCCGGACGGACTGGATGCGCTGTATCTGGGCGGGGGCTACCCTGAGCTTTATGCCGGGCAACTGAGCGGAAATGCGACGATGCTGCGCAGCGTGCGGGCGTTCGCGGCGGAGGGCAAGCCGGTCTACGCAGAGTGTGGCGGGATGCTCTACCTCGCGCAGAGCCTGGCCACGAAGGACGGCCGCGAGCACGCCATGTGCGGCGTGCTGCCGTTTCGTTTCGCGATGACGGCGAAGCTGGTGAACTTCGGCTACGTGACCGTCATGCTGACGCGCGATTGCCTGCTGGGCTCGGCCGGGACGGAGCTTCGCGGGCACAGCTTCCACTACTCGCAGCGGCTGGACGCGGAGGCTGCGGAGACCTGCTATGAGGTGACGTATTCGCTTTCGAAGCGGGTCGAGCAGGAGGGATTCCGCGACGGCAACGTGCTGGCGAGCTACGTCCATCTGCACTTTCGCACAGCGCCGGGGATTGCCGAAGCCTTCGTCGCGGCGGCACTTGCAGCGCGCTTGCAGGAGGTGCTCGCATGAGGCGTTTTCTGCTCCTGTGCTTTTTGCTGATAACGCTTCCCTGCTTTGCCACGCGCACGGTGGTGGATGAAACCGGCAAAAAGGTCCTCGTTCCCGAGCATCCGCATCGCATTATCTGCCTGGTCCCGAGCATCACCGACAGCGTCTTCGCGCTTGGTGCCGGGGACGATGTTGCCGGGATCAGCGACTACGTCAAGTACCCGGCGCAGGCGATGGCGAAGACCAGCGTGGGCTCGATCTCGGACCCGTCGCTCGAGACGATCATCGCGCTGCACCCGGACCTCGTGATCGGCATTCCGCGCAACACGCAGCAGGCGACGCTCGACAAGATCGCGGCGCTCGGCATCCCGGTCTTCCTGGTCGACCCACACGGGCTGAGCGGCATCTTCCGCGCGCTCACCAGCCTGGGCGCGGCGCTCAATCGCGAGCCCCAGGCGCGGGCGCTGGTCGCCTCGCTCGAGGCCCGTGTCGCTGCCGTGCGCAAGAGCGTCGCGGGCAAGCCGGTCATCTCCGTCTTCGTGCCGATCTCTTACGAGCCCGGCGTGATCACGATCGGGCACGGCGCTTTTATCGGCGATATCGTTGAGGCGGCTGGCGGCCAATCCATCACGAGCGACCTCCCGCAGGAGTGGGCGCACATCAGCATGGAGGCGGTCGTCGCGCGCCAGCCGCAGGCCCTGCTGCTGATGCGTGGCGGCCACATCACGCTCGATATGCTGCGCGAGCGGCCGGGCTGGAAGACGCTGCCCGCGGTCGAAAACCGTCGCGTGTACCTGATGGACAAGCGCATCGACTTCCCCAGCCCCGTCGCGATCGACGCCCTTGAGGACCTAGCCAGACAGTTTCATCCCTAGGCGTTAGGGATCACGAGCAGCGTTGCGAGCAAGCTCAAACCACCACTTATCAGCAGGGTGTTCGGGAAGCGCGGTGCGAGTCCGCCACTACCCCGTAACTGTAAGCGCTGAGACCCATGCAGGGACTACCAAAGCCACTGGAGCGATCCGGGAAGGCAGCATGGAGTCGCAGGCCCTGAGCGAAAGCCGAGGCCACGAAGCGTAAGCCAGGAGACCGGCCCTGCTGCCACCAATCCGAGGGGATTCCACGCATGTCACGACGTATACGCCACATCGGCGCGGCTTTGGCTGTCGCCGCCGCTTCACTCACGCACGCCCAGATCAGCCCGAGCACGATCGCCCAATCCCCTGACACCACCCACACCACTTCGAGCGCGGCTATCACGGGCGTCGTCAAAGACCCGCTCGGCGTCAACGTCGCGGGCGCGACCGTTACCCTGCTCTCCGGTGCAAAGTCAATGGGCAGCACCACCTCCGGCCCGGATGGCAGCTACTTTCTAACCGTGCAGGCCACGGGCCGCTACGCGCTGCGCGTGACCGCCCCGACGTTCGAGGCCAACACCATTGCGCCGCGCTACTTCCGCCGCGACGGCCACGCGTCCGTCGATCTGACCGTCGCCACCCCTACCGATACCCAGGAGATCACCGTCTCGGCGACTGGCACGCCCACGCCGATCGCGCAGGTCGGCGCCGCCGTCACGGTGCTCACGTCGGACGACTTCCCCCACGTCCGCGACATCCAGGAGCCGCTGCGCTACGTGCCCGGCGTCCAGATCACGCAGACCGGCGAGGCCGGTGGCACCAGCGGCCTCTTCATCCGCGGCGGCAACACCAACGCCAACAAGGTCGTCATCGACGGCATCCCGGCCGACGACCTGGGCGGCGGCGTAGAGTTCGCCAACATCGCGTCCGCGGGCATCGGCTCGATCGAGGTGCTGCGCGAGCCCGACTCGGCGCTGTACGGGTCGGACGCGCTCGCCGGGGTCGTCTCGCTGACGACACGCCGCGGCGCAACTCCTCTCCCTCTGTTCGACTACCAGGGCGACGCGGGCAACTTCCACACCTACCGCAACGAGTTTTCCGTCTCCGGCGCAAGCCACCAGTTCGACTACTTCTCCGACTTCGCCCGGCAGGAGACCAGCAACAACCAGGTCAACGACGAATTCCACAACGTCACCTTCGCCGAGAACGTCGGCTACCAGCCGAACTCGACCACAGACCTGCGCTTCACCTTCCGCCACACCTCGGCCGAAGGCGGCAAGCCCGCCGCCAACTCGTTCTACGGCCTCTCCTCGGACGCGTTCCTGGCCGAGCATGACGAGTACATCGGCGGCGTGCTGAACTCGCAGACCGCGCGCAACTGGCACAACCAGCTGCGCTACGGCGGCCTGCGGCTGAACTACCTGTACGACACGCCCGCGCCGGCCGGCATCCCAGTCTACGCCGTCGTCAAGGGAGTCACGACGACCACCATCTCCTCCTACGCGGGCCTGCCCGTGACCATCGTCGGGGCCAACGGGTATCGTGTCACCGGCACCTCCACCCTCACCTACGCGCCCTACCCGGCGTGCGCCAATGGTGCGGTCTTCTGCCCGCAGACGACGGCCAACCCCAGCAAGCGCGACTTCGTCTACGCCCAGACCGATTACAAGGCCGACTCGTTCCTGCAGCGCATAGGCGTCAACACCCACATGCTGCTGCTGGCCGCCTTCAAGTATGAGGACGAGCGCGGCATCTCACTCACCAACGGCGTGCTGAGCGGCAACGCCGACCGCGGCAACTACTCCACCATGCTCGAGATCCAGGGCGACGCGGGCACGCGCTTCTTCTACACGATCGGTACTGGGCTTGAAGAAAACGCGGTCTACGGCTTTGCCGCGACGCCGCGCTTCGCCGGCACCTACTACCTGGTGCGCCCGAACGGGGCCAACCTGTTCAGCGGGACCAAGCTGCACTCGAGCTTTTCGAAGGGCATCAAAAGTCCATCTATTTATATTGAGAACCACTCGCTGTTCGGCCTGCTGAACAGCTCCGGGCATACCAACGTCATTGGGCAGTTCGGCGTCAATCCGGTGGGCGCGGAGCAGTCGCGGTCGTACGACGGCGGGCTCGACCAGGAGTTCGGCCAGGGCCGCGCGCGCATGGGCCTTACCTACTTCCACAACGAGTACGGCAACTCGCTCGAGTACCTGTCGCAATCCGTGCTGGTCAACAACGCCGGGCTGGCCTTTGCGACGGATACCGCCTTCGCCGGTGGCGCATATGTCAACACGCTGTCCTACCGAGGCCAGGGGCTGGAGGCTGAGCTTGAAGCCAAGCTCAGCCGGCACCTCTTCGCACGCGGCGGCTACACCTTGTTGGACGCCCGGGTGCAGCACTCTTTCGCCTCCAGCGCCCTGAAACCGAGTATCAACCCTCTTTTCCCCACCATCGCTATCGGTAGTTCCAGCCCGCTGGTCGGCAACCGGCCCTTCCGCCGCGCGCGCAACACCGGCTACTTCGGCCTGGCGTACACGCGCTCGCGCTGGAACGCCGCGCTCGACGGCACGCTGGTCGGCTACCGCGACGATTCGGACTTCCTCTCCACCGCGCTCCTGCTGCCCAACCACAATCTCGACGGCCGCTACCAGCGCGTCGAGCTCACCGGCGAGTACCACTTCACCGCGCGCCTCTCCACCTACGCCGAGATCCAGAACCTCCTCAGCGAGCACTACCAGGAGGCCTTCGGCTACCCCACGCTGCCGCTCAACTTCCGCAGCGGCCTCCGCCTGAACTTCGGAGGAGAAAGCTGGAAGATAAAGTAATTCCGACTCCGGGTGCCCATTCCTCGCAGCCTCACCGCGATGAGTGGGGTTTCTCCCGCCCCAACCATGACCACCCAAACCAAACCCGCGATCACCTCCCTGTCCGCCGTCGCAACCGACCCGCGGTCAGGCACGACCGTGCCCTTCCAAGCCTTCCCCTACCCCCTCCTCATCTTCCTTCTGGCCGCAGGCCTCCTCGCCGCCACGACGCTAGCCGCGTCCTTGGGAGCCATCCACGTCCCCATCCCCGACATGCTCGCCGCCCTGACCGGCCGGCACCCTCTGACCGAGATCCAGCATACGATTCTCTTTGCCATCCGCATTCCGCGCGTACTCGCCTCCGCGCTCGTCGGCGCGGCGCTGTCGGTTTCGGGGCTCATGTTCCAGGGCCTCTTCCGCAATCCCATGGCTGAGCCCTACGTGATCGGCGCGTCGGGCGGGGCGGCCGTCGGTGCCAGCGTCGGGCTTCTCTTCTTCGCGGAGTTCACGCTCGGAGGCTTCAGCGCCGCCGCCTTGCTCGCGTTTCTGGGCGCGGTCCTCACAATGACGGTCGTCTACATCCTCGCGCGCTCGCGCGGCCGCACCAACGGCGTCACGCTGCTGCTGGCGGGCTTCGCCATCGGCACCATGCTCACCAACTCCACCTACGCCTTCGAGTTCAAGAACAAGGAAGTCAAAGACACCATCGAGTCCTGGCTGCACGGCGTCGTCGGCACGCCCGAGTGGCGGCAGCTCGCGGTCTCGTCCGCTCTCTTCTTCTTTGCCGCGCTGGCCGCCTACCCGCTCATGCGCCGGCTCAACACGCTCGCGCTCGGCGACGACTACGCCCAGCAACTCGGCGTGCGCGTGGAGTGGACCCGCGCCGGCATCATCCTCATCGGCTCGCTGCTCGCCGCGATCGCCGTGGCGCTTGGCGGCCTGATCAGCTTTGCCGGGCTCATCGTCCCGCACGTCGCGCGCCTGCTGATCGGCCCCGATAACGTCCGCCTGCTGCCTGTCACCGCGCTCGCCGGCGCCATCTTCCTGGTGCTCGCGGACACGCTCGCGCGCCTGGTCCTCGCCCCCACCGAGCTCCCCGTCGGGCTCATCATGGTTTTCCTCGGTGGCCCTTTTTTCCTCTACCTGCTGCGCAAGCACAAGCGGGACTACAGCCTATGAGCTCCCTGCTCGAGGTCCGCGACGCCGCCTTCCACTACGGCACCCGCCCCGTGCTCGCGGGCATGAATCTGGCGCTTGAAGAAGGCACGGCGACGGCCCTCATCGGCCCCAACGGCGCAGGCAAGACGACGCTGCTCCGCCTCATTGCCGGCACCCTCAGGCCCAGCGCGGGTAAGATCCTCCGCGAAGGCCAGTCCCTCACCGCGCTTTCCGCCCGTCAGCGCGCGCGCCTCGTCGCGCTCGTCCCGCAGCAGCTCGACGTGCCCTTCGACTTCACCGTACAGCAGATTGTCGAGCAGGGCCGCAGCCCCTACCTCGGCCTCCTGCGCGGGCTTATGGAGCCCGACCGCCGCGCCGTCGACCGCGCCATCGCCCTCACCGACCTCGCCCCGCTGCGCCAGCGCATCTTCAACGAGCTCTCAGGCGGCGAAAAGCAGCGCGTCAAGATCGCCCTCGGTCTCGCCCAAAACCCGCGCCTGTTGCTACTCGACGAGCCCACCCAGAACCTCGACATCGGCCGCCAGGTCGAGTTGCTCGACCTCCTCGCCTCCCTCCGCACCGAAGGCGTCACCCTCTTCGCCAGCATGCACGATCTACACCTGGTCCCGGGCAACTTTACCCAGGTCCACCTCCTCGCACCCGGGGAACCCCTCGTCTCCGGCACACCGGAGGCCATTCTCACCCCCACCCGCCTGGCCGAGGCCTTCCACTGCCCACCCAACCGCCATCCCCTGCTCATGGAGACCAAAACACACTAAGCTGAGAGCTGTCAGCTGAACAGAACCCAGTATCCAAGCCCATGCCCCCAAGCCAAACCCATCACGCCGAAGCCCGAGCCCACCTCGACACCCTCACCAAGCCTCTCGGCTCGCTGGGCCGGCTCGAAGACCTCGCCGCCCAAATCATCGCCATCCACCAAGGCGTTCCCCCGCTTCCGCTCAGCAAGGCCATCTACGTCTTCGCCGCCGACCACGGCATTACCGCCGAGCCCGTCAGCGCCTATCCTCGCGCGGTCACGCACCAGATGGTCCTCAACTTTCTCGCGGGCGGTGCCGCCATTAACGTGCTCGCGCGCCTGCATCACGTCGCCCTCACGGTCGTCGACATGGGCGTCGACGCCGACCTCCCCGAGCACCCACAGCTCCGCCGCCACAAGCTCGCCCGCGGCACCGCCAACATGCTCCACTCCCCGGCCCTGACCCCGGAGCAGCTCGAAGCAGCCCTGCAGATCGGCGCAGATCTGGCAGCCGAAGCCGCCGCAAAGGGCCACACCGTAGTCGCCCTGGGCGAGATGGGCATCGGCAACACCACCGCCGCCAGCGCGATCACCTGCGCCCTCACCGGCGCCCCTCCCTCCCAGGCCACCGGCCGCGGCACCGGCCTGACCGACCAGGCCCACGCCCAAAAAATCGCCATCATAGAACAAATCCTGGGTGCCCCAAAGCCTGCCCTGAGCTTGCCGAAGGGTCTCGATTCTGAGACCTGGGTTCCAACCCCCCACAACATCCTCCAATACTTCGGCGGCTTCGAGATCGCCGCCATCACCGGCTTCGCGCTCGCCACGCCACGGCATAAGCTCGTCCTCGTCGCCGACGGCTTCATCGCCACCGCCGCCCTCGCCCTTGCCGTCGCCATCGACCCGGACGTCCAGCCCTACCTCATCGCCGGCCACCAATCGCAGGAGCCCGGCCACAAGATCCTCCTCGACTACCTGCACCTCAAACCCCTGCTGCAACTCGACCTCCGCCTGGGAGAAGGCACCGGAGCCGTCCTCGCCATGCCGCTGCTCGACGCCGCCCTCGCCCTTTACACCGGCATGGCCACCTTCGCCTCCGCCAACGTCAGCGAGGCCCCATGAGCCTTCTGACCGACTTTTTCGCCGCCGTTCAGTTCCTGACCCGCATTCCCGTCCCCACGCTTCCCTACTCGGAAGCCACGCTCCCTCGCGCCGCAAAGTTCTTTCCCGTCGTCGGCCTCCTCGTCGGCGCAATCACCGCCCTCGCGCACTCTCTCCTCGCCACGCATCTCTCCCGTCTCGCAACCGCAAGCCTCACCATCACGCTCCTCGTGCTCCTCACCGGGGCCTTCCACGAGGACGGCCTGGCCGATACTGCTGACGGCTTCGGCGGCGGATGGTCCCGCGAGCAGGTCCTCCTCATCCTGCGCGACAGCCGCATCGGAAGCTTTGGCGGCGTCGCGCTCGGCCTCTCCCTGCTCGTCCGCGTCACCCTCCTGTCCTCCGTCCCTCTCGCACAGGTCAGCCGAACCCTGATTGCCGCCCACATCCTGTGCCGCTGGACAACGCTGCCGCTCAGCTACTACCTGCCGGCCGCCCGGCCGCCCGCCGACGGGCAGGGCTCGCGTGTGGCGCAGCTCGTCAGCCGCCCCAGCCTCATTCTGGGCACCGTCTTCACCCTGGCCGGCACCGTGCTCCTGCTCCACTGGCGAGCCATCCCAGCCATTCTCCTCGCCTGCGCCGTCACCCTGCTCTCCGGCCTCTACTATCGGCATCGCATCGGCGGCGTCACCGGCGACTGCTTCGGCGCGACCAACCAGCTCACTGAGATCTCCATCTACCTCGTGGGGGCGTTCGCGCTATGAGCCTCCTGTTCATCCGCCACGCCGAAACCGCGCTCACCGGCACCTTCTGCGGCCACTCCGACCCGCCCGTCAACCTGCGCGGCCTCGCCCAGATCGAAACCCTCCTCTCCAGCCTCCACGACTCGGACTTCTCCGCCGTCTACACCAGCGACCTGCGCCGCGCCCACACCACCGCCGCCGCGCTCGCCACCGCCCACGCCGTCCCGCTGCACACGCACCCCGCCCTGCGCGAGATCGACTTCGGCCAGTGGGAATCGCTCAAGTGGTCCCAGATCGAAGCCCGCGACCAGCCCACCGCGCAGGCCTGGCTCGACCACTACCCCGACCTCCCCGCACCCGGCGGCGAAACCTTCCCCGCCTTCCAATCCCGCATCGTGGCCGAGGTCGCCGCCCTGCAGCAGCTCGCCGGCAACTCTCTCGCTGCAGTCGTCACCCACGCTGGCGTCCTCCGCGTGGTCCTACAGAGCCTCTGTCACATCGACCAGACTCTAGCCCACACCATCACCAAACCCTACTGCTGCTTCTTCCGCTACCCCCCGGGCCTGGCCCTATGAGCGATCAGATCCGAGAACTAGCCGCCTGGCCCCTCGACGAGTACCCCCACCGACCAGAAGAGGTAAATCAACCAGGGGTGCCCCAGGATCACCTGAGCGCAGCGAAGGTTATCGTGGGGAGCGTCTCTACCCTAGCCCAACTCCCCACCCCGCCCGCCCTTCATGCCCTTCTGAACCAACACGCAACCCGCCCAGACCTCCTCCGCGAAACCGCCAACCTGCCCTGGTCCCTGGCCCTCATCGACCTGACCCACCTCCAAACCTTCCAGCGCCGCCTCACCCTCCCCATCCCGGCAGCCCCCGAAAACACCTGGCCAGCCCTGGTAGCCCTCAACTTCGCCCAACCCCGCACCCCGCAGTACACCTCCAACCCCTCTGGAACCATCCTCACTTCCCCCGACCCCAACCTCCAGGTCTCCCACAACCCCTTCCGCATCCACACCGGCAGCCCCTTCTTCGAGGTCGCCACCTACCGCTCGCGCTGGTTCCTGCGCGACGGCTACCATCGTGCCTACGCCCTGCTCCGCGCCGGCATCACCCAGGTTCCCGCCCTCCTCCTCCACGCTCGCACCCTCCATGAGCTCAACGCCAACAAGCCCCCCTTCTTCCCCGACTCCGTCCTCTTCGGCCCCCGCCCGCCCCTCGTCACCGACTTCCTCGATGACGCCCTGAACATCACCTACACTCGCCCGCCGCACCTCACCACCATCCGTGTCAAAGTAGAGTCAGGAGTCCCCTTATGAGCATCGCAACCACACGCGGCGACGGCGGCCAGACCGGCCTCGCCGGCGGCATCCGCATCTCCAAAGCCGACCTCCGCGTCGAATCCTACGGCACCGTCGACGAGCTCAACACCTTCCTCGGCTTCGCGCGCTCGATCTGTACCCACGACCAGGTCAAGGCCTGGACCGAAACCATCCAGCGCACGCTCTTCCGCGTCGGCTCCGCCCTCGCCACCCCGCCCGAATCCCGCAAAGCGCCACCGGTCATCACCACCGAGGACGTCGACGCCCTCACCGCAATCGTGCACGAGATCGAAGCCACCCCCGGCATCCTCGCCGACTGGTCCCTGCCCGGCGCCCACCCCGAATCCTCCGCCTACGAGATGGCCCGCACCGTCTGCCGCCGCGCCGAGCGCCTCGCCATCCGCTTCCGCGAGAGCGGCGAAGACGTGCCCGCCGAGGTCATCGCCTATCTCAACCGCCTGTCGGACGCCATCTGGCTCTTCGGCCGCCTCATCGAGGTGCAGGCCGGCGTAGACGCCACCCTCCGCCAGGGCGACAAGGCCGGCCCCAAGTTCTCCCGCGCCTGGTAGCTCCCTTTGTCTTTACTGAAACTCCAAACCAATAAGTAAAAACTCATAGAAACCGCCTTCCGCTCATGCAAGCACCCCCCTTTCCCCAACCCGACCGCGACGCCCTCTACCGCATCCAGGCGGCCCGCAGAGACGTGCGTCGCGGCTACACCTCAGACCCACTCCCGGACCAACTCCTCAATCAAATCCTCGAAGCCGCCCACTGCGCCCCGTCGGTCGGCCTCTCGCAACCCACGCGTTACCTCGTCATCCGCTCGCTCGAGACCCGCCGCAGGATCTACCAGATCTTCGAGCAAGCCAACGCGGACGCCGCCCAGGCCTACACAGGCGATCGCAAAACCGTCTACCAATCGCTCAAGCTCGAAGGCATCCTCGAAGCCCCGCAAAACCTCCTCGTCCTCTGCGACCAGGACCCGCAACAGGGCCACCAGCTCGGCCGCCAGACCATGCCCGAAACCGCCCTCTACTCCACCATCTGCGCCATCCAGAACCTCTGGCTCGCCGCCCGCGCCGAGGGCATAGGCGTTGGCTGGGTCTCGATCCTGGCCCCTGAAGCTCTCCGCCAGACCCTCTCCATCCCCCCGCACCTCACCCCCGTAGCCTACCTTTGTCTAGGTTTTGTGGACGAGTTCGCCGACACCCCCGACCTCGAACGCCAGGGCTGGGAGCAGCGCGTCCCACTCGCTGATGTCCTCTACGAGGAGGTGATTCCATGAGCCGGGCCAAGGCCATCATGGTCCTCGGTACCAGCTCCCATGTGGGCAAATCGCTGATCACCGCCGCCCTCTGCCGCATCTTCGCCGACGCCGGCGTCTCGGTCGCCCCCTTCAAGTCGCAGAACATGAGCCTCAACTCCGCCGCAACGCCCGAGGGCCTCGAGATCGGCCGCGCCCAGGCCCTGCAGGCCGAGGCTGCCCGCATCCCCCCGTCGGTCCACATGAACCCCATCCTGCTTAAGCCCTCAGGCGACATGACTAGCCAGATCGTCGTCCGCGGCAAGGTTTGGGGCAAGCTCTCCGCCGCCGACTACCACCAGCGCCGCGTCCTCGAACTCCTCCCCCTTGTCGCCGAGTCCTACGAAACCCTCGCCTCCCGGCACGACCTCATCATCCTAGAAGGCGCCGGCTCCCCTGCCGAGATCAACCTCAAGCAGAACGACATCGTCAACATGCGCATGGCCGAACTGGCCGACGCAAACTGCATTCTGGTGGGCGATATTGATCGTGGTGGTGTCTTCGCAGCGCTTCTGGGTACCTTAGAGCTTTTGGAGCCCGAAGAACGCCAACGCATCAAGGCGTTTGCCATCAACAAGTTTCGCGGCAACCTTGATCTCTTACTTCCTGGCATTCCAATGATCGAGGCACGCATGCATACTTCCTGCCTCGGCGTCCTCCCCTGGCTCCCCTCGCTCACCCTCGACGAGGAAGATTCACTCGCCCTCCCCACCACCTTCCTCCCCTGGCCGACCGATTTGGATCCCAACCGCCCCCTCCGCATCGCCGTCATCGCCCTCCCCTCCTTCTCCAACTTTACCGACTTCGACGCCCTCACCTCTGAGCCCTCGGTCGCCCTGCGCTTCTGCCGCACCCGAGCCCAGATCGCCGGCACGGACCTCCTCATCCTCCCCGGCAGCAAGCAAACCGTCGACGACCTGCTCTGGCTCCGCGCCAACGGCTTGGCCGAAGCCATTCAGACGCACGCCCGCACCGGCCTCCTCGCCGGCATCTGCGGCGGCATGCAGATGCTCGGCACCCACATCGCCGACCCCTACGCGCACGAGCACGCCGGTACGGTCGAAGCCCTCAACCTCCTGCCCTTCGCCACGACCATGGCCGCCACCAAGACCACCCGCCAGATCGCCGGCAACCTCGCGCACCCCACCCTCTTCGATCAGCCGATCCCCCCAACCCAGGTCGCCGGCTACGAGATCCACCTGGGCGAAACCACCTACGCCGCCGCAGCCCAGCCCTTCGCCACCCTGGCCGCGGCCCATCCCGACGGCTGCCTCTCGCCCTCCACCCGCATCTTCGCCACCTACCTCCACGGCCTCTTCGACGAGGACCAGTTCCGCCATACCTTCCTCCGCGCCGTCCGCGCCTTCCACCACTTGACCCCGGCCCCTGCGTACGAATCCTGGAAGCAGAAGCGCGAGCAAGCGCTCGACCGCCTCGCCGACAACGTCCGCCACTCCCTCAACCTCCCCGAGCTCTTCCGCTGGGCCGACCAACCCTACAAGCCATGAACCGCGCCACCCTTATCCCGCTCACCTGGCTCCTTGACCAGCTCATCGGCGACCCCGAGCGACTCCCCCACCCCGTCCGCCTCATCGGCACGGCGATCGCCCGCGGCGAAGCCTTGCTCCTCGCGCTAGACCATTCCGAGCAGAGAAAACTGCTCTCCGGCGCTGCCCTTAGCTTCGCCATCGTCTCCGGCACCTTCTATCTCACCAGGGCAACCCTCCGCCTGGTCCCGCAGGTTGAGCTCCCCCTCGCGGCCACCACACTCGCCGCCCGCAACCTCCAGGACGAAGCCGCCGCCGTACTTGCCGCCCCCACGCTCGAGCTCTGCCGCCAGCGCCTGGCCCGCATCGTAGGCCGCGATACCGTCACCCTCAGCGAGCAGGAAGTAGCCCGTGCTCTCATCGAAACCCTCGCCGAGTCCGCCTCCGACGGCATCGTCGCCCCGCTCTTTTACCTCGCGCTCGGCGGCGTCCCCCTGGCGATGGCCTACAAGGCAGTCAACACGCTTGATTCCATGATCGGCCATCGCGACCAGCGCTACGAGCACTTCGGCAAGTTCGCCGCTCGCCTCGACGACGCCGCCAACTACCTCCCAGCGCGGCTGACCGCCCTCGCCATCGCTGCCGTCGCGCACTCCGCGCAGTCGCTGCGAACGTGGCGCGACTACGGTGACCACCACGCCTCCCCCAACGCCGGCCAGCCCGAGGCCGCCATGGCCGGCGCTCTGGGCGTCCGCCTCGGAGGCCCAAACACCTACGCCGGCATCTCCCACCAAGCCGAAATGATTGCCCCGCACCTCCCCCCACCCACCCTCCACGACGCCCGCCGAGCCATGCAGATCGTAGCCGCCGCCACCCTCCTCACCGTAGCCGTCTTAATCTTGGCAACCAACAAAAGGGGTGCCCCATGATCACCCAAGCCGCAGGCGAAGGGTTATCGTGGGGAGTGTCTCTTTCTCCACCAGCCACCCACGGAGGCCAACTCCGCCAGATCGCCGCCCGCTACAACCTGGCGGCCGCCGACCTCCTCGACTTTTCCGCCAACATCAACCCCGCCGGCCCCCCACCCGCCGTCCTCCCCGCACTGATCAACGCCCTGCAAGACCCAGCCACCCTGACCCAATACCCCGACCTGGACCTTCACGACCTCAAGCAATCCATCGCCACCTACACCGGCACCCCCGCGGAAACCATCGCCGTAGCCAACGGCTTTGTCCCCCTGCTTGAGGCCACCCTCCGCACACTCCAGCTACACCACTGCCTCCTTCCGGTGCCCTGCTTCGTCGAGTACCGCCCCACCCTCGAGCGCGCCGGCCTCCGCATCACCCCGCGCCCCACCCTCACCTACGGGCCCGAGCTCCTCGAAGGCCCCCACGACTGCATCCTCCTTGCCAACCCGCAGAACCCAACCGGCATGGCAACCTCCCTGGAAGCCCTCCTGGAGCTCGTCCGCCAGGCCGGCCTGCAAAACAAAACCATTCTCCTCGACGAAGCCTTCATCGACTATCTCCCCGCCTCCTCGCTACTCCCACACCTGGCCCCAAACATGGTGGTCTTGCGTTCCGTCACCAAGTTCCACGCCATCCCCGGGCTCCGCGTAGCCTACCTCGCCTCCCTCCACGCGCCGGCGATCACCGCCAACCTTCCACCCTGGCCCGTCACTACCCTGGCCTCCGTCGCCGTCCAGGCCGCGCTCCCGGACAGCGCGTACGCCGCTGAGACCCGCCTGCTCAACACCCAGCGACGTGACAACCTCCACCGCGCCCTCGCCCAGCTCTCCCTTGAGCCCTACGCGTCGGCAGCCAACTTCCTCCTCTTCCGGCTGCCCTCGCACCTCGACCCTGAAGCGTTCCACGAAACCCTCATCCGTGACCACCACCTCGTGCTCCGCCCCTGCACCAACTACGAGTCGCTCACCCCCAATCACTTTCGTACCGCGATCCGCACCGAACCCGAGAACCAGCGCCTGGTCCAGGCCCTTCACCAGATCCTGAGGCCCTGACCTACAAGCTGTCCGTTCCAAGCTGTAAGCTGAAGTCTGATCCCGATCCTTCTAACTCAGCGCATGCTCTTCAACTCCTACCCCTTCCTCTTCGTGTTTCTCCCCATCGCGCTCGCGGGCTTCCACCTCGCCGGTCGCATGGGCCGCCGGCCCGTTATCCTTTGGCTCGCCGCCTGTTCGCTCGCCTTTTACGCCTATTGGAATCCACCTTACGTCTTCCTCCTGCTGACGTCGGTTGCTCTCAACTATCTTGCCGCGACCGTGATCACCCGCAGACCCATCTCACCGCGGACCACGCTGATCGCCGCCATCACGGTCAATCTGCTCGCGCTGTGCTACTACAAGTACCTCTTCCCGCTGCTCGGCCTGCCTGCCATCACGCTTCCGCTGGGGATCTCGTTCTTTACCTTCACGCAGATCGCCTACCTGGTCGACCTCGAGCAGCAAGCCGCGACCGCCGAGTCGCCCGCCAACTATCTGCTCTTCGTCACCTTCTTTCCCCACCTTATCGCCGGGCCTATTCTTCACCATGGCGAGATGATGCCCCAGTTCAAGCGCACCACGCGCTACCGTCTGCACCTGCCGGATGTGGTCGTGGGCTTCACGTGGTTCATCCTGGGCCTGGGCAAAAAGGTGATCTTCGCCGAGGCCTTCGCCCAGACCGCCGACGCGGTCTACGGCCTTTCCAGCCCCGTTCCCTGCCTGCTCGCCTGGCGCGGCGTGCTCGCCTACGGGCTCCAGCTTTACTTTGACTTCTCCGGCTACTCCGACATGGCCTGCGGCCTGGCGCGCATGTTTTCGATCGACTTCCCGCTCAACTTCGCCTCACCGTATAAAGCCACTAATATCATCGATTACTGGGCCCGCTGGCATATCACGTTGACCCGCTACGTCACGGCCTACCTCTACAATCCGCTCCTGCTCTGGATCAGCCGTCATCGGCAGGCGCTTGGGAAGAAGATCAATCGCAAGGCCCTGCTGACGCGCGGCGGCTTTACCCAGATGCTCGTGGTTCCGATGATCGTTACGTTTGGGATCACAGGCATCTGGCATGGTGCCGGGAGCAAGTTTCTGCTCTTCGGCCTCGTCCATGCAGCCTATCTCGTGACCAATCACGCCTGGCGCCTGCTGCGCTCGCCTGCACTGCCGTCGAACACCCTGACCCGCGCAGCCTCGGTCCTCGTCACCTTCGTTGCGGTCCTGGCCGCGCAGACGTTCTTTCGTGGAGCAAGCACCCACCAGGCTGTGTCGCTGCTGGGCTCCATGGCGGGTCTTCATCATCTCGGCTCGGCTCACCTGGCCGATGAAAGCACCGCCGCGATGACGTCGGACGTTCTTGAAGCCGCTGCCGGGCTGGGAATCGTCTGGTTCCTGCCGAACACCCAGCAGATCCTGCGCCGTTTCCATCCCGGCCTCGCGCTCACCCAGTGGGACCAGGCCCCCAGCCGGCCGCACTGGTTGCCGAACTGGTTGCCGACTTACGCCTGGACGCTCGCCACCGCGGCCCTGTTTCTCACGTGCCTGGTGCGGATGCAGAACACCTCTACCTTCCTGTATTTTCAATTCTGAGCGCCTAGAGCATGGTCCCAGAGTCCAATCCGGCGTTTCACGCATGGCCCAGGACCTTCGTCCTTGCCACCCTTGTCCTATATCTGCTGCCGTTTGCGCTCGTCCGCATCCCGTCGTTCGAGCGCTGGGGCGGGTCCGCCTTCGGTCCCGCGCTCGACTATGCCTACAACCTGCCGCACCAGGACGCCGACATCGTAATCTTCGGCGACTCGAGCGCCGCCGTCGGCATCGACCCCCGTCAGTTGTCCGCCGCGCTCGGCCTGAAAGCGATCAACCTGCCCAACACCGGCGCCAGTCTGCATGTCGTCGGCGACGCCAGCCTCAGGCGCTACCTCGCCCTCAACAAGCCACCCCGGCTGATCGTGCTCTACTTCGCTGCCTGGAACCTGGATTATGCCCATGAGCCCGCCGGTCCGCGGATCTACGAAGGCGAGGAGATCCTCGCGCGCCGCGGCTCACTGCGGGAGATCGCAGGTTTTGTCCGCAAAAACCCGCTTGAAAGCCTCCGCTTTCCGCTTCGGTTCTACCTGACCAACCTGCCCAATGCGCTCCGCCAGGTGGTTCGCCGGGAGGATCCCGTTGGGGAAGTTGCCGCCACTCAAGGCTACTCCGACCCACTCTTCCGCCGGCCGCCGCTGCCGGCGCCGTGCGAAATTCCCGCGGAACTGCTGCGCCAGGTTCCTCTCACCACGGCGCAGACCCTTATTGAGACGTATCGCTCCCCGCGGACGCAGGTCCTCTTCGTCGTGGCTCCGATGCCGGCCTGCAGCAACGCCGGTGTTCTCACCAGCCGCAGCTACCAACTGCTGAACGCGGGGCCGGTCCAGGTCTTGCCTATTTCCAGCTTCAAGATGGACTTCGCCTACGTCCACTTGCGCCCCCCGGCGGTCCCGGCGAACACCGCCTACCTGGCAACCTCAATTCGGGCAGCTCTCCAAAGCCGGGGTGCCCCATGATCACCGCGGCTTTATCGCGGTGATCGTGGGATTGGTCTCTTCAGGGATAGCCCCTGGTATGTGGCGCCAGACCGGTTTACCTTGAGATGTAGCCGCAGCGACAATGCGGGGGTCCTTCGCTTCACTCAGGATGACGGCGAAAAGAAAAATAGTACTACCTGGGCTTGCGCCGCAGGCTGGTATTAGTCGGGCCTTCAGCCCTAAAACATAGGGCTTCCCTGAAGAGTAGTGACGCTACGAACGCAGATTCCCTGCGGGAATGACAAACAAAGGGCATGGACTCTTTACCTTGGGTAAATGCGGCCTAGAAGTTGAAGGACAAGCCTGCCTGGATCGTGCGCGGGGCCTGCGCGAAGTAGAGGGTCTGCCCGTCCTCCGACACGAACGGCCGGTAGCCTTCCGCAAGCAGGTTGGTTACATCGATCGTGGCCTCGAGACCTTGGGGCAAGCGCCCCCCTAAATGGATCGGTTGCCGGATCATGCAGCTCAGATAGGCCTGGTCCGCGTACGCGCTGAAGGGGTCGACGGCCGAGACGCGGCCCGCCTGCTGCCAGCGATAGGACGCGCGCAGCTTGGTTCCTGTGCCGACCAGGCGGCCCTTGACCGCGACCGTTGCGGCCTGCGAGGTATGGGGGTGGAGGCCCGTGATCGACTCTGGAAAGCTGGCGCCGGCGCCGGTGGTGGAGACGAGCGCGGCGCCGCTCGAGTACTCCGCCGCAACCCAGATGGCGCCCGTGACCGGCGCGCCGAAGCTGGCGCGTGCACCATTGCTGCGATAGCCCGCGCCGAACGCGCGGAAGCTGCCGGTGGTCGGGTCGACGAGCACGCCCAGCGGCTCTTCACCCGGCTTCGTCTCGCCGGGCCCGGAGGCGCCGCCGCCCGAGAGCGTCGTGCGGTCGAGCACGTCGTGGTAGTAGACGACCGCGACGTTGGCTTTGCCGACCTTGCGGCCGATGGTGGCTTCGTGGTGACGGTCGTGCTCGAGCGCGAGTTTGCCGGTTGGTTGCGCGAGCGCGACGGGAATGTCGCTGCGGGCGCTGGTGACATCCTCAAAGCCCTGCAGATCGCGGTCGGTGGCCATGCGGTACTGCAGCGTCCAGCCGCCGCCGGGGTGGACGGCGACGCGCACAAACGGGTGCGTCGCGACGGCGTATTGCGAGGTGTGCACGGCCTGCAGGCTGCCGCCCGCTTCCACTTCGACCTGATCGCCGATGGCGATGCGTTGCGCGGAGGTGAGTTCGAGAACGTCGAGCCCAGTCGTGAGGCCGGATGCCATCAGCTCCGGGTGCGCGCGGTAGCTGACGACCGTGCGCTGGGCACCGCCGAGCGCCGATTTACGCTCGTAGCCTGCGTCGAACTCGGCCGAGGGGCCGTAAGCGGCGGGCACGCGCGTGGTGCCGAGGTCGGCGCGCATCATCATATCGCCGCCCGTGTCCATACCGCGATGCAGCGCGAGGATGTTGTGGATGCCGCCACCGCCGAACTCGCCATCGCCGCTGGCGACGGTTGCCCGCGCGGTGGTCGCCGACCGGATGTCCTGGGTGGCGCTGGAGGAGACCTGGATGGTGGTTCCGTCCTCGTCGAGAATGCGCAGGATGGGACGTCCGGCGGGGGAGCGCAGAGTCCACTTCCAGTCGTCGTCGGGCTCGTCCGCGCGGCGGCGCTCGGCGGGAAGCCAGGCCGTGGTGTCGAAGAGCGCGGCCATGGTAAGGTTGACGACCGCGGACGTGCCGGTGGCGAGGTGCAGGTTAGCGCGGGTCGCGGGCACGAACAGGGTTGCGCTGGCGCGGACGAGGTAGCGGCCGGGATGCAGATTGGCGATGACGTAGCGGCCGTGCAGGTCTGTGAAGGCAGCCGCGACCGTGACGGAATCAGCCGCGAGGACCTGCACCAGCGCACCCATCTGGGCGACCCCGCGCGCGTCGCGCACGATGCCCGAAATGACGGCATCGCCCTGGGCTGCGTGCGCTGCGGGCGCAAACAGGAGGGCGACGCCGAGGAGGGCGAGCGCGTGCGGACGGGTTGATGAAGCGCTTCGGTGCACAGAGATCCTCTGCGCGTGCTGGCCCTGCTCCTGAAGACTGACTGTTCCGCGTGCCGTTCATCGCTTTGGTTCCGCGTGATCGTGCCGCACATCGTCTGCTCGTGATGGTGCCGGGGCTAAGGCCCTCTTGGATTTCGGCGAAGTCGCGGGATTGAAGCCCCGCGACTTCGCCCTTTATTCCACGGTGAACGGGGCGGATTCGGCAAACTGCTGCTTCTTCACGCCGTCGTTGACCTTGATGCTGACCTGGTACTTGCCAGGTTGAAGGCTTGCCAGCGGGAGGCTTTTTTCGAGCGTGACCTGGTCCGCGTTGGGGCTTAGCTTGTTGGTGGACTCCGACGTATCGAGCACCAGCTTGTTGGTGGCCATGTCGGTGATGAGGTACTGGATGGTGGCGGAGTTCTGCTTGTTGTCGCCGATGCCAAGGTTGTAGACCTGCATCCAGAAGTTGAGGTTCTGGTCGCGCTTGAAGGTGATGGGGGCGGCGATGCTGGGCGCGACGCGGGGCCGGACGTGGGTGTTGCCGATGACGAAGTTGCCGGCACCGATGTCCTTGGATGGTACGCGGTACATCTGGTCGGCAAGGATGAGCGAGGAGTGCGCGAGCTGCTCGTCGTCGTACTTGGGCACGTTGACGCTGCGCTTCCAGGTGCCGATGTGGTCGGGAGCGTTGACGTCCTTGATGACGACGTCGACCTTGTACAGGCCGGGCTTGAGCGGGATCGACTTCCAGTAGACCGACTGCTGGGTCTGGGTGGAGGCGAGGAACTCGGTCGGGACCTGGACGGAAACAGTGTCTTCAAAGGTCTGGATGGCGCGTCCGGCGAGGGTGGAGACGCGGCCGAGGATGTTGACCGTGCCCATGGACACATTGTCTTTGGTGTTGAAGGTGATGTCCTTGTTGTGGATCTGGAGCGTCAGCGGGACGAGGACGGTGTCGTTGGTGATCTTGACGTAGTCGGTGCGGACGTCGAAGAGGAAGGGCGGGCCGCTGAGGAATTTGGACTGCGTGATGTAGCTTTCGAGGTCCTTGAAGTGAATGACGGGCGCGGCCTGGAGCTTGGCAAAACGGTCGAGCCGATCGAACTGTTTGGACTGGTTGCCATCGGTTCCGGGGCCCTTGCCGAGCTGCTCGAGCCCGCCTCCCGAGAAGCGGTCCGCCTTGTTGGCCTGGCCCATGGACTCCATGAGGGTCTGGCCGGCACCGGCGACGGTCTTGAGCGCGTCCTTTTCGGAGCGGTCGATGGTCATGTGGTAGTCGCCGCACATACAGGTATCGACGAACTCGATGTCGATGTTGTCGCCAATACCTTCGAGGTAGCGGTAGTGCCAGATCTCAAAGGGGAAGGTGGAGGTATTGCCGCCGCCTTCTTCCATGGGCCGGTCGTAGGAGCCGCCGGAGGGGTGCGAGTCGATGGAATCGGGCTTGCCGTAGGCGATGTACATGTGGCCGCGGTCGGTGCGCCAGCCGGACTTGCCGGCGGCGAAGTGCTCGTTGGCGTAGGCGATGCGAGCATAGTGCTCTTCGCGGAACTCGTTTTCGGGCGAATCAGGATTGGGGTTGCGACGCAGCCAGAAGTTCTCGATGAACTGGTCGCGCTCTTCGTCGTTCGAGAGATGCTTGAAGGCGGAGAGCTCTTCGTCGGTGATGATCCAGCGCACGTCCTGGTCGACCCAGGTCTTGTAGGAGCCTTTGAGCTCGCCTTTCAGGTTCTTGCGGTCACGGATCTTTTCTGCGTCGGTCTTTTCACGCTTGGTGGGGTCTGGCTTGTCCGCGGTGAGCGGGACGCGCTGCACGCCGTCCGTGTTCTGCGCCTGCGCGCCGGCAACGTTGCCGGCGGTGAGCGCGAGGCAGAGTGCCGAGAATCCCAGGGCAAGGGTGCGGCGACGGAAGCATTGAACGATCATGAAAGGGACCCCTACCAACGGTGTTAGACGAATTGTAATCCCCCGCGGGGCAACAGACAAACGGTGTCGTGCATCGGGCCAAGCGGGACTGGGTTTCAGCCGACAGCTCACCGGTGGCTCTCCACTGATATTATTGCGGCATACCAAGAGGAGAGTGGGCCGGCTGCCTGCGCAGCAAAGAATGCGATGCTGGTTGGACCGTGGGGAGCGGGAAAGAGCACTGTGACGCAAGAAAATATTTGGCTTGGGGAACATTGCCTGAGTGGAGCTCGTAGGGATGGTTGTGACGCGTGAGCGGTGGCAGTGACGGTCCCCACGATAACCTTCGGTGATCATGGGGCACCCTGTTCGGTTGGGTTTGTTTGGCGAGGGTTGAGACGAGACGATGAAGAAGCTGATTCTGATTGTGGTACTTGTGCTGGTGGTGGTCGGCGTTACGGCGGGGACGATCTACCGTGGGCAGGCGAACGTGATCAAGGTGACGACGGCGGTGACGTCGAAGCAGGACCTGGTGTCGATTGTGAGCGGGTCCGGGCAGATCAAGCCGAAGACGTATGTGAATATCGGTGCCACGGCGTTCGGCCGGATCACCAAGCTGAACGTGAAGGAAGGCGATCGGGTGAAGGCGGGCACGGTGCTGGCGACGCTCGAAAATGTGCAGCCGGAGGCGACGGTGGCGGCGCAGTCGGCGAACATCAACAGCAGCCGGACGGACGTGAATGCGGACGAGGCGGCGGAGGCGACGGCGCAGGCGAACATTGCTGCCGCGCGCGCGGACCTGGAGCAGCGCAAGCTGGATTACGACCGCGCCAAGGCGCTCTATGACGACAAGCTGATCGCCAAGCAGGACTACGACTCGAAGAAGGCGGTGTTCGATTCGGTGACGGCTACACTGGCGCAGCGGCAGGCTTCGGCGAACCAGGCGCGGGCGAATACTTCGTCGCAGCGGGCCAAGGTGCTGCAGGCGGTGGCGAGCCAGCGGTCGAACTTCGACGCGCTGGATAAGACGATCTCGCGTGCGCCGTTCGACGGCCTGGTGACGAACGTGCCGGTGCGCGAGGGCGAGACGATGGTGACGGGCATCCAGAACGCGCAGGGCTCGACGCTGATGACGCTGGCGGATATGAGCGTGATCACGTCCGAGGTGAAGGTGGATGAGACGGACATCGTGTACATTCGGCTGGGGCAATCGGCCGATGTGACGGTGGATGCGCTGCCGGGGCGGGTGTTCAAGGGCCACGTGACGGAGGTAGGCGACCAGGCGCTGCTGCGGACGACGGGCGTGGCGACGTCGCAGTCTACGACGGGGACGGAAGAGGCAAAGGACTTCAAGGTGGTGATCACGCTCGACAACGTGACGGACCAGGCGAACGACGAGCTGAGGCCGGGGCTTTCGTCCACTGCCAAAATTACGACGGCGCAGCGGACGAATGTGCTGGTCATTCCGATCCAGGCGCTGGTGCAGCGCGATGTGAAGGAAGAGCAGACGCTGGCGGCGAATGCGGGCAAGCCTGCGGTGGCTGGCTCCGCCACAACGACGGGTGCGAAGGTGAAGCCGGTGTTGGTGCAGGGCGTGTATGTGCTCGAGGACGAGAAGGGCAAGCAGCGGGCGAAGTTCATGCCGGTAACGACGGGGGTGACAGGGGCGACGGATATCGAGGTTGCTTCGGGATTGCAGCCGAACCAGACGATTGTGACGGGGTTGTACCGGGTTTTGCGCACGCTGAAGAGCGGGACGGTCGTGAAGGCGGATAATAGTGCTGGGAATACGGATGTGCCGAAGACGTAGTGCGCCGGGGCTGAAGCCCCTGTGTTGAGGATTGATTGTTCGTGGGGCGAAGCCCCACGCTTCCACCGAACTGCTGGAGAACTGGATGCCTACCGCTGAAGTGGATCAAACGCTGGTGAATGCCGAGGGGCCGGTTCCGGGTGAGGTCATCGTGACCAGCAACCTGTGGAAGACGTACGAGATGGGCGACCAGCAGGTGCATGCGCTGCGGGGGGTGAACCTGCGGATTCGGCACAATGAATATGTGGCGATCATGGGGCCTTCGGGGTCGGGCAAGTCGACGCTGATGAACCTGATCGGGTGCCTGGATTCGCCTTCGCAGGGCAACTACTGGCTGAATGGGCACAATGTTTCGGACCTGAACGACGACGAACTGGCGCGGATTCGGAACAAGGAGATTGGGTTTGTGTTCCAGACATTTAACCTGCTCTCGCGGGCGACTTCGCTGCACAATGTGGAGCTGCCGCTGATCTACAACGGGACGCCGGCGGCGGAGCGGCTGGCGCGGGCGAAGGCGGTGCTCGAGAGCGTGAACCTGGGCACGCGCATGATGCACAAGCCGAATGAGCTTTCGGGTGGGCAGCGGCAGCGCGTGGCGATCGCGCGGGCGCTGGTCAACAAACCTTCGATTATCCTGGCGGACGAGCCTACGGGGAACCTGGACTCGCGCACGGGCGATGAGATTATGGCGCTGTTCGACGACCTGCACGCGCAGGGCAATACGATCGTGCTGGTGACGCATGAGCCGGATATTGCGGAGTATGCGCATCGCGTGGTGACGATTCGCGATGGCGTGGTGGCGAGCGACCGGGTGAGCACGCGGGACCGCAGCGGGATCGAGGCGCGCAAGGCGAATGCGCCTCCACTGACGACGTATTGAGTAGGTTCAGGGAAGATCAACCCCTAACTGGAACAGAACAGCTCTTTGGACGCTTTCCAGGTCCTCTGGCGTGAGGACTCCGAGACGC
>CAXUDC010000023.1:0-13595 GCA_964249685.1 uncultured Acidobacteriaceae bacterium
GCGGCGCATCTCTTGGCTTGCTGGCGTTTCCTTCTACCCTGTGCAGCACGCAGGCGAGCTGCTCCGGCCTGGTGATCAACCTTGCCGCCGGCGGCCCGGGCGGCCCAGGGCAGGGCGGGAGCGGATCGGCAGGGGGCAACTCGCAATGGCTCTTCGCCACCGGCGGGTCGGGTGGCACAGGTGGCAGCGGGGGCTGCGCGGCTGGCGGTGGCGGCGGCGCGGGAGGACCCTCGATCGGTATCGCCATGGCCGGCGGCAGCGTCGCCACCAACACAATCCAGTTCAATGCCGCGTCGGGTCTTTCCACCGGCGGCGCCGCCGGTGGCTCCTGCCCGGCCGGAGGCACTGGCGCGGGCGGCATCACAGCCAACATTGAAACTCTCACCACCTCAAGCACGTAGAAGGTTAGCTCCCCAGCTTGCGGAGCATGAGCGAAGCAGTCACAGTGCTTGCTTGATGAAGGTGGCAAGACGAAGAATCTCAGGCCAGTGCGTGCTGATTGCTCTGAGGTTGACGGTACCGCCGGTTATAGGCGTAAGCGCCCGGTACTTGGTCTTGCTGTTCGGCAGGTAAAGTTTGGTGTCGCTCAGGTCGCGGATGCGCGGGGCGAAGCGGAAGCCGAGCAGATGCATAAGTGCGAAGACATGGTCCGTGAAGCCGGCGGTGTCAGTGTAATGCTCCTCGATCCGCAGGTCTGATTAATGGTGAAGCAGCCCGTCGAGGACGTAAGTGGAGTCACGGACGCCGACGTTGACGACCTTGGAGCTGAAGGGCGCGTACTGGTCCGAGATATGGGTGTAGAAGAGCTTCCCCGGTTCGGCGCCATACTTGGGATTGATGTGCCCGGTGCTGTCGGCCTTGCCTCCAGTCCTGAAGCGTTGTCCATCCGAGGACGATGTGGTTCCGTCGCCCCAGTGCTCCGCGAAGGGTTGCCGTGACTGAGCATTGACGAGTTCGGCCAGGGCAGCGGAGTAGGTTTCATCGCGGATGTGCCAAGCTTGCAGCCATGACAGCTTTGCATAGCTTGCTCCGGGGCATGACTCGGCCATTTTGGTCGCCCCATATTGATCGCATCAGCCAGGATCGTGGTCAGCAGAGGGATGCGTCTTTCGCCGCGTCCCCGCTCTTCAGGTGTGTGAAGTGCGTTGTAAAGCCGGTCCAGCTATCCACTTCCAGGAGCAGGTCGGTGATCTTGATGTGTGGCAGCGATGCTGCAATTTGATCGATCAATCGTTGCGCTGCCGGGGGTACCGACGCGTCGAGCGGCGTAATCTTCAAGCCGGAGTCGGTCAGGATCGCATCGGGCAGATCGTTCGTGCCGGCCAGCCAATCGACCAGCTGAAGTTGCTCGTTCAGGGCTTCAAGTCGACTTTTCAGATAGGGCTCGCAATCCGATTCAACGGCAAGCCGGAGATCACCGGCTTTTCTGAGCTTCGCGAATCTCTGAGCAGGCAGGAGGTATTCATTGAAGTTCTTGAACTGCCGAGAACCTTCGGCCCAGATGTCACCGGAACGCAGGGCGTTCTTCAGCTCCGCCAGGGCGCATAGCTCGTAGTAGCGGCGGTCGATGCCTGTATCGGTAAAGATCAGCCTGGCCCAGCGTTCGCGGATAAAGTCGAGTGGAGCCTCCTCGGGCAGCTCGCGGATGCTTCCGGCGTTCATCTCGCGCAGCAGCTCGATGGCATCAAGAACCGGCTTCGCGGCGGGAGCAGCATGCAGTCCAAGTACGTTCAAAAGCTCAGGCGCATAGCGGCCGACGGTGGCATAGCCTTCGCCGACTCTATAGAGAAAGTCGAAGTCTTCCGGCTGTGCAAGCTCTTGTGCTTCCGTAATGCTTGCTGCGAAGTCTTCCCATGATACGACCGCCTCGATAGCGGCAAAGGCATCGAATCCATTCTGCTTGGCTTGGAGCAAAGCCTGCCCGACTTGCCCATAAAGCCGAAGCTTGTCGTTGATGGCCTTGCCGTCAGCCTGGAACTGCTCCTGGTGTCCGTGCCTTGCAGCGTTGAACAGCTTGCCAACGATCCGGTCGTGGAGTTCGATCACTTCATCGGTGACAGTGGCCATCCCTTCGACGGCCAGCGCAACCAGCGTCGCATACCGGCGTTGCGGTTCGAACTTCATCAGATCGGCGGAAGTCATCTGGCTGCCTTCACGCGCGATCTTCAAGAGCCGGTTCTGGTGAATCTGGCGTACTAGGGAGACTCTGATTAAGTTCTTACCTTTCCACGCTCGCGGCATTTAGTTTGTTGTCATCGAGGTGTTTCGATGGGGCGGCAGACGACTTTGGCTTTGGCGGCTGGGTTTGAGAAGCATCAGAAGGTGACTCGGCGGGCAGAGTTTTTATCCGCGATGAACACGGTGGTGCCGTAGGTTGAGCTGTGCGCGGAGATCGAGCCGTTTTACCCGAAGGCCGGCAAGGGACGTCCGCCAGTGGTCTGGAGCGGATGCTCAGGATTTACTTTCTGCAGGCGTGGTTCAACCTGTCGGACCCGGGCGTGGAAGAGGCGCTGTATGAGTCGTTGAGCATGCGCCACTTCGTCGGCATCGATCTTGGCCGGGAGCCGGCGCCGGACGAGACGACGGTGTGCAAATTCCGCCATCTGCTGGAGCGGCACGGGCTGGGCGCGAAGCTGTTCGCGCATGTGAACGGCTATCTTGCGGCGCACGGATTTCGGGTCGGCACGGGCACGATCGTGGATGCGACGCTGATTGCGGCGCCTTCGTCGACGAAGAACAAGGCCGGCGAGCGCGACCCGGAGATGCACCAGGTGCGCAAGGGCAACCAGTGGCATTTTGGGATGAAGGCGCATGTGGGCGTGGACGCGGAGACGAAGCTGATCCACTCGGTGGAGGCGACGGCGGCCAACGTGGCCGACTTGAAGGGGATGGGCGCGCTGCTGCATGGCGAGGAGACGGCGGTGTGGGGCGACCAGGCCTACCAGGGCCAGGCGGCGGTGCTCGCCGAGCGGGCCCCCAAGGCGGTGGACCGGACCAACCGGCGCTGGCGGTCGAAGCTGCAGGTGTGGCCGGAGCAGCGCGAACGCAACCGCGTGCAAAGCAAGACGCGGTCGCGGGTGGAGCACGTGTTCGGCGTACTGAAGCTGCGGTTCGGCTTCACGAAAGTGCGCTCCCGCGGGCTCGCCAAACCTGAACCGCCTGCTGACGAGCTGCGCGCTGGTCAACCTGGTGACCGCGCAAAACACCTGCTGGCCGTCCACGGGCAGGAGTGTGTCTTCAAGTCGGCAAATCGCCGACTTGAAGACCAACCAACACTCTTTCCCAGCTCCCAAAGAAGAAAAACTGCCTGAAAACACGCTGCGGCTTACTTGATCAGACCGTCCCTAGGAGATAAGTGCCGCTTTTGTTGTCATTCCATAGCATGGCGGAGGAATCTGCAGGTCAGGTCTGCACTACACTTTGGGCTGAGGCCCTCGGCATTGATTGAGGGCTGAAGGGACTTCCCACGATAACCGCGATAAAGCTTGCGGTGATTATGGGGCACCCCCGTATGTTAGGCTCAACCCGGAGCGGGTTCAGCCCACAACCCGCTTTAGAAACCCGCGCATGCCTACCCAGCTGAGCGCGACCAGGAAGAAGACCAGCATGCCCAGGATGGCCGCGACCGGCATGTGCGGCGAGTCCGTCAGCGATGCACGCAGGCCCTCGCTCATGTAGACGATCGGGTTGATCAGCACGCCGTACTTGAGCCACGGCATCGGTGCCAGGTTCTGCCAGGCATAGTAGACGCAACCGAGGAAGGTGATCGGCATGACGACAATGCCGAAGATGAGCCCGATCTGCTGCGGCTTCACGCTGGTGCCGATCGTGAGCCCGAGCGCGCCCGAGACCAGGCACGCAAGCACCATCACCACGATCAGCAGCGGCCAGCTGTTGACGTGCGCATGCACCGGAGTGGTGGGCACATAGTAGGCCAGCGGAAACACGATCGCGGCCGCGATGACGCTCTGCATGGCGGAGAAGACGATCTTTTCCCCGGCAACCGCCGCCACCGGCAGCGGACACATGACGCGGTCGTCGATCTCGCGCGTGATGCCGAACTCCTGCGCCAGCGGCAGCGCGACTGCGGCGATGCCCGAGAACATGATTGCCACTGCCATTAGCCCGGGCAGCAGGACGGTTGAAAAGTTGCCGCCGGCCAGCTGCGCCGTGGGGTTCGTCGCGCCGCCGCCGGACATGTGCGGCATGATGTACGTGAAAACGAAGAGGAACAGCAGCGGGTTCATCCCGACGCGGATGGCGAAGGGAAACAGCTCGCGCCGCAGCACGTAGAGGTCGCGTAGAAACAGCCCGGCGAACGCCCGGGAGTACATCCCGACGTTGCTGCTCTCCTGCATCCGGGGTACAACAGTTGCGGTGGTTGCCATCGCCTACTCCCTCAAATCCCTGCCGGTCAGCTTGATGAATACGGTCTCGAGGCTCGTCTCCGCCGTCACCACGTCGACCACGCCGTGCCCGCCCGAGGCCAGCACGACTGCGGCCACGATACCGTCTTCCGCCTGCGCGAAGACGCGCACGCCGTTCTCCGTAAGCTCCACGTTCGCCACGCCGGGCACGACCCGAATCGCGTCCGCCAACGCCGCGTTCTGCTCCGGCCGCGCCGTCCGCAGGTCAATCGTCTTCTGCGCGCCGACCGAGCTCTTCAGCGCGGCGGGCGTGTCCTGCACCAGGACCCGGCCGTGGTCGATAATGGCCACGCGGTCGCAAAGCTCGTCGGCCTCTTCCATGTAATGGGTCGTCAGCACGACTGTGATGCCTTCATGCCGCAGCGCGCGCACGGCATCCCACATGGCGATGCGGCTCTGCGGATCGAGCCCCGCGCTGGGTTCATCGAGAAAGAGCACCTTGGGCCGGTGCGCAATCGCACGCGCGATCTGCACCCGCTGGGCCAGGCCGCCCGAAAGCTGCTGCGGGTAGGCCTTGACGCGCTCGGTCAGGTGGAACTGCTCCAGCAGCTCGGCGGTGCGGGCGCGGGCGTCGAACGTGGAAAAGCCGAAGTAGCGACAGTGAAAAAAGATGTTTTCAGAGATCGTGCACGCGCGGTCGAGCGTGTTGTATTGCGGCACCACGCCGATGCAACGCCGAGCCAGCGCCGGCTGGCGGCAGACGTCGATCCCGGCGATCTTTACGACACCGTCCGTCGGCACTGCACGCGTGGTGCAGACGCTGATGGTCGTCGTCTTGCCGGCGCCGTTCGGACCTAGTAGCCCGTAGATCTCGCCTTCGCCCACGCTGAGATCGATTCCGTCAACAGCGACGACCTTTTGTTTGCCCTCGTAGACTTTCCTCAGGCCAAGTACTTCCACAATCAAGACGCCACCTCGCCTCTGGATTATAGAGGGAGGCGAGAAAGAAAACAGTCGCCTGTGTTCCCGTTGTTCCCTGTTCGGCGCGCGCGGGCTTAGAATCAAACCATGTCGCGTGGATGGGAGAGCAAAAACGTGGAAGCTCAGCAGGATTTGCAGCAGACCCAGGCAGAAGACGCCTCCACAAGCAGCAAGGCGGCCGCGCCGCAGGGGGACCGCCAGCGCAACGTGCAGGCCAATGCCGACCAGCGCCGCAAGCTGCAGGCACTGCACCTTCAGCGCGAGCGCATCCTTTCAGAACGCACCGCGAGCCCGCACCGCCGGACCGCGCTTACCACGGCGCTGGCCGATATCGAAGAGCGGCTCGCGGAGCTGGGCTGGACCGTTCACCTGTAAGCGCCGGCGGCGGCTTACCGGACCTTGCCGAACCGGTAGATCACACCCACGTTGACGCCCTTGGTGTTCTGCAGCGTGCCTCCGAAGGTCGTTCCGAGATAAGTCGGCGTGACGCGTACCGCCAGGTTGGGGTAGAAGTTGTAGTCCAGGTTGACGCCCGCCGCGAACGAAGCCGCGTAGTCGCCGGTCCAGACGCCGATGCCGGCCGCGGGCAGGCCCTTCGAGTCGCCGGCGAACTTGCCCAGCCCGACGCCGCCCTCGGCAAACGCGCTCAGGGCGTACTTTTCGCGGACGTGGAAGCGATAGCTCGGGCCCGCCATGAAGTTGTACTCGGAGATCTTGGGGTTGTAGGGAAGGAAGTAAGGCCCGGCCAGGTTGCCGATCTTCGCGTTTCCGTACGCGCCGCGGACCTCGCCCTGGATCCCCAGCTTGGGGTTGAGCGAGTAGAGCGTCGACGCCCAGAACGTGACTTGGTTGTCGCGCTGCTGGTACTGCCCGCTGCGAAAGCGCTCATAGCCACCGCCGCCGGCCACCTCCCAACGATGTCCGTAGGTCTCGGCGATGGTGCGCGCGATGCGTGCCTTGCGGTTTGCGTTTGACTCGCGCCGGGTGCGGTGCTGGCTCTGCGCGGACGCGGGGGCCGCAAGGACGGCGGCAAGAATGACCGGTACGGCGAGTTTCAGTGCTCTTGCGAAAACATGCATCAACGTAATCACTCCTGCTCCCGATTGCTTGTCAAACCGGCGAGCCAGGTCTGATACGGTTGGGGCGGTACCGTGGAGGAAGCGCAAACCGCCCTCTTCCTCTATTAGAACATTTCACGCCCCGAATAAGGGGTATCGCATCCGGACAAAGGACCGGCCAGACCAGTGGCGAAAACAGCAAAGACACGGAGTACTCCTGATGGACGCAGCGGCTTCCGCTTCGGCTCGTTTCTGCTTGGATTTTTTGTAGCCGCCGCCCTGGCCGTGGCAGGCTGGTCTTACCTACGGCCAAAGCAGCGGCCCGTGATCGTCGCGCACCACAAGCCCGCAAGCACCGCTGCCGAAACGTCGGAATGTGCCGTCCCCACCGCCCCGTTTGCGATCAGCGAAGATGTCTTTGAGGCAGGCGCGACTACCTATGCAAAGCAGTGCGCTGCCTGCCACGGAAGGCCTGGCCACGACGCCAACTCTCCGCACGCCCATGCCGTGCAGCTCTGGACCGGCACGGACGTTGCAGCACTTGCACCCGGCTCCGTCTTCAACGACATCAAGTTCGGCGATTGCTGCGGCACCAGCCACGCCTTCGGCCACACGCTAAGCGACCTCCAGATTTGGCAGGTTGCTCTGCTTCTGCACCATGCCAACGAAGATCTACCGAGCCCGGTTATGAAGATCCTGCAGTCTCGCTAAGCGGATGGTGGCCGTTTGCTGGCGCTGAGCTGCGCGAAGATCTCGGTCACTTCGACTCGAATCGCCGTGCCCGGAACCGTAAGCGTGGTGGCAGCCATCCAGCGCTCGCCAAGGCATACGCGCGCTGTTCGCGTCCTGGGATCGATGAGCCAGACTGCCGGCACGCCCATCGCCAGGTAATCGGCGGAACGCTCCTGAACCTCGGAGTAGCTATCGTCCGGCGAAAGCACTTCAATGGCTAGCAAGGGAGGCTCTACGAGCACCTCAGGCGGGTACCCCTCCTCCAACACGACCAGGTCCGGGATGCGGACCCTGGTCTCCGACACCTGCATCCGTTGTTCGGTACTCGAGATCACGCCCCATTCCTGCTCGTGATTGCCGATGAACCGGGCGAGCAGGAGTTGCACTCGCGCGTGATCCCACTTCCCCACGTTTCTCTCCTTCAACTCGCCGTCGATGTATTCGCGATCCGGCCGGTAGCTGGTCTGCAGATACTCTCCGAGGGATAGTGCGGTCGCGGTCGCCATGGTAACGACAGTCTACTCCCTGCGTGAAGGTGCACCATCCGCGCGGCAGCTCCGATCGCGTTGGATCCGGTCCACAAGCGTCTTGCGGAGCTGAATACACAGCAAATCCACCTACCTGCGGCGACGACTCGCCGGCTGTAAAAAGGTTATTGCCAACCGTAGTCTGTTGGGCATAGTATCCGTTTCGCACTCAGCAAAACTCGCAGGTTCGCGAGCATGCCAGGGTTCTTTCGAGGCCACGCGCGCTTCACCGACCAGTATGTAAGCAACCAACGCATGATTGGGCGCAAAGACCCATCAGCGTGCATTGGAGAGAAACACCATGTCTTGGTACGCCTACTGCATTGCCGAACGCCAATCGTTTCCGGAACTTGCCCGTCACCGCCGCCCGATGCCCCTGAACGGAGTCTCCGGACTGTTCGGAAATCAGACCTTCCTCTTCCCCGCCGGCGACCTCGCCGTCATCGTCTCAGAGCACACCCCCGCCGATACCGAGCGCATCGAAACTCCCGCGCTGGCCCAGCAGGCCGCCAAGGAACACGCCCGCGTCATCGCAGACTGCTTTAAGCTCTCGACCGTGCTGCCCTTCCGCTTCAACACCACCTTCGCCGACGACGACGGTCTCCGCCGCTCCGTCCGCTCCAACCAGCGCCACTTCCTGGCCAACGTCGAGCGCCTCCGCGGCAAGGCCGAGATGCACCTGAAGGTCCTCGTCGACGACACCTGCCCCGGCAACTCCGCGCGCAACATGACCGTCGGTCAGGAATACCTGACCAGCCTGCGCGAGTCGGCCAGCCGGCAGCGCGAGCGCCAGTCCAAGGCCCGCGCGCTCTCCGTCCAGATGCACCGCATGTTCCTGCCACTGGCCGAAGAGATCACCTGCAAGCGCATGGAATCGGGCAAGATGCTGCTCGATATCGCACACCTGATCGACAACAAGACGGTCGCCCGGTACCAGAACAAGTACTCCTCCGCGACCACCGAGTTGAAGGACTGCCGCATGCAGCTCTCCGGGCCCTGGCCGCCGTACCACTTCGTCCAGAAGCACTCCACGGCGCACCACGCCTGATGCGGAGCGGGAGCTGAGACCAGGTGTCCCAGGTCTCGATCTGGGACCTGGGTTTACCGGCCGCTCCCTGCCGAAAGCTCGGCCACGTTACTTTCGTTGCTTCTTCCTGGCTCTGGTCCGCTGTACCGGGACTACCTTTCCCGCTCCGGGGGCATCCGTCTTGAGTGAGGCCGCGATCACCGTGCGTCTCACAAGGAGAACGCATGTACCGCAAGCCTGCCGCACTTACCGCCGCCGCGAGCCTCTTCGCCCTCGCCGCCGCCAGCCTGTCTGCCCAGAACGTCAGCAATCCCACCTCGACCCCCGCTCCGCAAGGCGTCGCGGTCACGCAGGATGGAAACGTCTTCTTCTATAAGGTTAAGGTAGTCCAGCGCGACCTGGACGCGATCAACTACCTGCATCGCAGCGGCTCGACCTCCGTCCGCTTCGCGGGGACGGACCTGCTGCCGTCCGGCAAGGGCGAGGCCACGGTCAAGAGCGAGCGCGGCCTGCTCACCATTGACGCCGACTTCCGCAACCTGACGCCCGCCAATGGCTTTGGCCCCGAGTACCTCACGTACGTGCTGTGGGCGATCTCCCCTGACGGCCGCCCCCAGAACCTGGGCGAAGTGCTTCCTGCCGGCACCAAGAACAATATCGAGGCGACCACCTCTCTCCAGTCCTTTGCGCTCATCGTCACCGCGGAGCCTTACTTCTCCGTCACCACGCCGTCCGATGTCGTCGTCTTCAAAAACATTATCGTCGACGACCACACCAATGGCGTGATCGAAAAGGTCAACGCCCATACCACCCTGCTGCCGCGCGGCATCTACGCGGGCGACGGTCAGCACACCGTGCAGGCGCCGATTACGCGCGATGAACGGTCGCCGCTCGAGCTCTACGAGGCCTACAACGCGGTCCGCATCGCCCAGATGGCGGGTGCCGAGAAGTACTCGACGGAGACCTATGGCAAGGCCTCGCTCGACCTGAAGAACGCAGCCGATATCGACGCCAGCAAGAAGCGCGACACCAAGCTCGAGATTACCTATGCCCGCGAGGCGGTGCAGCGCGCGGAGGACTCGCGCGTGGACACCCTGCGCAAGCAGGCCGCCGAGCGCCAGGTTAATGCCGAGCAGTCTGCCAACAACGCCCAGGCGCAGGCCGCGCTCTCGGACGCGCAGGCCCAGGCCGCCCGTGAAGCCACCGAGCGCGCCCGTCTACAGACGGAGAATGCGCGTCTGCAGGCCCAGCAGGCGGAGCTCGCCAAGACCACCGCGGACGCCAACGCCGCCGCGGCCAATGCCGCCGCACTCGCCGCCAACCAGCGTGCGGACGACATCGCAGCCAAGGCCGCAGCCGCACGCGCGCGTCTGCTGCAGCGCCTCAACGAGGTTCTCCAAACGACGGAGACCTCGCGCGGCCTGGTCGTCAACCTGTCCGACGTGCTGTTCGACACGGGCAAGAGCGCGCTCAAACAGGGCACGCAGGTCTCGCTTGCCCGCGTAGCCGGCATTCTTCAGTCCTACGACGGCCTGATGGTCCAGGTCGAAGGCTACACCGACTCTACCGGTTCGGCCGATCTGAACCAGAAGCTGTCTGACGCCCGCGCCTCCACCACGCGCGACTTCCTGATCAAGCAAGGCGTCTCGCCCGATAACATCACTGCAGCCGGTTATGGCCCCGCCAACCCCGTCGCAGACAATACCTCCGCGGCGGGTCGCGCGCAGAATCGCCGCGTCAACCTGGTCGTCTCCGGTGCCGCCATTGGGGTCAAACAGTCCTCCGTACCCACCGCGCAGTAATCGCACGAAAAAGGGCATCGTTCGCGGTGCCCTTTTTCATGGACGCTTCAAGTAAATGGAAAAGCTCTATCTTTCCGAAGGCGTTCTCTATAGTTGGGATGAAGACAAGGCGCAGTAGAATTTAAGGCGTCATGGTATCCGGTTTGAGGTTGCGGTAGAGGTATTTCAGGACTTGCTTCTGGCATTTTCAGACGCGACCGGAGGCGATGAGGCGAGAGAAGCGGTTGTCGGAAGAACCTTCAGGAACAGCTTCTCTACGTGGTCCATTTTGAGCGTGGCGATCAATCGATTCGGATCATCTCTGCTCGCCCAGCCACTGCGAGAGAAAGGGTGAACTATGAAAAAGCGCGCGTGAACGGCTTGCCGTTCGCATGAGCAAGGATCGGACACACTCTCAGGTTGTGATCAACCTCCCGGACGATGTGATCGTGGAGATGAAGGAGATTGCGCCTGCGCTCGGTTACTCCAGCCACATTGCCCTGGCGCGCACTTACATTGGCGAGGGTCTCCGGAGAGATCTCGCAAGGCTCGACAACTCTCCGGTACTGCGTCTTACCGAAAGCCTGCGCAAGCAGGGGCTGAGTGAAAAAGCGATCCTGAATGTGCTATCGGAAGCCGCGCTCAAGGTAGCCTGACCGCATCCAACGGTCATGTTCTCTCTTGAAGGTAAGACCGTCCTGATCACCGGTGCCAGTTCCGGCATTGGCCGTGCCTGCGCTCATGCCTTTGCCGCCCAGGGAGCGCGCCTGCTGCTCTGCGCGCGCCGGATCGAAAAGCTCACCGAACTCGTGGGTGAGTTATCCGCTTTAGCCCAGGATCCCGACCTCTACGCGTTCCGCCTGGATGTGCGCGACGCCGGCGCTGTCAGCGAGACGCTTGCCGGCCTTCCGCCCGAGTGGTCCGCCGTGGACATCCTGATCAACAACGCTGGCCTCAGCCGCGGTCTTACCAAGTTCCAGGACGACGACCCGCAAAACTGGGAAGAGATGATCGACACCAACGTCAAGGGTCTGCTGTATGTCACGAAGGCTATCGTCTCCGGCATGATCGCACGCAAGCAGGGGCACATCATCTCCATGGGTTCCATCGCCGGACACCAGACCTATCCTAATGGCGCGGTCTACTGCGCCAGCAAGGCCGCTGAACGAGCCATCTCGGACGGCATCCGCCTTGATCTCCTGGGCACGAACATCCGCGTTACGTCCGTCGACCCCGGCATGGTCGAGACCGAGTTCTCCGAGGTTCGCTTCCGCGGCGACCAGGCCAAAGCCGCCAAGGTCTATGAGAATGTCACTCCTCTTACGGCTGAGGACATTGCCGAGACTATCGTTTGGACCGCCACCCGTCCGGCCCATGTGCAGATCCAGACGATTGTTCTTACGCCTCTTGACCAGGCGAACGCGACCACTGTTTATCGCCACGGCTAAAAACCTCACGGGGTGCCCCATGATTACCGCAGTCGCGACAGGATGACAACAAATACAGACGACGTCTTTTGTTGTCATTCCGTAGCGTAGCGGAGGAATCTGCGGTTGAGACCTGCACTGCAGTTTGCGGCAGTAGCTTGTCGTGAAGAGAGTAACCCCACGATAACCGCGATAAAGCCTCGGTGATCATGGGCACCCTTACGGTTCTGGTTCAACCGCCTAGCGGGAGCCAGAGCGAAAATACAGTCCCAGCTCCCATGCGGCTCTTCATCTGCAGGCGTCCACGGTGCTTGTCCACAATCCCCTTCGAGATCCAAAGGCCTAGCCCGGTTCCGGTTACTTCCTTGCTCGTATGAAAGGGCTCGAACAGCGTCTTGCGCATCTTCGGCAGGAAGCCCGTGCCGGTATCCGCAATCGTGATTCTCACGCCGCGCATCCACGTCTTCATGCAGCTCGCCGGGCGCAGGCGCACGTGCAGCGGGCCGCCGTTCGGCATGGCGTCATAGGCGTTGCGGATAAGGTTGTTCAGCACCTGGCGGATGTCGCCGTCGAGCAGCATTGCGTCCGGCGTCTTGCGCATGCGGGTCTTCAGCAGGACGTTGCGCGCGCTGAACCGCCCACCGTATAACCGCAGCACCGCCGGGATCGTCTCGGCCAGCTGCACCGGCGAGGCCGATGTCTGTTGGCGATGGAAGCGCAGCGTCTGCATCGTGATATCGGCCACGCGGGCCAGTTCGGTCTCGGCCAGCGCCGCATACGTGCGCACATCGTCCATTGTGTCGGCCGTCCGGACGAGGTAAAGCAGGTTTGTCACTGCCTCCAGCGGATTGTTGATCTCGTGCGCGATCGAGCTGGCCAGCTGCCCGACTGCGGCCAGCTTTTCGCTCCGCCGCAATGCCTCTTCGGCCTGCCGCGCCTGCGTGATGTCGCGAAACGTTACGACCGCGCCGCGCACGTCGCCGTCTTCAAGGATTGGCTGCGCGGACATCTCCGCGAAAAAATGACTGCCATCCTTTCGAAAGACATGGTCGATCTGGTTGGAAAACGGCGTGTTCTTGCGAAAGACGTTATAGATTGGGCAAGCTTCATTCGCGTACGGCGACCCATCCAGTTGATGGTGATGCACCATCTGGTGCATATCGCGCCCGACCAGTTCCTCGGCGGAGAACCCCAACATGCTCTGCGCGGCACGGTTGACGAAGGTACAAGAGCCATCCAGCCCCACGCCCCAGATTCCCTCACCAGCTGAGTCCAGCAGCGCTTGCCACGGTTGCTCGTTCCGGTCAACCGTTATAGACCGCCCCTGCTTCATTTACCATTCGATGCGCAACACCAGCAACATGCCGCTCCAGTGGTGCAAAACAGTACCATCCGGCATATGCAGCCCGAGCTATTTTGCACCGATCGAGCGTGCCCCCCAGCCACGCCTTGCCGTTCGCTTCTTCAGGCCGTCCGTGGAGCTAAAATAAAGCGCATGGCGACAATGCTCGAGATGCCCGACTGGTCCATCACCCGCGACAAGGTAGATGAGGCCGTGTGCCGTATCGTGGAATACGCCAAGCCGCTGCAAATCATCGCGTTCGGGTCGCGCGCGCGCGGAGACCATCGGGAAGACAGCGATCTCGATCTTGCCGTAATCGTAGAGTCCCCAGGCCAGGAAGAGCGGCAACGCCT
>CAXUDC010000023.1:13605-27608 GCA_964249685.1 uncultured Acidobacteriaceae bacterium
GGCATCCGTCTTGAACACGACCTGATCGTCGTCTCTAAAGCCAAGTACGATCTAAACCGGCCGTGGCTGAACAGCATCTTCAACTACATCGACCAGCAAGGAATCATCCTCTATGACCGCGAGCATCCTGAGTCCGCACATCCAGACGCTTTACACGTTAGCGGGGGGCGATCTGTCCGTCCGGCGCTTCGCGTTGCCTGACGCCATCTATGGCGTCCACGCACAGCAAAGCTGCGAGAAGCTGTTGAAGGCACTGATCAGCGCACATGGCAGGACCTATCCCTTGACGCATTAGCTCGACAAGCTCATCGATCTGCTGAACTGGAACCTTTGCAGTCAAGCTCCGCTATGATGCCGGGCCGCCGCTTTCGACCGAGGACCGTACTTCCATGCTTATGTCGGTTCAAATCCTGCAAACCTTCGTCCTCGAACGCGTCCTTGCCGTCCAAACACATCCCTGAAGGCGATAGCCTACCCGAGATAATATGACCAACATCCCGCAGCAAGACCTCATCGAATCCATCGCCGGCGCCCTGCAGTACATCAGCTACTACCACCCGGTCGACTACATCACCAACCTCGCCCAGGCGTATGAGCTCGAGCAGTCGCACGCCGCCAAGGACGCCATCGCGCAGATCCTGATCAACTCGCGCATGTGCGCCGAAGGCCATCGGCCCATCTGCCAGGACACGGGCATCGTGACGATCTTCCTCAAGGTCGGGCTCGAGGTCCAGTTCACCGGACCTGGCGGCGGCGCACCCAGCCTTTCCCTCCAGGAAATGTGCGATGAAGGCGTGCGCAAGGCCTGGCTCGACCCCGACAACAAGCTGCGCGGCTCCATCCTGCGCGACCCCGCGTTCAGCCGGCGCAACACAGTCGACAACACCCCGTGCGTGGTCGAGGTCTCGCTCGTCACGGGCGACAAGGTGGACCTGACGGTCGCGGCCAAGGGCGGCGGGTCGGAGGCGAAGTCGAAGTTCGTCATGCTGAATCCGTCGGATTCGGTCGCGGATTGGGTGCTGAAGACGGTACCCACGATGGGTGCCGGCTGGTGCCCGCCCGGGATGCTCGGCATCGGCATCGGCGGCACGGCGGAAAAAGCGATGTTGCTCGCCAAGCAGAGCCTGATGGACCCGATCGACATGCAGGAGCTGAAGGCGCGCGGGCCGCAGACCAATATTGAACAGCTCCGCGTGGAGCTCTATGACAAGGTCAACGCGCTCGGCATCGGCGCGCAGGGCCTGGGCGGGCTCACCACCGTGCTCGACGTCAAGATCCTGGACTACCCCACGCACGCCGCCAACCTGCCCGTCGCGATGATCCCGAACTGTGCCGCCACACGCCACGCGCACCTGGTGCTCGACGGCAACGGCCCGATTTATCTCGACCCGCCGGACCTCAGCGTCTGGCCGAAGCTGACCTACGACGTCTCGCGCGCGCGCCGCGTGGATCTCGAAACTGTCACCCGCGCGGAGGTCGAAACCTGGAAGCCCGGCGAGATCGTCCTGCTTACCGGCAAGCTGCTGACCGGCCGCGACGCCGCGCACAAGCGCATGACCGACATGCTCAACCGCGGCGAAGCCCTGCCCGTCGACTTCACCAACAAGTTCATCTACTACGTAGGCCCGGTAGACGCCGTGCGTGACGAAGCCGTCGGGCCCGCAGGCCCCACAACCGCCACGCGCATGGACAAGTTCACCCGGCAGATGCTCGAGTCAACAGGGCTTTTGGGGATGATTGGGAAAGCAGAACGCGGCGACGCGGCCATCGACGCCATCCGCGACAACCACGCCGTCTACCTGATGGCCGTCGGCGGCGCGGCCTACCTGGTCTCGAAGGCCATCAAACACAGCCGCGTGCTGGCGTTTGAAGACCTCGGCATGGAAGCCATTTACGAGTTCGACGTAGTCGACATGCCCGTCACAGTCGCGGTCGACGCCGCCGGCACCAGCGTCCACAAGACCGGCCCGACCGAGTGGAAGGCCCGCATCGCCGCCAGCCAGCAGCTCGCCGGCGTGCCCATCCTGGGACAGTAGTGTCCGCACTGAGGGCTGAAGGCCCGGCTCATACCATCCTGGAACTCAAGCCCCCAGGTGCATCGCCAGACCTAAACATAGCTGCTCCAAGCAACAAGCAGATTCCTGCGGATGACAAAGAGAATGAATCATTATTCATCCCGTAGAGATCTGCTTGGCCGTGCAATACCTCTCGACCGAATGGTTTAAGCGCATCCATGCAGTGACTGCTATCCCCCATTAACATCGGATTCTGGTTCGCTGCCGCTTTGTGGTTCTACTGCGGCTTGCACGTGTGTGGCGCTTCTTTGGATTCAACCAAATGCTTCGCAGGATGAATAGCCTCTCTCGTTCCACCCGCATCCAAGCACCCATGTCCACCCGCAGAGACTTCCTCGGCACCTCGGTTGCCGCCGCTTTTACTACCGCCACCGCACTCGCACAAACGGCTGACAACACGAAGAAAGCCGAGCAGGACCACTCCGCCTCAAACCCCGGCCAATTGAACGCGACGCTCGTCAGCATCAACCCGAACTCCAACATGCCGCCCGCGACCGACCACGGCAGCGTCGGCCCCGTCTGGCACTCGTTCGACCTGACCCACCGCCGCGTGCAGGAAGGCGGCTGGACCCATCAGGTGACCGAGCGCGAACTCCCGCTGTCGAAAGAGATCGCCGGCGTCAACATGCGGCTCACCCGCGGCAGCTTCCGTGAGCTGCACTGGCACCTGGCCGACGAGTGGGCCATCATGCTCACCGGCCGCGCTCGCGTCACGCTCTTCTCGCCCGATGGCTCCACCTTCATCGACGAGGTCTCGGCCGGCGACCTTTGGCTCTTCCCCGCTGGCTCGCCGCACTCCATCCAGGGCATCGGGGACGACGGCTGCGAGTTCCTGCTCGTCTTCAACCAGGGCAGCTTTTCCGAAGAGACCACCTTCCTGCTCTCCGACTGGCTCAAGCACACACCGCCCGACGTGCTCGCCAAGAACTTCGGCCTCCCGCTCGAGTCTATCGCCAAGCTGCCCAAGGGCGACCCGCTCTACATCTTCCCAAGCCAGGTGCCCGCGCAGTCGCTCGCCGCCGACCGCGACGAGGTCGCCCGGAACGCCGCCAAGCCAAAGCAGACCTACACCTTCCGCGCCGGCGAGATGGCCCCCACCAGGGCCAACGCCCACGGCACCGTCAAGGTCGTCGACGCGCGCAACTTCCCTGCCTCACCCAACATCGCCGCCGCCATCGTGACCGTGAAACCCGGCGGCCTGCGCGAGCTGCACTGGCACCCCAACGCGAGCGAGTGGCAGTTCTGGATCCAGGGCCAGGGCCGCATGACCGTCTTCAACGCCAAGGAAGACGCCCGCACAAGCGACTTCCGCGCCAACGACGTAGGCTACGTGCCCAAGATGGCCGGCCACTACATCGAAAACACCGGGACCCAGGACCTGATCTTCCTGGAGCTCTTCGCCGCGAACGAATTCCAGGAGGTCTCGCTGAACAACTGGCTCCGGTCCATCCCGGCCCAGATCGTCCAGGCCCACACCAACCTCTCCGCCGAAAAGATCGCCAAGATCCCCGCCAAGGCCAACGACCTGCTCGGCTAGGGCTGCATGGTGTAGGGAATTTGCACTCGTGGCATGTCCGTGGAAAAGTCTCGCGTGTTCCGGGTGAGCAGCGGACACTCCAGACTCAAGGCTGTGGCGTAGATGATTGCGTCTGGCAGCTTCAAGCGCAAGGTGCGCCAAAGCTGCGCAGCCAACGTGGCAATCTCCGAAGTCACCTCGACCACCACGAATTTGCAAAATAGTCTTCAAACTCCCGCTGCTCGTCGGGCTTGGCGCCAGCCATAACCTCAATCCAAGTGATGATGCTGATGCCTCGGATCCTGGGCTCGCGGATGGCGAACATGGCGCTTTGCCCGCCATTGAGAACATCGATCAGCACCGTCGAATCTAATAGTTCGTCGATCAACCCCACTCCGAACGGATGCGTCGCTGGTACGCCAACCCATCCACCCCCTTGAAGGACAGGATCAACTCATCCCCATCCGGATTCCGCCACGATCCAAGCACGTCTTGAAGCTCTGGCCCGAGCCCCGTCTGGCAGGCTGGGCGCGCTTCGAACGAAGGCAAGCGCATCGTCCTTGCTTGACTCAGAGCCAACTCTACCAACTCTTCGCGAGTCATTAGCTCCTGCTGAGATCGCCAAACATAGCTACAGAGCTGTTTTTTTCTCTTCCGTTAAAGCCATTCCCTGCTCCTTTCCGCACTTACTACGGCCGCGTCTCTGCCGCCTTGTTCCTGCTTAATAGCGTTGGCCGCTTCGTCCGCGCCCGCTCGCTCGCATGGTCGATCTTCTTCCAGAACCCGATAAAGTAATCCGCGGCCGAGATCACGCTCACACACGTCATCCAGTAAATCGCCGTCACCGCAATCAGGTGCACGCCCACAATATAGCGCCCGCCAAACCAAAGCCAGTAGTCCCACCGGTGCGCCAGGATCGCCGCCACCACGCTCACAATCTGGATCACCGTCTTCAGCTTGCCGATCTCGCTCGCGTCGATCGTGAAGCCTTCGCTGGCCGCAATCGAGCGCAGCCCGCTCACCAGGAACTCGCGCCCGATGATCAGCACCGCGATCCACGGCGGCACGATCCGCGGGTTGTACGCGACCAGCAGGATGTACGCCGCGGCCACCATCAGCTTGTCCGCCAGCGGGTCCAGCAGCATGCCGATCGTCGTGATCTGCTGCCGCTTCCGCGCCAGGTAGCCGTCCAGCCCGTCCGTAATGCTCGCCGCGATAAACAGCAGCGACGCCGCAATCTCCTGCTCGCCCGAGTTCGGCCGGAACGGCGTATGCGGCGACAACATCCAGATCAGCAGCGGCACGCTGGCGATGCGGCTCATCGTAATGGAGTTGGGCAGATTCATACGTTCTCTCCTCCGCCTGCGCGAAGTCCCGCAAAGTGCCGACAGTCACATTCTGCCACATTCTGCCGTCCGCGTATCTTCGCCCGCTATTTGCCCTTTCGCCCGCAAACGAGTACAACAAAGGCTGTATCCCAAACCCATGCGGCCTCTCCTCCTCGGCACCCGGCTCCTGTCGCTCTTCAGCCTGCTCCTGACGGTGACCTTCGCCCTGCCCGCCGCAGCCCAGACCTTCGCCCAGCCGACCGTCATCCCCACCGGCAACTGGCCCGCCGCAATCTACACCGCCGATGTCAACGGCGACGGCTACCCCGACCTGATCTACGTCGACCAGGGCGCCACGCCCGCGGCATCCACGACCCACGTCCTGCTCAACGATGGCAAGGGTCACTTTACCCTTGCCGGAACTCTGTCCACTGCGGGCGACTCCATCGCCTTCGCCCCCTTGGGCGTCGGCGGCGTCAGCGTCCCCAGCTTATTGTGGGTCTCCAGCAACGCCTCCGGATTCACCATCAACCGGGCCAACTGTGCCTCCGGCTCCTCCTGCACTCCGCTCCCCGCAATTGGCCCCATCCCGTACCCTTACCCCAACGCAAACACCCCGCAGTTCCATTACCTCACGCTGGCGCGTCTTCGTACCAATACCGGGGGCCAGTACAGCCCGGAGATCCTCCTTCAAGATTCTGCCAATCAAATCCTCTACGAGCTCATCTTCAATCCCGACGGAAGCAACATCGTCGATTCCGCCGCACTGCCCGATGGCGCTGGCCCAGTCGTCATCGTTCCCGGCCTTTCCAGCACACTTCCCGTAACCGTAATCGTAAATGGCCTTGTGAACCAGACTGCCCAGGTCTATGGCAAAGGCACGGGTCTCGCCCAGTCGAACCTCCCTATCGTCCAGCCCACCTCCCGCATTGCCGGCATCCACTCGCTCCTCATCCAGGATGTCAACCTCGACGGCCGGCCCGACCTCATCGCCGAAGGCACCAACGGCCACATCGACGTCTTCCCCGGCAACGGCGACGGCACCTTCTCGATTACCAGCATCGGCGGCACCGGCCCCCTCGACGGCCTCACCGGCAATGGCGGCCACCTGATCGCCCTCGCCGACCTGAACCACGATGGCCAACTCGACGCTCTGACCGCCACCCCCGCCGGCATCTCCACCCTCTTCGGAGCGGGAACCTCCTACCTCAAACTCGGCGGCATCTACAACGCCGGCCCCGGCCACACCAGCTACGCCGTGGCCGACTTCAACGGAGACGACAACCTCGACCTCGCCGTCGACTCCCCCGAAGGCATCGCCATCCTCTACGGCAACCCCGACGGCACCTTCCAAAGCTCCCGAGCCTATTCCGCCGGCGCTCCCGCCCTGTCCGCCGTCCTCGGCGCTTTGCCGGCAGATGCTCCCCGTGATGTGGTCGTCGCGACTGGCGGCCCGCAGGCCAGACCCCAGGCTCAGCTAATGATCGGCGCCGGTGATGGCACCTTCGCATTTCAGGCTGGAGCCGCTACGCCAGACCAGCCTTCGCCCATCGGCAGCGTTGGTGAAGCAGGCGATTGGGCCTCCGTCTCGGTCACCGACTTCAACTTAGACGGCGTATACGACATAGCACTCACTGCGGACCGGCCAGCTGCCGCTACCAACAACGCGCTTACACCGCCTGGGCTCAGCATCTTTCTTGGCCAGGGAGGTAGAAGCTTTCAGCCTCAGCCAGTAACCTCGGCCACTGAACCCGCCAGTTCAGGCCCGTTTTATGGCGTTAGTATCCCTGGTCCGCCAATTTTTCCGCTAAGTAATCTCGATTCACAATCGTTGCAGGCATTTCGTACGGTAGGTCAGTCCGGAGCGATCTTGCCTGCGTCGCTCATCGTCCCCGAGCAGGATCTGCATGCGCACAACCTCCTGGCCTCATTAAGAACTCGGAATCAAGACGCCAGCTATCTCCTCATGGTGCAGGACCAGGGTTCGCTCAAGCTCATCGATGCCGCGCATTCCAGCATCAAAGGCGATCTCGCCGTAGACGGTTCTATCACTACCGCAGGACAGATGGTCGCGCCTGATATCTCAGCCACCTTCCCAGGACCCTCAAGAGCGCTCGGCTTCACAGCCTTTCCTGGGTCGATGATCGTCGCAAAACTCGCCGGAGATTCCCTGGGCGATCTCATCGTCGTGTACGACAACCTGGATGCTGATCGTACAAACCCCACGGCTGCTAAACCTAACTACCTCTACATCTGGTACGCCTCCGGCGGAGGCAAGTTCCTCACCAGCGCCAAACACCCTGTCAACCCTGTCCGGATCCAGCTCTCGCGCAACTACTACCAGGTCGCCGTGGCCGACCTGAACAACGACGGCATCCCCGACCTCATCCTCTCGGACGGCTACCTCATCAGCTACCAGCTCGGCCTGGGCGACGGCACCTTCGGCCCCGAGCACCACCTGCTCGCCGGCCGCGGCATCAACACTATCTCCACCGCCGACCTCCGCGGCCTCGGTACCCAGGACCTCATTATCGCCAACGGCGGAGCGACCTTCTCGAACCCAGTCATCAACCACGAAGTCCTAATCGCCGACCCCGACGTCAACACCGGCGGCATCACCGTCCTGCTCAACACCGTCACCCCCAAAGCCGCTCTCTCCTCCACCCTCGCCGCCAGCCCCGAGCCGTCGGTCTACTTCTCCCCCTACACCATCACCGCGACCCTGACTGGCTCGCCTACCCCTACCGGTGCCGTCACCTTCTCGGAAGACGGCACCGCGCTTGGAACGGCCACCACCACCACCGGCGTCTACACCATCGCCGGAGCCATCCTGCTCCCTGGCACCCACACCCTCACCGCCACCTACTCGGAAGTTCCCAACTACCCCGCTTCCACACTGACGCCCGGCACCCACACCATCACCCGTTCCCCTAGCACCGTCTACCTCACCCCCACCACGCCGCTCACCGTCTACTACGGCCAGGGCATCGATGGCACCTTCTCGCTCTCCGTCGTCGACCCTACCCACCCCGCCGACGGCAACTACACCTTGCTCGACAACGGCGCGCCCGTCGCCATCTGCACCAACATTCCCTACAACCAGCTATGCCCCTACGGCAACCCCGTCCTGCTCGACGCCGGCCCCCACACCCTCTCCATCCAGTACCTGGGCGACGCCGTCAACGCCCCGGGCCTCTCCCCCAACTACCCCTACGTCATCGTCCCCGACCTCACCACCGTCACCCTCATCAGCAGTAACAATCCCGCCATCCGGGGCGACGCTGTCACCTTCACTGCCACGGTCTCCGGCAACATCGTTCCCCCCAGCGGTGCCGTAAACTTCCTCGACAACGGCACCCTTCTGGGCAGCGGAACCCTCAGCGCCGGCCCGGGCCTGGCCAGCACCCTCACCTTCACCACCTCCAGCCTGGCCGTCGGAACCCACCCGATCACGGCCGTTTACCTCGGCAATGCGAACTTCAACGCTGCCACCTCCGCGATTCTGAACCAGATCATCCACCCGGTCTCCCTCGGCTCGGTCGCCAGCAGCACCACGCTCAGCTCGAACCTCAACCCCTCGGCTCCGCAGCAGCTCGTCACCTTCACGGCCAACGTGGCGGTGCCCGGCGTGTTCGTCACCATCCCGGTCGGCACTGTGACCTTTCTCGACGGGTCCGCCCCCATCGGCACTGCAACCCTGAACAACTTCGGCGTCGCCACCTTCCAGACTGCCGCCCTCGTCACCGGAACCCACGCGATCACCGCCTCGTACGCCGGCTTCACCAGCACCACCGCGCCTGTTATCCTGCCCAGCGTCTCGCCCGTATTGAGCCAGGTTGTTACCATCCCGCTCATCACGCCCGCAGCCGGCTTCGAGATGACCGTCAACCCCAACGCCCTCACCCTAGGCGTAGGCCGCACCGGCATCCTCGCGGTCAACATCCTCGCAGTCGGCGGCTTCAACCAGCCAGTCCAGCTCTCCTGCGCGAACCTCGCGCCAGAGACCTCCTGCCAGTTCTCCCCCTCGGCCACCGTACCCCCCGGCGGCGGCAGCGTCACTCTGCAACTGCTCACCAGCGCTCCCCGCGACTGCAACACCAACACCCCGTATTCGCTCAGCACCAATACCACGCCCAAGTGGCCGCTTGCCCCCGGCATCGCCGCCGCTGCGCTCCTATGGGTCGCCCTCCGCCGTCGCCGCGTCCAAGGCTTCTTCCTCTTCCTCGCCGCCGCGACTGCACTCATGACCCTGAGCGGCTGCGGCCACTGCACCGACCTCGGCACCCGCCCCGGCAGCTACACCTTCCAGATCACCGCCACCGCGCAGGGCGGCCCCGTCTCCCAGACCAGAACGGCAAGCATCCCCCTCACGATCAACATCCAGCAGAACTAAACACAAAGGACACAGAGAAAGCCACACAGAGAAACGTGCTCTCCGTGTGGCTTTTCTCCGTGCTCTCTGTGTTCAGTCTTACGCGTACATCCCACGCTGTTTCGTCGTATAAGCCACCCGGTCGATCGCCAGCATATACGCCGCAATCCGGTTATTTACCGAGTGCGCCGTGCCATACGCCACCACGTCCTTGAACGACTCCGTCATGATCGCGTCCAGCCGCTGGTTGACCTCAACCTCCGTCCAGAAGTAGCCCATCCGATCCTGCACCCACTCGAAGTAGCTACACGTCACCCCGCCCGCGTTAGCCAGGATATCCGGCACCACGAACACCTTCTTTTCTTCCAGAATGTCATCCGCAACGGTGGTCGTAGGCCCGTTCGCGCCCTCGCACAGGATCCTGCAGCGTAGCAAGCTAGCGTTCTCGGACGTGATCACGTTCTCGGTCGCGGCCGGGATCAGGATCTCGCACTCCCGCGTGATGAGCTCGTGCTTGTCGCACGGTTCGGCCTTGGCAAAGCCGTTGATCGTCCCCGCCTTCGCCCGGTGCTCGAGCAGCGCCGGCACGTCGATACCGTCGTTGTTCACCAGCGCGCCATCGTACTCCGTGATCCCGATGATCGTGTAGCCCTTCTTGTACAGCAGATGCGCCGCATTCGAGCCCACGTTGCCGAAACCCTGCACGATCACCCGGCAGCCCTCGATCGTCATCCCGAGATGCTTCAGCGCCTCATCGCAGCAAACAGAAATCCCCCGTCCGGTAGCCTCACGACGCCCGCGCGACCCACCCAGGTTGACCGGCTTGCCCGTCACCACCGCCGTGCTCGTCTGCCCGACGTGCATGCTGTACGTGTCCATGATCCACGCCATCGTCTGCTCGTTGGTGTTCATGTCCGGCGCGGGTACGTCCTTTTCGGGGCCGATAAACGGGATCAGCTCGGCCGTATAGCGCCGCGTCATCCGCTCCAGCTCGCCCTGGCTCATGGTCTTGGGGTCACAGATGACGCCGCCCTTCGCCCCGCCAAACGGGATGTTCACCACCGCGCACTTCCACGTCATCCAGCTCGCCAGCGCGCGCACCTCGTCCAGCGACACATCCGGCGCATAGCGGATCCCGCCCTTGCATGGCCCCCGCGCCATCGAGTGCTGCACCCGGTAGCCCGTAAACAGCTCAATCGAGCCATCGTCCATCTGCACCGGAATGTGCACGATGATCTCCCGCGTTGGGTACCGCAGGACCTTCCAAATACCCGCATCCAAGTTCAGTTTCTTTGCCGCCAGGTCGAAGCGATACGCCTGCGCTTCCCAGGGGTTCTTCTCCTGCTCGAGCGTAATGCCGTGCACAGGGTCCATCGTCGTTGCTGCCATGGTGCGTTCTCTTTTCTCTAAAACGGGTACAAGCGATTCTCCGGCCATCTCGTTCACCTCATTGTTGGATTGAGCCAACAAAGGAAGGGTTCAGTTTTCACGTCGCTGCCCGGACCGGATCGACGGGACTCGCAAACCCAGCGGAGTATAGGCCCGTGGAACCACAACCCGCAATCCTACAGATGCCTTTGCAGGTACGCGTGCGTGTGGATTTACCATCGATTCATACCCATGGACCAGAACAGCCACAACACGCCCGCGCAACCCACGTTTGCAGCTCTCAGCCGCGACCACTCCCTCATCCCTGTCTATCGGACCATCACCGCCGATCTTGAGACGCCCGTCTCCGCCTTCCTGCGCCTGGCCGAGCACGCGCCGGAGGCCTTCCTGCTCGAAAGCGTCGAAGGCGGCGAGCACGTCGGACGCTACACCTTCATGGGCATCGCGCCGTACAAGAAGATGACCGCGCGCGGTCGCCAGATCACGGTCGAAGAAGGCACCGAGACAAACAGCTTCCAGGGCGACATCTTCGAGCAGCTCAAGCTCGCGCTCGCCGGCCACACCCCCGCTCGCCTGCCCGGCCTGCCGCCCTTCACCGCCGGTGCCGTCGGCTTCTTCTCCTACGATGTCGTACGCCTGATCGAGAAGCTCCCCGCGCTCGCCGCCGACGAGCTCGGCGTGCCCGACGCCTGCCTGATGTTCTTCGACCAGGTGCTCGCCTTCGACCACGTCAAGAAGGAGATGCTGCTGATCGCCACCGTCGACCTGCAGCGCAACAAGACCTACGCCGACGCGCTGATAAGGCTCGACCATTTAGAGCATCTCCTCGAAGCCGCCCTCCCTGCCTCCGCCCGCGCGCCAAAGCCACCGCCGGTTCCGCTCGAGCTCATCCCCCGCACCACGAAGGCCGACTTCCTCGCCTCTGTCGCCCGCGCCAAGGACTACATCGCCAGCGGCGACGTCTTCCAGTGCGTCCTCTCGCAGCGCTTCGACTGCGTCCCCGGCGTGCCCGCCTTCGACATCTACCGCGCCCTCCGCATCGTCAACCCATCCCCCTACATGTTCTTCCTAAGATTCGGCATGACCGGGGCGCCCCAGGTCTCGATTCTGAGACCTGGGAAGGACCACCTCGGGTCCGAGCCATTCACCGCCCACATCGTAGGCTCCTCCCCCGAGCTCCTCGTCCGCTGCCACAACCGCCAGGTCGAGTACCGCCCCATCGCCGGCACCCGCAAGCGCTCCGCCGACGAAGTCGAAGACCGCGCCCTCGAAGCCGACCTCCGCGCCGACGAAAAAGAGGTCGCCGAGCACATCATGCTCGTCGATCTCGGCCGCAACGACGTAGGCCGCGTGAGCGAATTCGGCTCAGTAAGGGTCAAGGACCTCATGTTCGTCGAGCGCTACTCACACGTCATGCACCTCGTCTCCTCCATAGAAGGCACGCTAAAAAATGGCTTAGAAGCCATCGACGCCTTCAAGGCCTGCTTCCCCGCCGGCACCCTTTCCGGCGCCCCCAAAATCCGCGCCATGGAGATCATCGAAGAGCTCGAGCCCGCCCGCCGCGGCGTCTACGGCGGCAGCATCTTCTACGCCGATTTCAGCGGCAATCTCGACTCCTGCATCGCCATCCGCACCCTCTTCCTCGACGGCGAGCAGGGCCACGTCCAGGCCGGCGCCGGCATCGTCGCCGACTCCGTTCCCGAGCTCGAGTTCGCCGAGTGCGGCAACAAGGCCGCCGCCGTCGTCCGCGCCATCGAGCGCGCCCGCGGTGTAGCATAACGGCATGCAAATCACCGTCGATATCCGGATGAGATAGCCGCAACCATGCTGTCAGGCTCGCCAACGCCCAACCGCGCTGCCGGAGCTTGCCATCTTTACTGCCATCAGTTCCGGTCGAATCTCAGAGCGGGCGGCTGCAGAATTGCTTGGTTCGGACGATCGGTTTCTGGTTTAGGAAGTCATGAAACCTTCCTCCACTAGGACCAACACGCCGCCGGAACCGAGCACATGCCCTACCAGGGCCGCGTCGGCATGATGCCCATCCTGCGCGCGGCGGAGAACAGTGCCACCTTCCGGCATGGAACCGCACGCTTTGCCGAGACCTCGCGCTCGAGGGCTGGTAGGTTGTCGCGCTCGCACTTTTCGCCCTCGACATCCCATGCGCGAGACGTCCATCTTCTGATCACCATCTTTGCCGGCCCGCTGACTCCGGAACTGCCTTCTCGCAAATCCGTCACCTGGCTGTGCCTCGAAGCGGGCATGCTCCTAGCCTGGGCCGGCGGCCGCCGTCGCGGCGCTGGAGCTGGTGCAATCGTTGCAACCCAGCCGCCAGAACGCCGCGCGACTGCAGCCAGCTCCCGCCCACAGCTAGTCACCTTCCTGCCGGAGCGCCCACCATACGCCCCCAACGATCTGCGCAACCCCGATCGCCCGTGTCAGCGCGGGCCTCTCATGCAGCTCATGCATCAGCTTCTGCCACGGTCCAGGCCCAGTCTTCCAGGCCAGCGCATCCTTCTGCGGATGCACCACCGCCATCACGCCGTCGCCAATCAGAACCATCGCGGTAAAGTGCTTCCATCGCCTGGGTGTCAGGAACATCGCGCTACCTCACTGCTCAGTAGACGCCCATGCGCGCCGCACTGTTGGCCGCCGGAGTAAACTAACTGCATGGTCTTCGTGCTGGACAACTACGACTCCTTCACTTACAACCTTGTCCAGTACATGGGCGAGCTCGGCGCCGAGATGCTCATCCGCCGCAACGACGAGCTCACCCCGGCCGAGGTCGAGGCCCTACACCCAGACCGCATCCTCATCTCACCCGGACCCTGCACCCCGCAGGAGGCCGGCATTTCGATCGGCCTCCTGCAGCACTTCGCCCGATCCCAGCAAAACGGCGGCCGCCGCGTCCCGATCCTGGGCGTCTGTCTCGGCCACCAGGCCATCGGTGCCGCGTTCGGCGGCCAGGTCGTGCGCGCACAGAAGCTGATGCACGGCAAGACCAGCCAGGTCGACCACGACGGCAAAACCATCTTCGCCGGCATCCCGCCCAGCATGACCTGCACCCGCTACCACTCGCTCATCGTCGCTGAAGCGGGCCTCCCCGACGAACTAGAAGTCTCCGCCCGCACACAGGACACCATCATGGCCCTCCGCCACCGCGAACTACCCATCGAAGGCGTCCAGTTCCACCCCGAATCCGTCCTGACCAGCCACGGTCGCCAGATCATCGAAAACTTCCTCAAAATGTAACCCGCACATGCTCTCAAACCATAGCTCATAGCTCATAGCTCATAGCTCATAGCTCATAGCTCATAGCTCATAGC
>CAXUDC010000024.1:0-9991 GCA_964249685.1 uncultured Acidobacteriaceae bacterium
TGCCAGTAGTGGCGAGCAGGAAGAAAATACCGGCGCCGATGAGCCAGACGGCTCCGGCGGGGAAGCGGTTGCAGCCGCTGATGGGCGGAAGGGACGGAGCGGCGAAAGGCTGCGCGACCGGCGGTGGAGCGGAGTTGAAGGTTTCGCGCCAGGGCTGCTGGGTTCCGGTTGCCGGGTTCGCCGCGTACTGGTGCGCGGCATGCGACCAGTCGCCAAATGAGGAAGAGGGAGGCGCGACCGGCTCTTGAAACGGCGGGGTACCTGTGGGCGGAGCCTGGGTGGGAGCCGTGTAGAACGGGTTGGCGGTGATGTTGGGGTCGTTGACTGGGTGGGTTGTAAAGTGCGCCGGGTTGAAGGGCTGGTGATGCTGGGACTGGAACTGCTGGGCGGCCTGCGCGGCGGCGGTGGCGGCGTCATGGAAGACGGAGGCGACGTTCGGTGCGCCGGCGGGCCAGGCTTTGCCGAAGCCGAGCCGTTCGCCGATGTCGTTGAGGCCAAAAGGGTTGGGGAGCGGGGTGCGATCGCGGCGGGCACGTGCGGTGTGGTGGGCCTCGATGACCATGTAGGCTTCCCAGCCGAAGATAAAGATGCCGAAGATGTCGTTGACATCGCTGGCCAGGACGATGAGCAGGGCGAAGACGATCAGATGGACGATGCCTTTGGCGTACTGCTCGTTGTACATGGCACCGACGCCGGGAATGAGGCCGAGCAGCGCGGCGAGGCCGGGATTGGGGACACTGCGGCCGGCGGGGTACGGTGTCACGGGAGGGCGCGGGGCTCCGTGCAGACGGGCGTCGAGGCAGGGCTCGCAATACGTGGCGGGGCCTACGGTGCGGGTAGTTGCGGGGGTGAGAGGGGTGCCGCAGTTCTGGCAGAAGGCTGTCGGAGGAGCAGTGGTCGTGGTGTTTGTCATGCCAGACCTCCTTGCTTGTCGGTGGTGATGAGTTGGGCGACGCGGACGTGTGGGGCGACCGGAAGAAGCGGGGACTGACGCCGGCTGGTGCCCTGAGGCTTCGCGGGCGTTGGTTGCGTCTCTGGCTGCGGGTCGGGATTTCCGCGGAGGTTCTCGCGAACGGAATCTACGCGCGAGGCGAGGACGCGGACGACGCGGAGATTATCGTAGGACCGATGTGCCTGGGCGGTGGCCTGAAACCAGGTGTTACTGAGATTGGCCGGCTTGAGGTCGGCCGCGTGGAACTGGTTCAGGTGAACGCCGGTGAGGTTGAGCGTGACGGCGACCGAGAAGAAAGCCATGGCGGCCGTCATGGCCAGGCGCGTTTCAAGCAGGCGAGCGACGGGCGAGAAGACGCGCGGCCGGAAGGGCAGAACGTTGACCGGCAGCTGACTGGGCACAACCCAGGCCGCGGGTGCCAGGCCGGCGGAGGTGGTGACGAGGTGAGTGACGTGGTTCGCACCGGAGGTCTGGGCGAGGATCCGGTTCAGCAGCGCGGGCGAGGGCTCCGGGCGCGGGGTCTTGAGGAGCTCGAGCCAGGCGGCCCCGCGTTGCGCATCGCCGACCATGTCGCTGCAATGTCCGCAGGTGCTGAGATGCGCGTCGAACCAGGCCTGGTCGGCGGGGGTGAGGATGCCGTCGAGCGCGTCGGGGAGGAGCGCCTCGCAGGCCTGGCAGGGTGGGGCGCTGCTGGAGAGAGAGCCGAAGTTTGGAGTGTTTGCCATGTCAGTGGGCCGGGCTTTCTGTGCGGTTGCTCTGTTGATTTTCTATACGTTGCAGGGTCCTTGCCAGTTCGCCGCGACCTCGGGAGATGCGCGACTTCACTGTGCCTTCGGGGATTTTGAGCACGAGGGCGATCTCTTTGTAGTCCATGTCTTCCAGGTCGCGGAGGATGACGGCCTCGCGGAGCTCGGGGGAGAGCTGGGCGAGCGCGGACTGGATGCGCGCCTTGAGTTCGAGGCCGGCGTAGTGCTGCTCCTGGTTCGGGCGGGGGTCGGCGAGGCGATCGGCCATGGTCGGGCCGTCCTCGTCCGCGGAGGCGGACTGGTCGAGCGAGTCGCTGATACGGTCGAGACGAGTGCGGCGGTAGTTGTCGACCAGCATGTTGCGGGTGAGGGTGGTGATCCAGGTCTGGAAGGCGCCCTTGGTTGAATCGAAAGAGCTTAGGTTGCGGTAGACCTTCAGGAAGACTTCCTGGGTGATGTCCTCGGCGTCCGTCGGGTCGCCCGTAAAGCGGTAGCAGATGGCATAGACGCGCTTGTGCTGGCCGGAGACCATGACATGCCAGGCACGGGAATCGCCAGCGATGCAGGCACGGACGAGGGTGATGAGAGCGTCCTGCTCGGCCTGCTGGGCAGGGGTGCGGTCGGGTATGCGCTGCAGGCGGGCCTCAGGCATGGGGGCAGACTGCGGGAGGATGACGCGGGGAGTAGGCCGCGGGAGCGGAGTGGTGAAGGGAATCGTCATGTGAAAAACGCCCATGCACTGCTGTACGCATGGGCGTTCGGGTTTGTTCCCACGCCTACTTGGTGGGCGGCGTAGGGGTTGCCGGAGAAGGTGGGATGATGCCGCAGGCGATGCGTGCGCCGGAGTTTCCGCTCGGGTCTGTCTTCATATCGTCTGCGGCGGCGTGAACGATGATGGACGTACCGCCGTTTGCGGTGATGTCGTTTGGCTGGCCGGTGCCGAGAGACAGGTAATCGATCGTGAAGGTGACGTGAACTTCGTGATTGTCGTCCGCGACGAGGTTCTTGGGCATGTCGCCGGCGTGGTGGCCCATGGGATTCTCGAAGCCGTGCTGCTTCGCGTCAGGATTGAAGTGAGGGCCGGCGGTCTTGAAGTCGGGCAGGTCGCACATGGGGACCTGGTGGATGTGGACGCCGTGCGGGCCGGGCGGAAGGTTCTTCAGGTTGAGCGTCACCTTGAGCTTGCCGCTGGACGGCTCTTCCTCAAGGCTGGCTGTGCCGGCGTCCTGATCGCCCGTGGTCTTGAGGTGGATGGTGACCTTGTCATGCTTCGCGGCGAAGGCCGGGGTGGCGAGCGCGCAAAGGGCCAGAGCTATGATTGCGAGACGCATCCTTGTTCTCCTGTGGTGCTCTTATATGACGCGAAGCCGGAGCGGAGCGCAAGCTAAATTTCTTTTGTTTTTTCTTCGCCTGGAAAAGGTGATGTCGTTGTATGCTTTTGCCATGCGCTTTTTCCGTTTTGCTCTGCCTGTGATGTTGACGTTTGTCTCCGTGCTGGCACAGAGACCCGACCGTGCGCCGGCCGCGACCGATGCGGCTGCCGCGGATGCGAAGCCGATAGCCAACCCACTCCCGGCCGACGCTCACGTGGCCCAGACCATGGAGTTCGAAGGCAAGACGCTGAAGTACACCGCGACCGTGGGGACATTGCCGGTCAAGGGTGCCGACGGGAAGCTGGCGGGCGAGGTCGTGTTTACCTCGTATATCGTGGACGGGCCCAATCGGCCAATTACGTTTGCGTTCAACGGCGGGCCGGGTGCCGCGTCGGTGTACCTGAACCTGGGGGCCATCGGGCCCAAGCGGGTGGATTTCGGGGCCGAGGGGCAAAGCCCTTCCGACCCTGCGATGCTGAAGGACAACCCGGGGACTTGGCTGGACTTTACGGACCTTGTGTTTATCGATCCCATCGGGACGGGGTTCTCCACCTCGCTGGTGAACGAGGCGGAGACGAAGAAGCTATTTTACGGGCCGGATCAGGATATTGCTTACCTGTCGCGCATTGTATATGACTACCTGGTAAAGAATGGGCGGCTGGAGTCGCGCAAATACCTGGTGGGGGAGAGCTATGGCGGGTACCGGGGGCCTCGGCTGACCGCTTATCTGCAAAGCAAGATTGGCGTGGCGATGAACGGTCTGGTGCTGGTGTCACCGGCGCTGGCGCCTGCTGCAGGGTCCGAGGATATCTCGCCGATCCCGTGGATGATCACGCTGCCTTCGATCGTGGCGGCGAACTATGAGCGGCAAGGCAAGCTGACGGACGCGAACATGCAGGCGGTAATGGACTACACGCGGGGTGAGTATGCGATGGACCTGCTGAAGGGGAACTCAGACCCAGCCGCTACGCCGCGTATCGTCAAGAAGGTCACGGAGATGACGGGGCTCGATGCGACGTTTGTCCGGCAGAGCGGCGGGCGGCTGGAGACGCAGGCGTTTCTGCGGGAGGAGTTCCGCGAGACCGGCAAGTTGGGCTCGCGGTACGACCCGAATGTGACCGCCTACGATCCGTTTCCCTATAACCCGACGCAGGAGACGAACGATCCGATCCTGCTCAGCATCATTGCGCCGACCACGACCGCGATGGTCGATTTTGTGACCCGGACGGTAGGCTGGAAGACGGACGCTCGCTACGAAGCGCTGAGCGAGGACGTAAACCGGATGTGGGATCGCGGCAGCCGGAATGGGGCGTTTTCCGGCTCGGCCTCGGCTACGGATCTGCGGATTGCCGTTGCGACCGACCCAAAGCTGCGGGTGGTGATCGCGCACGGCTGGGCGGATCTTTCGTGCCCGTTCATGGGATCGGTGCTGACGGTGAGCCAGATTCCGATCATGGGTGATCCTACGCGGGTCGCTGTGCATGAGTATGCGGGCGGGCATATGTACTATGCGCGGGTGGCGAGCTCGCTGGCGCTGCGGAAGGATGTGATGGAGATGGTGAACAAGCACTGACTTTAAAGCGAATCGCCTATTTGTGTAGTTACGCTCCTAAACGCAAAATCCCTACGGGAATGACAAACAAAGGAGCAAGGACTCTTTACCCTTGGGTAATTTCCCTGGGTAGGTTCTGATAAGTCTGTTCGTTGTAGTCCGTAGACAACGTCAGGCTAGAGCCTACTGCAATCGACTTTCGTGGACTGTAGTCCCACTTTTTACTCAAGTACTTAGCGCTACGTTGAAGGTGAGCCCGGCGGGATCGGCATCGATGAGGACGTGGTCGCCGTGCAACACGGTGCCGTCGAGGATCTTGACCGCGAGCTTGTCCTGCACCAGCCGCTGGATGGCGCGCTTGAGCGGCCGGGCCCCGTAGGCGCGGTCGTAGCCGGCGGTAAAGATGGCTTTGCGCGCAGCGTCGGTCAGCGCGAGCGTAATCTTGCGGTCGGCGAGGAGCCGGTCAAGATCCTTCAGGCGCAGGTCGACGATGTGCGTGAGCTGCTCGTCGGCGAGCGGGTGGAAGATGACGATGTCGTCGACGCGGTTGAGGAACTCCGGCCGAAACTGCTGCTTGAGCGAGTCGATGACGCGCGCCTTCGCCTCCTCGAAGCCTTCTTCAGACTGCGCCCACGCGGTCGCGAGCTGGCTCGCGCCGGTGTTTGAAGTCATGATCAGGACCGTGTTCTTAAAGTCAACGGTGCGGCCCTTGGAGTCGGTCAGGCGACCGTCGTCGAGGACCTGCAGGAGCACGTTGAAGACGTCCGGATGCGCCTTTTCGATCTCGTCGAAGAGCACGACCGAGTACGGCCGGCGGCGGACGGCTTCGGTGAGCTGGCCGCCCTCGTCATAGCCGATGTAGCCCGGAGGCGCGCCGATGAGACGCGAGACGGCGTGCTTTTCCATGTACTCGCTCATGTCGATCCGGACCATGGCGGCCTCGTCGTCGAAGAGGAACTCGGCGAGCGCACGCGCGGTTTCGGTCTTGCCGACGCCGGTCGGGCCCAGGAAGATGAAGCTGCCGATGGGGCGTTTGGGGTCGGACAGCCCTGCGCGCGAGCGGCGGATGGCGTTCGCGACGGCGGTTAGGGCCTCGTCCTGGCCGATGACGCGCTCGCGCAGGTTGCCCTCCATGGAGATGAGCTTCTGCATCTCGCCTTCGAGCATTTTAGCGACGGGGATGCCGGTCCAGCGCGAGACGATTGATGCGATGTCCTCCTCGTCGACCTCCTCCTTGAGCATTCGGTGCCCCGTGCCACTGGCCAAAGCGTCGGCGGCGTCGGTGAGGGTGCGCAGCTCGGCCTCAGCCTTGGGGATCTCGCCGTACTGGAGCTCGGCGGCGCGCTGCAGGTTGCCCTTGCGGGTCTCCTCCTCGGCCTTGAAGCGCAGGGTTTCGAGGCTCGCCTTCAGTTCCGCAACTTTGCCGATTGCCCCGCGCTCGGTCTGCCAGCGCGCGCGTAGGCCGGAGGAGGTCTCGTGGACCTCGGCCAGCTCGCGCTCGACGATCTCGAGCCGCTCGCGGGAGCCGGCGTCGGTCTCGCGCTTGAGCGCCTGCTTTTCGATTTCGAGCGAGGTGGCCCGCCGCTCCAGGTTGTCGATCTCGACCGGAACCGATCCGATCTGGATCGCGAGCGCGGCGGCGGCCTCGTCGACCAGGTCGATGGCCTTGTCGGGCAGGAAGCGATCGGAGATATAGCGGTGGCTCAGCGTGGCCGCCGCGACAATGGCCGAGTCCTTGATACGGATCTTGTGGTGAGCCTCGTAGCGCTCTTTCAGCCCGCGCAGGATGGCGACCGTGTCCTCGACGTTGGGCTCGCCGACGTAGACGATCTGGAAGCGGCGCTCGAGCGCGGCGTCCTTTTCGATGTACTTGCGGTACTCGTTCAGCGTGGTCGCGCCGATGGCTCGCAGGCCGCCGCGGGCAAGCGCCGGCTTGAGCATGTTGCTCGCGTCCATGGCGCCTTCGCTCGCGCCCGCGCCGACGAGCGTGTGCAGCTCGTCGATGAAGAGGATGATCTCGCCGTTCGAGTCCTCGATCTCCTTGAGCACCGCCTTCAGGCGCTCCTCGAACTCGCCGCGGAACTTGGCCCCGGCGATCATGCTGGCGAGGTCGAGCGCGACGACGCGCTTGTCCTTCAGGCTCTCCGGCACGTCGCCCGAGACGACGCGGCGAGCGAGGCCCTCGACGATGGCAGTCTTGCCGACCCCGGGCTCGCCGATCAGCACGGGGTTGTTCTTGGTGCGGCGCGAGAGCACCTGGACGACGCGGCGGATCTCCTCGTCACGGCCGATGACGGGGTCGAGCTTGCCGCGGCGCGCGAGCTCGGTAAGGTCCTTGGCATACTTTTCGAGCGCCTGGAACTTGCCCTCGGGCGTCTGGTCGGTCACGCGGCTGGTCCCGCGGACGGCGTGCAGCGCCTTCAGCAGCGCCGCGTGGTCGGCCCCGAACGCCTTCAGCGCGCCGGCTACCGTGCCGGCCTTTTCGTCTGCGAGCGCGAGCAGCAGGTGCTCGGTCGACACATACTCGTCTTTAAAAGAGTCGGCCTCTTTGAACGCCTGCTCAAGCACCCGGTTCAGCGCGATCGACACCCCCGGCTGCGTGCCGCCTGTCACCTTCGGCAGCTTGCCGATCGCGAGATTCAGCCCCGAGAGCATCTGCTCCACCGGGACGCCGACCTTTTCGAGCACCGGCAGGACCACGCCGTCGTGATCTTCGAGCAGCGCCGCCATCAGGTGCGCGGGCAGCACCTCCGCATTGCCATGCTCCCCGGCGAGCCCCGCCGAGGCCTGCATGGCCTGCTGCGACTTCACGGTCAACTTCTCCCACTTAATTGCCATGTGGTGTCTCCTTGCTATAGGTGTCGGACTGCATTCCTGTACTGTCCGTAGATAAGACGCAAAGACTGCATGAAAGGTTCAATACTTGAGCGTAACTGACTCATATCGCGTTTCTGTGGAAAGGCGCATCCAAGGAGGGATGAAAGCTGTCCTGCTTGCCTCCACCCTGATCTTCGCCACTCCCGCGCTCCACGCCGCAGCCGCTTCCGATGTCGATAAAGCATTTATCGCCAAGGTATCCCAGGGCGGCGCCTATGAGGTGGCCGCTAGCAGGGTGGCGGAGACCCGGGCAAACGCACAGGACGTCAAGGATCAGGCGGTTACTGAAGTGCACGATCACGCGCTCGTCGGGGCGAAGCTGAAGCGCATCAGCGCAGCCGCCGGGGTGCCCATCGCGCCTACGCTGAACGCGGAGTTCGCTGCCCGCTTGGCCAAGCTGAAGTCTGCAAGCGCGGCTGATTTCGATAGTGCTTATATAGAAGACATGAAGCAGATCCACGACAAGGACGAGAAGCTTTTTGCGCAGGAGGCGATCGACGGCTCGGGAGACTTCAAGGCCTTTGCCGCGGAGACCGACCCGATCGTGAAGCGGCACATCGGCGCGCTGCACGGGACGGATCACTAGGGCCTTTCCCTTTAAGGGCAGTACAGCACCAGTCGAACCGCAGATCCCTACGGGATGACAACAAATACGAGTGTCGCTGGAAATGATTGAGGGACGTCTTGCTCGAGTTTCTGGGTGGAAGCGTGGGGTTTTAGTCCCACGGACAGATTCAGCAACGGGAAGGGCTTCAGTCCGGGCGACATCTATACCTACTTACAAGACTCGCTCCAACATGGCCGGTCCGTGACGTTTCAAAACAGTTTATTCCTTCGTTGCGCTCCTCAGACCGTCGACCTTTAGTAACCACCACTCTGCAACTTTCTGGCGATTCTCCCCCCGGGCCGGCCGTCGGATAATCGTGACAGGTTCGGCCCCTGCGCCCGCCTGAAGGAGCCCGCTCGATGCACTTTCGCGATCTGTTTTCCACCCGCCGGCGCCACTCCGACTTCGCCACCAGCCCCTACACGGAGGACCTGGTCCATCTGCTGGCCGGACGGTTCGGCATCCAGCCCGGCGAGCAGGGCGCCTACATCGGGGCAGCCTCGACGCGGCTCGCCACACTCTTTCTGGATCACGGCCACAGCCTCGTCGCGACCGCAACGTCCCCCGCCGGCAAGACCGAACTCGAGACACTGAAGCATCGCTGGCCGTCCTTTCGCGTGACCACGGGGACGCCCGAGGCGACTAATCTCCCGCCGAGTTCGGTCGACTTCATCCTCTCCGAGCGCGCGCTGCACCTGCCGCGGCTGGGTGCTATCCGTGATGAATTCCGCCGCGTCCTGCGGCCAGGAGGCGTCGTTGTCGTCATCACTGACAACCGCGTCTACGGCGGGTCTGCCCAGCAGGAGGCCTACGACCAGCTGCTGCGGACGCACTGCGCCGACTTCCACGAGAAGACCGCGCCTGCAGGCATCGCGGCCAAGGTGTCGGAGTTCTTCAACTCCGCCGACGTCTTTGAAGACGCGTTCGTAGGGCGGCACGCGCTGAGCCTGAGCGCGCTCATCGAGCAGACGACCTGTCTGCCGATCGCACCAAAGCCAGAGGATCCGGCCCATGAGCCCATGCTACGGGCTTTGAAGCACTTCTTCACCGACTGGGCCCAGGAAGGCTACGTCACCGTGCCGGTCGTCTGCCGTGTGGCCTGCGGGCACTTGGGCGCGGCCCCTGGCACCCAGGCGCACGGGCGCGAGCCCAGCCTTGTTTCCGTCTAGAATCCAGGCAACACTCTCCGTGCGGGCTGCGTCTGATCTACAGCGAAGAAATGGCGAAGTAGCCAGCGCGCAGGAGACAAGGTCCATGGCAGAGCGAGAAGTGGTGCTGGATCAGCCGGTGCTGATCGATGAACAGGCAGAGGCATTGCGGAAGGCGACCGATCGCGCCGAGCGCGCGGAAGCGGAACTTGCCAAGGTGAAGAACGCTGAGGGCCACAAGCCGGCGGTAACGGACGCCGCGTTGAAGACGCCGCCAACCCCTGAGCCGGCGGCGGACGCGGCGGGCGGGGAAGAAGAGCTGCGCAAGGATGCGATGATGGCGCATCTGCTGGACTCGCTCGAGGCGGGCAAGGATATTGGGCACTATGGCCGGCTGGTGTTTGCCATGGTCGCGCGTCAGTTCCTGCCGCATGAGGAGGTATTGGCCTGGATGCTGAAAGACAAGGACGACACGGAAGAGAAAGCCACGCTCATGCTGCGCCAGGTGGAAGGCCGCGACTATAATCCGCCGCGCCGCGACAAAATTCTGGAGTACCAGGCGAAGCAAGACTTTCCCATCCTGCCCAACCCGGAGGATCCGGACTGTGGCAACCTGTACCGCAACTTGAAGTTCCCGGATGCGATCTACGAGCACATCGGCCACTACCAGGAAGCGAAGATGGACTCCGGCAACTAGCCCCGTTCACCTCAAAGTGTAGCTGCTGTTCTTTGTTTT
>CAXUDC010000024.1:10091-27606 GCA_964249685.1 uncultured Acidobacteriaceae bacterium
AGATCCTTCGCTACGCTCAGGATGACGGCAAAAAGCGTGGAGTGGAACCACACCTGCAGGCAAACGGGCTTATCACCCAACACAAAACCGCATCGCCGCCGAGTTCATGCAATACCGCAGCCCCGTCGGCGCCGGCCCGTCGGGAAACATATGCCCCAGGTGCCCTTCGCACCGTGCGCACTTTACTTCCGTACGCTCCATCCCCATTGTGCTGTCGGTCGTCTTCACTATGTTTTCCGGCGCCAGTACGTCGTAGAAGCTCGGCCAGCCGGTGCCGGAATCGAACTTGGTCGCCGAGCTGAACAACGCCGTCTCGCACCCCATGCACCGATACACCCCGCGCCGGTGCTCCTGCCAGCTCACGCCAGAGTACGCCATCTCCGTATCTGCCTCGCGTGCAATCCCGTAGGAGTTCCGGCCCAGCTGCCGGTACCACTCGCCATCGGTCTTCACCATCTTCGTCACCGGCCCGGCACCGCACCGGACGCCATCGTCGCTAAAGTCCACGATCGTCACGATCCCGGGCGTCCCATGGACGGCGGTACTGGCCTCCACCCCTGGCGCCTGCAGAAAGCGCAGGCCGGCCGCCGCCGCCAGCACCGCGGCCGCACCCACGGCAAACACGCGCCGCGTCATTTGCTGCGACCCCGGATCCCGTCCTGCATCCGCCTCAAACATAACGGACCCTCCACTGGTTAGACGCTGCTAGCCGGCGCCTGTTGATGTAGTGGCGCTCCAACGCAGATTCCCAACGGGAATGACAAACAAAGGGGCGGAGACTTAGATCCTGGGTAACTTGGTTCAGCTCCGCCCGCACGTGCCCCACGATCACCGTGGTGCACGTCGGGCAAGACAGCGGTCAGCTCTTCGGCTTCTCAAGGTGCCCGCCAAACTGGAACCGCATGGCGGAGAGCAGCTTGTTGGCAAAGTCAGCCTTGCCCTGGGAAGTGAAGCGCGAGTAGAGCGCCGTCGTCAGCACCTCGGCCGGCACGCCCTCGTCGATCGCCGCGATCGACGTCCAGCGGCCTTCACCCGAGTCCGACACGCGGCCGCCGTACTTCTCGAGCTCCGGCGACTCCACCAGCGCGGCCGCCGTCAGGTCCAGCAGCCACGAGGACACCACGCTGCCGCGCCGCCACACTTCGGCGATCTCGGGAACAGGCAGGTCGTACTTGTAGTTGTCGGGTTCGCGCAGCGGGGCCGTCTCGGCGTCGAACGTCTGCTCGGTGTTGCCTACGTTGGCGTGCTTCAGGATGTTCAATCCCTCCGCGTACGCCGCCATCATCGCGTACTCGATGCCATTGTGGACCATTTTGGTGAAGTGGCCCGCGCCGGGCGCGCCGCAGTGCAGGTAGCCTTCTTCGGCGGTCGTCGGCGTGGCCTTGTCGCGTCCCGGCGTGCGCTCGATGTCACCTTTGCCCGGTGCCAGCGTTTTGAAGATGGGGTCCAGATGCTCGACGACTGCAGTATCGCCGCCGATCATCATGCAGTAGCCGCGCTCAAGCCCGAACACGCCGCCGCTGGTGCCTACGTCGCACCACTTCACGCCGGCCTTGCCGACGATGCGCGAGTGCTTGATGTCGTCGATGTAGTACGAATTGCCGCCATCGATAATGATGTCGTCCTTCTTGAGCAGTGGCAGCAATGCCTCGACCGACTTGTCGACCACGCCCGCCGGCACCATCAGCCAGACCGCCTTGGGCGACTGCAGCTTGCCCACCATATCCTCGAGCGACGAAGCGCCCGTCGCGCCCTCGCCGGCCAGCTTCGTGACCGCGTCCGCGCTGTGGTCAAACACCACACACTCGTGGCCACCCTTCATCAAGCGGCGAACCATGTTCGCGCCCATTCGTCCCAGCCCAACCATCGCAATCTGCATGCGTCTCCCTTTTCGATCGTTACCCTTACAAGAATGCATCTTTTCCGGCAGAAATGCACCCTTGAACTCCCTACATTTCTTCGCGTCGGCGATACTGATGTCACAGAACATTCATCTGCCCTACGCATGCCCAGCACCAGGAGCCTCCGGACTTGCACAGCCCCCTCTCCAGACAACTTTTCTCTACCAAGTCGATCGACAAGCTCATCTCAGACTCCGAGCGGCCGGAGCACTCGCTCAAAAAGACCCTCGGCCCGGTCTCGCTCACCGCGCTCGGCATCGGCGCGGTCATCGGCTCGGGCATCTTCACGGTCATCGGCACGGCGATCGGCGGCAACCCGGCCAAGTCGGTCACCTGGGCAGAGTCGCCCATCATTGATCTCGCGCTCGGCTGGCTGCACCACACCTCGGGCGCGGTCGCGGGCAGGCCGGGCGCGGGGCCCGCGCTGGCATTGTCGCTGGTGCTGGTCGCGATTGTGTGCGGGCTCACGGGGCTGTGCTACGCGGAGCTCGCGAGCATGATTCCCATTGCCGGCAGCGCATACACCTACACCTACGCCACGCTCGGCGAGCTGATCGCGTGGATCATCGGCTGGGACCTCATCCTCGAGTACGCCTTCTCGAACATGAGCGTTAGCGTAGGCTTTGCCGCCCACGTGGTGGATTTGCTCGACTGGCTCGGCATCCATCTGGACCCCAAATGGCTCTCGCCGGCCTACCTGCCGCAGGGCCTGCAGGACCTCTCCGGCAAGGATATCTTCGCGACCGGCTGGCACTTCGGCTTCGATATTCCTGCGTTCGTCATCGTGCTGCTGCTCACGGTGCTGCTGGTGCGCGGCATTCGTGAGTCCGCACGCACGAACAATATTATGGTGCTGGTCAAGATCGCCGCCATCCTGCTCTTCGTCTTCTTCGGCCTGTCGTTCATCCACCCGTCGTACTACCATCCATTTTCGCCGAACGGCTTCACCGGCGTGCTTGCGGGCGGGTCGATCATCTTCTTCACCTACATCGGGTTCGACTCCGTCTCGACCGCCAGCGAGGAGTGCAAAAACCCACGGCGCGACGTGCCGATCGGCATTATCGCGACGCTCATCGTCTGCACGATCCTCTACATCGGCGTGGCGCTGGTGCTGACCGGCATGGTGCCGTGGAAATCCATCATCGGCGATAGCGCCGCGCCGGTCGTCAACGCGCTCAAGCGGGTCTCGCTCGAGCCCGGCGGCCATCGCCTGCACTGGGTCCGGTTGTTCGTGCTGATCGGCGCACTAGTCGGCATGGTGTCGTCGATCCTGGTCTTTCAGCTCGGCCAAGCGCGGGTCTGGTTCGCCATGAGCCGCGACCGTCTGCTGCCGGACATCTTCTCGTCCCTGCACCCGCGCTTCCGCACGCCCGCCTTTGCGACGTGGGTCGCGGGCATCCTGGTCGCCATTCCGTCCGGCCTGTTCGACGTCGGTACCTTCGCTGAGATGTCGAACATCGGCACGCTGTTCGCCTTCGTGCTGGTCTCGATCGGCGTCATCGTCCTGCGCTACAAGGATCCCGCACGCCGCAGGGGCTTCCGCGTGCCGTTCGGCCCGGTGATTCCGGTGCTGTCGACCCTCTTCTGCATCCTGCTCATGGCCGGTCTGCCCGCGGTCACCTGGCTGCGTTTCTTCGTCTGGCTCAGCATCGGCCTGGTCGTCTACTTTCTCTACAGCCGCAGGCGCAGCGAGTTCTACGAGCGCTGAACCCTCCGGAGACCTCTCTGCGCACCCTCCCTCACCCGCTTCGCCTGTTCCTGCTTGCCTCGTCAAGCCTGACCGCGCTGTGCCTGCTGACGGAGCTCGTCTGCGCCTTCGTTCTCCATTGGCCCGCTCCGTACAGCTGGCCGCTTACCCCACGACCGGAACTTTACTACGATCTCAACGGCTTTTTCCCCAAGTTCCCGTTTTTTCATACCTCCACCTTTTTCAGCGTGGAGCCGCAGTACGGCTTTGCCTATCCGGCTCCCATGGCCGTCCTCTACAAACTCCTGTATGTCGCGCTCCCCGGTCAGGATTTACGCGAGCAGACCTTTCTTGCTTTGCTTGCGGGTGCCGTCCTCGCGGGCGTGTTGCTCGTCAGTCGGCAGCTTGTCCTGCGCGGTCTCGCCAGCACGCCGGCGATCTCTCTTTGCGCTGCCACCGCGCTCCTGTCTTATCCCTTCGTGTTTGAAGCCAAGCAGGGAAATCTGGAGTTTTTTGTCTTTCTGCTGATTGCCTGTGGCGTTTATCTCTTTTTTATACAAAGAGGGTACAGCTCCGCCGCCTGCTTCGCCCTCGCCGGCTCGCTCAAGATCTTCCCGCTCGTCTTCCTCGGCCTTCACCTTGCGCAACGACGCTGGCGTCCCTTCGTCCTGGGGCTGGCGCTGGTTTCTGTCCTTACGCTCGTCTCCTTGTGGCTGCTCGTACCGGACGTCCCCTTTGCGTGGAGTCACCTGCAGGCGAATCTTGCCGAGTTCCAGACCAGGATCGTCCTGCACATCGTGCCGCGCGAGATCGGCTTCGACCATTCCCTCTTCTCAGTCGTCAAGCGAGTCCGGCCGCCAGGCGTTGCGCTGCTCCGCGGCTACCTGCTGACGGTCGCCCTGGCCGGGGTGGCACTCTTTTTCGCCCGCATTCAGCACCTGCCCATTGCCAATCAGGTCCTGAGCCTCACCGTCGCCAGCATCCTTCTACCGCCGGTTTCCTACGATTACACCCTGATCCACCTTTACATCCCCCTCACCTTGCTGTTCTGCCTTGCGGTCGAATCAGCCCGTCTCAACGACCCCGTGCCCGGCCTCGCGCCCATCCTGCTCCTGCTCGCCGCCACCCTCGCCCCGCTCAGTGAGTTTATCCACGGCGGGCTCCGTTTCGGCGGTCAACTGCGCGTACTCATCCTCTTGGCTCTCTTTATCCTCGCCCTCACGCACCCATTGGGACGGCGTCAGACGGCTCTCCGGCACTAAACTAGGCGTATGCCGCAAGAACTGATCGACATTCCCACCTGGCTCCGGCACCTGCCCAAGGCCGAGTTGCACCTGCACCTCGAAGGCACCGTCACGCCGGAGACGCTCGTCGAGCTCTCCCGCCGCCACGACGCGGTCCCGCTCACGCTCGAAGCGGCGCGCGAGGTTTACGTCTATGCCGACTTTCAGACCTTTCTGATGGCGTTCAAAGCGGTCTCCGAGCGGCTGCGGACGCCGGAGGACTTCGCCCTGATCACGACCGAGATGATCCGCAGCCTGGCCGCGCAGGGCGTCGTGCACGCGGAGGTCTATCTCTCCTGGGGCATCCTGCTCCGCTTCAAACCGCAGCTCGCGATCCGCGCCGTGATGGACGCGATCGAGGCCGCGCGTGTGGCCGCCGAGGCCGAAACCGGGACCACGGTGCTCTGGATCATTGACGCGGTCAGGCACTTCGGGCTGGACGAAGCCACGACGGTCTTCCGGCTCGCCGCCGAGCTGAAGCAGGTGTACCCCAGCATCGTCGGGATCGGCATCGGCGGGGACGAAGCGCGCGGGCCCGCCGAGCCGTTTCGCGAGCTCTACGCCGAGGCCAGGGCCGCCGGGCTTCACCTGACCGCGCACGCCGGCGAGTCCACTGGGCCGGTGCATGGGCCGGCTTCGATCTGGGCCGCGCTGAATATCGGCGCCGAGCGCATCGGCCATGGGCTCGCGGCGCAGCATGACCAGGACCTGCTGCGCATCCTGGCCGAGCGGCAGGTGCCGATCGAGCTCAACGTGACGTCGAACCTGCGGACGGGCTGTTGCCCGTCGCTCGAGCAACACCCAGTCCGCGAGTACTTCGAGGGCGGGCTGATGGTGACGCTCAACTCGGACGACCCACCAATGTTCGGCTCGAACCTGCTCGAGGAGTACATCCTGGTGCAGCGGGAGTTTGCGCTGACGCTCGAGCAGATGCGGGAGCTGGCGGCGAACTCGGTCGAGGCAAGTTTTCTACCGCCCGAGCGCAAGTTGAAGCTGCTAGCAAAGGTAGAGCAGTACGGCAATGGAGACTTGAACGGGGTGCCCCATGATCACTTGAGCAAAGTGAAAGTTATCGTGGGCGCAGTCACTCCCAACCGCCTGCGCCCACAATAACCTTGGCTACGCCTCAGTAACCATGGGGCACCCCTGGCTTAGTAGCCATTAGGCGCAGGAACCATAATCGCACCCGGGTCCACCTTCGGAATACCGAAGTGCCCGCTAAGGTGCAGCAGGTCGAGCGGTCGCAGATCGCCCGAGATGCGGATCACGTTCATGTCGTGTGCACCGCGCATCAGCACCGTCACGCCGTCGATGTCGGCGCCAGAAAAGTGCAGCCAAAGGTCGGTCGCCATCTTGGTGGGCTGGGCGGTGTTGGCGGGAGTCTGGTTGGCATTGACCAGGTGCTTCCACCCGAGCGCGTGATAGCCATCGATGAGCGCCGACATCGCTTCCGGCGTGTAAAACGCCTGCTGATGGTAGCTGTACCGGTCCACCTGGATGCCGGTCAGCGCCGCGGCCGCGCGCGCGGGGTCCATCCCGCTCTGCGCCGCGAGCACGCCCTGCGCGACCGAAAGCGCGTTCTTGTCGAAGACAAAGCCGGAGTGGGTCGCGGGCTGGTCCGTCAGCGCGCCAAGCATGCGCGGCAGGTCCGGTGCCGGCGCGTACTGGGCTGGCGGAGGCGGAGGCTGCGGGACCACCGGATACTGCTGGGCCGACGCCGCAAGTGGCACGCTACCGGCCAGAACCAGGGGAGCAAGGAACGAGATTGCGCGCATGGCGGAACCCTCCGTACTGATTACAGACGCCAAACCACAAGAAAAGTTTTCCTTGACCCGTGCAATTCCACCCCACTGCACTTGCCCCTTCTATCCGTTTCTTGATCCGTCCTGTCCGTGCACGTACTTACTGCGCCGGTTTCGGAGCAAAGTATCCGGCACGCGAGCGGACCTTGTAGCGCGTGTCCATGGCGCGGAGATAGATCGTGCGAAAGCTGCCGTCGATCTTGAAGTCGGACGGCCGGTACTCGAGCGAGTACTGGCTGCGCAGCTCTTCCTGGATATTCTGGAAGCTGTTGGCGACGTCTTCGAGCCGGTCCGGGAAGAAGGCGCGGCCGCCGGTGGCGTCGGCGATCGTCTGCAGGACCTCGCCGCCCTTGCCCTTGGTCGGGCTGGTGTCGGTTGAGATCGTGTAGACGACGGTTTCGGCGCGCTGGCACATCTTGATCGCGTCGGACTCGAGCGCGCGCGAGTAGTTGTCGTCGCCGTCCGAAACGAGCACGACGACCTTGCGCACGGTGATGTCGTCCGAGAGCGAAAGCATCTGGTCGCGGCAGGTCTTGTAGACGGAATCGAAGAGCGCGGTGCCGCCGCCGGGCCGCAGCTTGCGGATGCCCTCGTCGAGCAGCGCGGGGTTGTTGGTGTAGTCCTGCGTCAAGGCGACTTCGATGTCGAAGCCCTCGATGAAGGCACGGTCCTTGGGTTGCAGGACCTGGCGGAAGAAGTCGTAGGCGGAGTCCTGCTCGAACTTGAAGCGCGTGCGGATAGAGCTCGATGTGTCGAGCATGATGCCGATGCGCAGCGGCAAGTTGGTCTGCTGCGAGAACTGGATCACGGCGGCCGGCGGGCGCTGGTTGTCGAGCAGGCCGAAGTTTTCCTTGCGCAATCCCTTGACGAAGCGGCCCTTGCTGTCTGTAACGGTAAAGACGAGATTGACCAGATTGGCGCGGACCTTAATGGTCTCGAGCGGCAGGTTCGCGGTGTCCTGCGGCGGCGCAGGATCCTGCGCCGCGGGGGCAGCCTGGGTGGGGTCCTGGGCAAGCGTTGGGACCTTCGCCGTGGGGACGGGCTGCTGGCAGAACGCCGGTGCCGCAAGGGCAACCAGGAGGGAGCAGCGAAGCAGAGTGGAGGAGGGCAGCGTTCGGGTCACGAGTCGATTCTACTTGGTTTAGGATGCGTGTGGGTTGGACGGGTGAAAGGCAAAAAATGAACACAGAGTGCACAGAGAAAAGCCACAGAAGCCACAGAAATAATCTCCGTGTCCTCTGTGGCTTTTTCTCCGTGTTCTCTGTGTTGAAGCCTTACCGCTTCGACTGACCGCGAGAAGCCTTCTTCACCTTGGCCTTGTTTTCGCCACGGGCACCAGTGCGCGGAGCCTTCGGTGGGGCGGCCTTGCGGGCGGCGCGCTTGGCTTTCTTGCGGTCTTCGACGGAGAGTGCGGAGGTGTTGGCCATGATTGTTTCTCTTTTCTGTGTCTTACGCGGCGGGCGCGCGTCTATAGTAGGTAGTGGTACTGCAGATTGCAGTAGCATGGAAGTTTTGGTCACAGCCAGAGGTAATCCCTATGCCGCGTATCACCCTTGATGCAGATCGCACCTTCAATCATACCTTGGAAAACCTGGTTCAAACGACGCCAGCAACCTCCAAAGCAGAAGTTATTCGTAACGCGATTGCGGTCTACAGTTATCTCAAGGGATCGCTCCCCAAGGAGAATGGTTCCCAGGTGATAGAAATCCGCGATACGGCTGGAAATACGAAACATGTTTTGATCCCCTGAGAGGAGAGCGATGCCCGAGCAGAAACCACACTCTTCCGATCCGGAGATCATCGATCCGCGCACGCCGCCCGGCTCCGAAGAGCTCTCGGTAAGACCCTTGCAGGCGGCAGCGGACCGTGTGCTGGGCCGGAACGCGCTCAGCGTGGGCGCTTTGACCGATTCCAGGGAGACGTACGCCGCAAGATCGCTCGAATCATTACATGGACCTTTGCGGTCTCGGCTGTCCTGGTCATCTTTGGGCTGTACCGGATTCTGCTCTATCATCCTGACCAGGCGAAGTCGCTTGTCGTGGACACAGGCGCGCCCGCTCTGAAGGAAGTCGGGTCCTATCTGAGCAGCGTCTTCGGCCCTCTGCTCGCGTTTGTCCTGGGGTACTACTTCGGGGAACGTAAGTCGAAGGATTAGACCAGCTTCAACTGAGCGAACTTTTCTACCAGCTTCTTGACGCCGTGGCGGGTGAAGTTGACCGTGATCTTGGCGTCGTCGCCGTCGCCTTCGCGCTGGAAGACGATGCCTTCGCCGTACTTGGGGTGGTTGACCTTCGAGCCCTTCTGCAGGCCGGTCTTGCCGGTCGGCGCGGGGATGTCGAGCTTGGGCCGGGTGAACTTGCTGCCGCCGCCGGCAGGAACGCCGCGCGTGGCGAAGAAGCTGGCGATGTTGTCGAGCGAGCCGGCGGGCGTCTGCTGGCGCATGCCGACAGCGGCTCTGGCGGCGGCGCGGGCGCCCGTGTTGGGGTTCGATTCCTGCGACTCGTCCTCATAGCTGTAGTGACGTTCGCCCTGCTCGGCGTTGGGCTGGCCGGGGCGGCCGCGCTGCGGGTAGGGCGTCGAGTAGGAGGAACCGGAGAATTGCGGCTGCTGCGGCGGGCTGCCGAGGTCCTCGACCAGCTTACCGGGGACCTCCTGCAGGAAGCGCGAGGGGATTGAGGCCTCCGGCATGTCGTTGCCATATCGGCGGCGGTAGCGCGCGCGCGTCATGACGAGTGTGTCCATGGCGCGTGTCATGCCGACGTAGCAGAGGCGGCGTTCTTCCTCAAGCCCGGTCGGGTCGGTGAAGGTGCGCGAGTGCGGGAACAGGCCCTCTTCCATGCCAGCCAGAAAGACGAGCGGGAACTCGAGGCCCTTGGCAGCGTGCAGCGTCATCAGCGTGACGCGGGCGTCGGAGGAGTAGCCGTCGGCGTCCGAGACGAGCGCGGCGTGGTCGAGGAACTCGTGCAGCGATTCGCCGCGAGAGTTTGCGTCCTGGGCGGCGTTGGCGAGCTCCTTCAGGTTCTCGATGCGTGAAAAGGACTCGGGCGTGGCCTCCTCTTCGAGCGCGCGAATGTACCCGGAGCGGTCGTTCAGGAACTTGATGAGCTCGGGCAGGGTGGCCGCGTCGCCCGGTTTGCGGAAGGGCGCGGGCGCGGCGAGCGAGGGGAACTGCTTCTCCTCGTCAGCGACGGCGCGGCGGGCGCTGGCGGTTGCGTCGGCCGCGGAAGCCTTCAGGACGACCGGCGCAAACGGGTTGAAGTCGATGCCGTGGGCGGCGTCGGAATCTGTGGCGTTTTCCGCAGCGATGGTGGAGATCTCTTCACTGGGGCCGAAGTCGAAATCGAAGTTGAAGGATGTGTCGAAGCTGGTGTCGGCGTCGCTTGCCGGGGCGAAGTCGAAGGCTGTGTCGTCGTTTTCGGTTGGGCGCGGTTCCGCTCCATCCCAGGTCTCAGAATCGAGACCTGGGGCACGCGGATCTGTGGCTACGTCGGAGGAGAGCTTGTTGGCGAAGTCTGGGCCGAGCATGGCTCGGGCGTCTTCGATCAGGCGCTTGAAGCCGCTCAGCGCCTGCAGCGCGCGGGCTGGGAGCAGGCGATCTTCGATCGCCTTGCCAATCGCATCCCAGGTGCTCATGCCCGTCGAAAGCGCCATGCGCTCAAGCGTCTCCATGGTGGTTTTGCCGATGCCGCGAGGCGGGGAGTTCACTGACCGCTGCAGCGCGATGCTATCGTGCGGGTTCTGCACGAGCTTCATGTAGCTCAGAATGTCCTTGACCTCCGCGCGGTCGTAGAAGCTGAAGCCGCCGACCATGTGGTACTGGATCTGGTAGCGGCGCAGTGCCTCTTCGACCAGGCGCGACTGCGAGTTCGTGCGGTAGAGGACGGCGCAGCGCGCGGGCTCGTCGGTCTCGACCTGCTGGGCCTCGCGCAGATATTTCTTGATGCGGTCGGCGATGAAGAGCGCCTCGTTTTCGCCGTCGGGCGCCTCGTAGAGCCCGATCAGCGAGCCGCCCTCGCGCGCCGTCCACAGGTTCTTGCCCTTGCGCTGCGTGTTCTGCGCGACGACCGCGCTGGCGCCTTCGAGGATCATCTGGGTCGAGCGGTAGTTCTGCTCGAGACGAATGGTGCGGACCTGCGGAAAGTCCTTCTCGAAGTCGAGGATGTTCTTGATGTCCGCGCCACGCCAGCTGTAGATGGACTGGTCTTCGTCGCCGACGACGCAGATGTTGCCGTGCTCGCCGGCGAGCAGCTTCATCAGCTCGTATTGCGGCTTGTTGGTGTCCTGGTACTCGTCGATCATGACGTAGCGGTAGCGGCGATTGTAGCGCTCGCGCGTCTCGCGAGAGGTCTTGAGCAGGCGCACGGTCTCGAGCAGCAGGTCGTCGAAGTCGAGCGCGTTGGCCTTCGCGAGCTCGTCTTTGTAGATCTTGAAGATGTGCGCAATCTTCTCTTCGATCGGGTTGGTCGAGGCGAGGAAGTACTCCTGCGGGTCGATCATGTGGTTCTTCGCCCAGGAGATGCGGCCGAGCGCGACGCGCGGTTTCAGGCTCTTGTCGTCGATGCCGAGCCGCTTGAGCGCGGTCTTGACGACGGCCTGCTGGTCGGTCTCGTCGTAGATCGCGAAGGTGCGCGTGAGGCCTTTGCCGCCGATCTGCAGGGCTTCGACATCGCGGCGCAGGACGCGGACGCAGAAGCTGTGGAAGGTCGACAGCGTCGGCTTAGCCAGCGACGAGTGGCCGATGATCTTGTCGACGCGTTCGGCCATCTCCTTCGCGGCCTTGTTGGTAAAGGTGACGGCGAGGATGTTGTCCGGGCTAATGCCTCTCTCTTCAATAAGATACGCGATGCGATGGGTGATGACGCGGGTCTTGCCGGAGCCTGCGCCGGCGAGGAGCAGGACGGGGCCATCGACGGCGAGAATGCCGTCCTGTTGCTGCGGGTTCATTTTTTCCAGGAGGCGCGACACAGATACCAGTTTAGGCGGTTTGGTGGTGGATTTGGGGGTACCCTCCCCCCTCCCCGGATGTTGATCCCAAGATCTTCATTCCATGCGGGTTAGATTCAAGTTTCGATACAGAATGGATCTGGATCCAAGGGGTTGTTCGAGGGTGGAGGGGGTGTTCCGGGGTGCGGATTTGTCAAGCGAGGGTGTTGCCGCCGTTGACGGCGAAGGCTCCTTTAGAGCGCCGGGGCTCGAGCCCCTCCATGCCGTTGGTCTGGGTCGTGGGACTGGACCCGTACCTTGAAGTGTAGCCGCAGCGACAATGCGGGGGTCCTTCGCTTCGCTCAGGATGACGGCGAAAAGAAAGAACAGCAGCTACGCTTCGAGGTAAACGGGCCCGGTCCGACACCTTCACCAGACGTACGTTGCCACGTCGCCTGCGTTCAGGGTCGCGGGGAACTCACGCTGGTGAAAGCTCACGTGGAACGACTGAGCGGTCTTGCCGGGGTTGGCGACCAGCAGAACGGTCCGGTGGTCCGGCGTCACGAATGCCACATTGGGCAGCATCCCGGTCGTAGAGCTGTCCGAAGCGATTCGCACCGAGCCCGGTGGGACGAAGCGTGAAATCTGGGCGACCGTGTAGAAGGCGAGGTTGCGCGTGACCTCATCGCCTGAGAGCGTGACGGCACCCTGGCAGATGGGGCAGCCACCGTCGGGCGTGTGCGGGCCGTTTGCCGGGTCCGCGGCCAGGTTCCAGAGCAGGACGTTACGGCTCCAGTTGCGCGGAGCGGCGATGATCAGGTTCGAGACGGTATCAGCAAGCCGCAGCGGCCTGGTGCTGTCCGGCTGGATGACCATCTGCTCGGTGAAGTAGAGATCCTTGGCTGGGTACGCGTCGTGGACCTTGGTCGTCGCGTCGATGGAGCCCTCATAGAGGTGGAAGCCGGAGCCCTTGGCATACTGGCTGGACTTGGGTCGGCGAGCACGGTGAGCGGGTAGCTGGGGTCGTCGCAGTTGGCTGCCGTAGCTCGCGCCGTGGATCTGCTGGGTCGCGCTCTGCGTGGGCGTTCCGTTCTGGGTGCCGGGTCCACACAAACGTTGCCGCGCCGAAGGCGGGGAGCGTGTAGCTGAAGTTCTGCGTGCCCCACTGGACCTGGAAGGAGGCGCTCGAGAGCGAGTTGTTGAAGGCCACCAGCACGCGTGTTCCATCGGGGTTGATGAAGGCCGAGCTGACGATGGTCGGGGTGTCGCTCGACCAGACGCGGACCGCGCCCGGCAGGATGAACTTGCTGTACTGGCCCAGGGTGTAATACTCGATCGTCTTGGTGATGGCTCCAGTTCCGTTGTTGACCGTCACGATGGGGCTGCAGGTAGCGCAACCGCCGTAGGGACTGCCGAGCTGGCTGAGGTTGGGTCCGCGGTTCTGGTCCAGCGCCAGGCTCCACTTGATGTAGGACTTGGCGGCATTGCGCAGGACCAGCGTGATCTCGTTGAAGTCGCTGATGAACTGGTTGTTGATGAAGGTGCCGCCGGAGTGTTCGGTCTCCCACTGACCCTTGCTGGGGAACGCGTTCTGGTTGCCTTGCTGCGCTCCCGGAGGCCCGCTGTAACCTTGCCATGCCGTACCCGCGATCAGCGGCGACGCCAAGACCGTGGGGTCGGACAGGATGGTGTAGGGATAGGCCAGCGTGGAGCCATCGAGCGTGTAGTAGATCGTCGCGCCGGCGGTGCTATCGGAGAGCGTGACGGACTGCGCAGAGGTGTACGCGCCGGCCGCGGGCGAGAACACCGGGGCTGCGGCGGGCGGAGGCAGAATCGTGTAGGTCGCGGTGGCGATGGCGCTGTTGTTGAAGCTCGCCGCGACGGCTAGCGCGTTGATCGTGGTGGTGCTCGCTACGGCGATGGCCGCGGTGTACTTCGCAGACGAGGCGGTCGGGGTGGATCCGTCGACGGTATAGTAGATCGTCGCACCGGCGGTTGCGTCCGCAAGCGACTCCGACTGCGCCGCGGTAACGCTGCCGCCCGCGGGCGAGAATGTCGGCAACGCGGCCGTCGGGGTTGTGGGCGTGCTGCTGGTCGAGCTGCCACCGCCGCAGCCGGCGATCAACAGGCTAGCACCCAGGCCGAGGAACAGCGCCTTGGGCAGGGTAGAGAGCGATTGCGGCATGGCAAAGCGCGACCGAACACGGGGCAAAACAAGGCTGAACATAGGGCTCCACGACAAACGTTTGTTCTTTCCAGTGAAAAGCTTCACTCTTTCGCACATTTGCCTGTCAAGGCTTTTCGTCATGCGCGCGGCGGAAATCCAGCGCAGGCCTACTGCGGAGAGCTCTCCACCACCGTCAGCACCTGGTCCGCTTTTACATGGGTCAGCACCTGCCTGACGCCAGTCCGCCAGCGTAGCTCGATGCGGTCGATCGTCGCATCCTCGCCCAGTCCGAAGTGAACCCGTTTGTCGCTCGACGAGTTGTACCCGACCGCCGTCGTCGCCTGGTTGTACTGCGTTCCGTGCGCGGTCGTGAGCTTCACCTGCGTGCCCATCCCGTCGCGATGATCGCGCACACCCACCAGCTTCAACAGGATCCAGTGATCGTGCGTCAGCGTGCGATTCATCAGGATCTCCGGCGGTCCGTTGAGCACAGTGACCACAATGTCCACCTTGCCGTCGTTGTTGAGGTCGCCAAATGCCGTGCCCCCGGTGCGCCGCGGCCACCCGGAAGCTGGGGCCAGCGGCGGCGCTGACATCGGCAAACGTCATGTGACCCAGGTTGCGGAAGAGGCTGTTAGGCAGCTCGTACGGGCGATGCTCGATCTCCATCGAGTTATCCAGGATCGCGGCGTTCGCGGTGAACAGATCCTTGCGGCCCACGTTCGCGAAATCGTACGCGCCTACCCCCCACGCGGTGCTGCGGCTCGTCGACGCGGTCAGCCCGGCGGCGCTGGTGCTGTCTTCAAACCGGCCGTCGCCCAGGTTTTTATACAGCGGAAACGAGTCGCCGAACATGGCCGTGTGAAAGATGTCCGGCCTGCCGTCGTTGTCGAGGTCGCGGAAGTCGGCTCCCATCCCGGCGACGGTCTTGCCCAGTTCGTTGTATGCGACGCCCACGGCCGTGGCCTCGTCGGTGAAGGTGCCATCGCCGTTGTTATGCAGCAGCAGGTTGGGGAAGGTGTCGTTTGAAACGAAGACGTCCGTGAAGCCATCGCCGTCGTAGTCCGCGAACGCGACGCCCATGCCCTTGTTCACGTATTTGCCGACGTGCGATGGAAGCGAGACATCGGTAAAGGTGCCATCGCCATTGTTCTTGTAGAGGATGTTGGGCAGGCCCTTGAAGTCATCGGGCGAACAGAACGTGGTGATCTTGCGTTGGCTGCAGATGGCGGCCGTCTTCAGGTCGTAGTCGAGATAGTTGATGACGAGCAGGTCGAGCAAGCCGTCGCTATTATAGTCGAACCAGCCCGCCGTCACCGACCACGCCTTGCCCCGGCCGGGCACATTGCCCAGCACGCCTGCCTTCGCGGTCACGTCGGTAAAGGTGCCGTCGCCATTGTTGTGCAGCGGCTGGTTGGTATTTACGCCCGTAACGTAGAGGTCGACAAAGCCGTCGTTGTCATAGTCGCCCGCCGCCACGCCCATCGAGTAGCCAAGGCCGGCCACCCCCGCCTTTGCGGTTACGTCGGTAAAGGTTCCGTCGCCGTTGTTATGAAAGAGCCGATTGGGAAGCTCGCATCCTTCTTCGCAAGCTCCGGAATGGTGGCGCCGTTGGTAAAGAAAAGGTCCAGCAAATCATCGTTGTCATAGTCGAAGACGGCAACGCCGCCGGTCATCGTCTCAATCGAGTAACGCTGCGGGCTGATGCTGCTCCTGAGCGTGAAGTCGATCGTCGACTGCTTGAGGATATTTTCGAACACGATCGCTGTGGCCGGAGATACCTTCTTCTCTTCAACCGCCCGGATCGGAGCCTGCGCCCATACACCACAAGCAGTGGTGAGCATCGCCACGAGCATAAAATGCCAAAGAGTTCGCATACTGTAGGCCTGATCACCCGAGTCAACCCATGATGAAGCCTGCGGACGCTCAAGCTGTCATACACAAAAGAACCGGACGGCAGCTTCGCCGTCCGGGTAAGTGAGGAGAAACGTTAGAACTCCAGACGCAAGCCGCCCTGCAGGACGCGTGCGCCTTCGACGGAGTTGATCTGGCTTCCGCCTCCGAACGAAGCCTGAGAGAAGGCCTGCCCGGGCCCTTGATTTGCGCCTTGCTGCAAGGTCAGATAGCTGCCGAAGTAGAAGTTGGGATGGTTGAAGGCGTTGAGGGCGTCGACGCGGACTTGCAGTTTGACGCTCTCGAAGATATCGAACTTCTTGCCTACGGAGAGGTTGATCACCGACGTGCGCGGGCCGGTGAGGGCATTCCGGGGAACGTTACCAAACGCATTGCCTGCCGGAAGCTGGAAGGCTGCGGGATCAATGTACTCAAACGGAGTACGCTTGGCGGGATAAATGGCCTTGCCGGAGTAATCCGGGAAAGGGTTGTGTGCAGCTCCGGGCTCGGATTCTACACCGGAACCTGGGCCTGAAAATTCTTCTGCAGGACGCCCTGTCCGTTGACCACACCAGGCACAAACTGTCCACCCGCGATGTGGTTGGTGGGTGTCGGGAAAAAGTTCTGAAAGTTTGCAGCGACCTTATCGAACAGAGCTGTGGGAATCTCATTGCTGCCGTATTCGCTAAGGAAGGTCTTGCGGATAGGATAGGCGGTACCGTTGGCATCATGGCCGATGGTCTGAGTCGTCGGATCGTAAAGGAGGCTTTGTCCGGTGAAGTTGCCGCCCATTACAGCTGGGGTGGGGATGTCGTTCACTCCGGACGTAGTGCCGTTATTGTGAAATTGATCGTAGTCAAAATAGAAGAAGAGCTTTTTGCGAAGAATTGGGCCGCCGACGGAGGCGCCAAAGTTGTCATAACGGTAGCGATTGGCCGTTTGTGCCGGGTTAGCGTTGAAGCGATAGTTTCCATTAGCGTTAAATTCGTCGCTTTGGAAGTACTCATACACAGAACCATGAAATTTGCTGGTACCGCCCTTGCTGATCTGGTTGAAGATGATGCCACCGATGCCGTACTGCGCCGAAAAAGCTGAAGTCGATATCTGCACTTCCTGGACGGTCTCGAAGACGTTCACGTCGGAGTTGGAACTGGTACCGAGCGTAGTGGAGGAACCGTCAGATAGCACGTTGTTGTACGGTAGGTTTCCGTTGGCGGAAATCTGCTGACCGGGACTTGTCTGTCCCGGAAGTCCGGAGGACCCAGGGATGAGGATGGCGAAATTCTGCCAGTCCTGCCCAACGTTCGGCAGAAGCTGCATTGATGGTGCATCGAGCGTCGTCTGCTGGGTTCCGGACTCCGTATCGAGCAGCGGAATGTCCGTATTTACCACTACCGAGTCCGTCGACGTGCCGACGACCATGGTCGCATTAACCGTGGAGGTTCCCACCTGCAGCGAGATGGCGGAACGCTCGAACTTCGAGAAGCCTGGACGCTCGAACGTCACGCTGTAGGTTCCGACCACGATCGAAGAAGTGTCGTAATGGCCGGCCTTGTTGGTGGTCAGGACCTTGGTGACGCCGGTGTTGACTTTGGTCACCGTGACGGTGACGCCTGGGACGACGGCGCCCGTGGCATCGGTGACGACGCCGCGTAGATCGCCTGAGTTGGTGGCCTGGCCGTGGGCTAAGCCCAGGCTGAGCGCGCACACGTTGGCAAGGATCAAAGCCCTGCGCGTGGAGATTCTGTTCGTACTGCCCCCTGAAAGTTCTGCATTTGTGCTGTGGAAACGTTGCCTAATGGAGACAAACGTTTGTCCGTACCACGCTTTGAAAGCGGGACGATTTAACATGAGTCGTT
>CAXUDC010000025.1:0-18028 GCA_964249685.1 uncultured Acidobacteriaceae bacterium
AAGTAGAGGATGGTCTCGGTGCCGTTAACAGCTTTTAACTCGGGCGGCGGTGGCGGCGGCGGCGCAGGCAGGGTAGCACGAGGAACGGCGCCGCCGGGCTGCGAGACCGTGAAAGTCTCCGTCTTCTTCGAGTCGTCCGCACTCTGCACGTTCTGCCCGGGGCCAAATTGCGAGACATCGACAGTCGCGTCGAAGTAGCCCGCCTGCTGCAGAAAATCCTTCATGTTGAAGCGGCCTTCGTTGAGCAGGTCGATATCGACCGCGCCTTCCTCATAGACCGGGACGAGCAGGTGCAGGCGCGACTTCGAGAACTTGTAGCCCTCGGTCTTGACCAGCACGACCGGGCCTTGGTCGACGTTGAAGGCATAGTTGACGCTCTTGGTGGCGGGGTCGTAGGTGCTTTTCTGCAGGGTGACAGTGGCTTCAAGGCGGTCTTTTTTCTGGAAGAAGCCGCGCATGTTGCCAAGCGCGGTGCTGGTGGTTTCGCTGCCGACGCGCACCTTGGATTTGAGCTTGCCCTTCTTGCGGAACTCCTTCTCATCGATGCCGGGGTCCTTGCCGATGAGCGTGACGGTGCCGACGCGGGCCTGTGCGCCGACATCGATGGTGTAGGTGACGTTGACCTGCTGGCCGGCGTCGTCGCGGTCGGTTTTGACGGCGATGGTGGGCTCGTAATAGCCGGCCTGCGCGAGCACCTGCTTGACGAGACCGTTGGCGGTGGTAACGAGCGAGTTGGTGAAGGCCGTGCCGGGATTGAGCTGGGTGCCGTACTCGACCAGCGACGTGAGGCGGTCTTCCTGGATGCCGTTGATCTGGACGCGGCCGACGTAGAAGCGCGCGATACCGGAGAAGATGAGCATGAGCCCCGTGCCCTGCGGTTCTACGCGTACGGCGATGTTGCGGTAGCGGCCGGTCTGGAAGAGGCGACGGGTGGTCTGGCGGACCTTGTCGGGGTCGAAGGGCTGGCCGGCCTTTTGGCTGAGTTCGGCGAGGAGCTTGTCGGTTTTGTCGAAGTCGACGCCCTCGTAGCGGATCCCTTCCACGGTCTTGCCGGCATACTGGTCCAGGTTTGCGGCGAGCGCGGGGACGGTGGGCTCGACCTTGGCTTTTTCCACATTGGCCTGCGGGCTTGCGCCGGCGGTGGAGCTGGGCGCGGTGCCGGTGGAGGCTTGAGGGACCTGACCCTGCGCGGCCGCGGGCGCGGTCACGCCCTGGGCGGAGGGGTTGGTGGCGGAGGTTGCGCCGGCACTTGCGCCCTGCGGGACGCCGGTCGAGACCTGAGCCACCGCGGACAAGGCGCCTAGGAGAAGACCGCCGGCGACGCAGGCCCGTGCGCCCGCGCCAGCCGATTCCCTTGCGAGTGCCCGCCTCAGCTGCCTATCCTTCAATCCAAACACTCCGGGCCCTCTCTGCTGCCAGTCGAACGATGTGCCGGCCTGCGCGGGGCAGAACCGTCACCGGTTACGTCAGTATTGCCATTTTACCGCTCAAATGCAAAATCTTCCCGCGCCGTTTACCCCGGAACCAAGCTCTTATACTGGGGTGAGTGTTTCCATGACCAATGAACCCGCAGACGACGAGCGCTACTCCCGCCAGATACTGTTCGCGGGCATCGGGCGCGCGGGGCAGACGCGGCTGGGGCAGGCGCGGGTGGCGATTGTGGGCGTGGGCGCGACCGGGGCGGCGACGGCGTCGCTGCTGGCGCGCGCGGGCGTGAGGCACCTGACGCTGATCGACCGCGATTTTGTGGAACATTCAAACCTGCAACGACAGATCCTGTTCGACGAGGCCGACGCGCGCGAGGCGCTGCCCAAAGCGGAGGCAGCGCGGAGGAAGATCGCGCAGTTCAACTCCGCGGTGGAGGTCGAGGCCGTGATCGCGGACCTGGTGCCGGGCAACATCCACGCGCTGCTGGGCGGGGCCGAGCTGCTGCTGGACTGTACGGATAACTTCGAAACGCGCTACCTGATGAACGATTACGCGGTCGAGCAGGGCAGGCCGTGGATCTATGCGGCGGCGATCGGCGGGTATGCGGCGACGATGAACATCCTGCCGGCGGGGTCGGTGGGCGAGCCGACGGCGTGCCTGGCGTGCGTGTTCCCTGCTCCGCCGGCGGGGGCGGTCGAGACGTGCGATACGGCGGGAATCCTGGCGCCGGCGGTGAACCTGGCCGCGTCGATGCAGGCGATGGAGGCGCTGAAGCTGCTAAGCGGGCAGCCGGAGTTGATGCGGCGAACGCTGTTTTCGAACGACCTGTGGGAGAACACGCGGTCGGAGATTCGCACCGGAAAGCCGCGGGCGGATTGCCGGGTGTGCCAGGGACGAGTGTTCGCGCACCTGGCCGGAGTGGCGCGGCCGCACATCACGCTGTGTGGGCGGAACTCGGTGCAGATTCATGAGCACCATCGGCCGCTGGACCTGCGTTTGCTGCATGAAAGCCTGGCGCGGCAGGGGGAGATTAAGGAGCTGCGGTCGAATGCGCTTCTGCTGCGTTTTCGGCGCGGGGAGCATACGGTGACGGTGTTTCCGGATGGGCGCGCGTTGATCCAGGGGACGACGGATGCGGTGGTGGCGCGGACGATCTATGCGCGGTTTATTGGGGCTTGAAGCGCTGCGGGCTAAACGCAGATTCCATTCGGGACGACAATCAAGTTGAGCCCAGGCAGCTTGCTTAGCAGCCTACTTTGCGGCGCGGGCCGGCCAGTTTGACCATGCGGCCGACGGGCTCGGCGGGGGCCTGGCCGGTGGCCGGGATCCAGGGCTGGCAGCCAGCGCACCAGTAGGTGGAACGGGCCTGCTCGCCCTGCTTGCGCATCTGCACGAGCGCGCCGCAGCGGCGGCACTCCTGGCCCTGGCGGCCGTAGACGAAGAGGCGCTCGGCGCGGTCGCTCGAGCCGGTCGTGCGGCGGTTTCCCGAGTAGGTGACGATGCCATCGCCGGCACCATCGAGAACGTTGACCTTGAGCCACTTCTGGCTCACCTCGGCCATGATTTCGAGCTCGCGATCGGTGAGGGTCGACATGGCGCGGAAGGGGTTGACGGCGGCGGCGAAGGCGACCTCGCTCTTGTACACGTTGCCCAGGCCGGCGATGACGCGCTGGTTGAGCAGCACGACGGCGATCTCGGCCGCGGGGTGCTGCTCGCCGTAGGCTTTGAGCGCGGCGACGCCCTTTTCGACCGTGTAGCCGTCGCTGAGCGCGTCGATGCCGAGCTTCGGGATCTGCGAGTAGCGCTCGAGCGAGCGGGCGGTGTGGAACTCCGCGACGGGCACGTTGAAGGCGACCGCCTGCCAGTCCGCGGTGCGGATCACGGCGCGCATGCGGTCGCGGCCCATCCACCACTTTTCACCCGTTTTGTACAGGTGCCAGCTGCCAGACATGAGCATGTGCGTGACCAGGATGAGGTCGCCCGAGAAATGCACGAGCAGCCACTTGCCGCGGGATTCGACCTTTTCGATCATGCGGCCGGCGAGCGGGGCGTCGTCGTTGACGCGCGCGAGCGGGGCGAGGCCGGTCTCGAAGCCGGTGCAAAGCTTGCCGCCGAGCGCGCGCTGCAGGGCGCGGGCGGAACGATAGATTGTGTCGCCTTCCGGCATCGGTTCTCCTTTGCGACATGCGGGCCGATCAGCTCTTTGGAGTCGCTTGCAGCGCTTCGATAACGGCCTTCGGGTTCCTGGAAATGACAGTGAGGAACGCGCGCGCCGCCGACTCAGGCGTTCGCCGGCCACCCTCCCAGTGCTTCACCGTATCCAGGCTGAAGCCAAAGGTGCGGCAAAAGCCGGCCTGCGTCATCTGCAGATCTTTGCGAATGCGGGCTACATCGATCTCCGCCGGAACATGCACGACGTAACCCTCGCGCTCGCCGTCCTCGTAGGCCTTGATCTCCTTTAGACCCGCGACCAGATCGTAGTAAAGTTTGCTCATCTATCGCTCCTTAGTTGTTAAACACTTCGTCGGCAAGTCGCGCCAGATCGTTCTGCTCTCGCCTGGTCAAGTTCTCTTTGGGACCCTTCGCGTAGGCGGTGATGAGGTAGACAGGCCGATTCTCTCGCCGTACCAGGTAGATCACGCGGGCTCCACCCCGTTTGCCCATGCCTGCGCGCGGGACGCGAACCTTGCGCAGGCCGTTGGTGCCGGGCATCATGTCTCCGCAGAGTGGGTTCCCTGCCACCATGGCGACGATTGCCTCGCGCTCCGCGTCGGTGAACAGGCTTGCCGCAGCCTTGAGATACCCGGCAGCTCGACGACGGTTTGCACAAGAGGATGGTACTCCAATGGACACCAGCGAGCAAACGATTCAAGAAAGAGACTCCAGGGATAAACGATTTACAGCTTGGCTGCCTCGGCGGATTTATCTGCGGCTTTTTCGGGCTGCTTGAGCGCGGTGAGGAGCTGGGCGTGGAAGAGGAGCAGGCTCTTCATGGCGGCGCGGGACTCCGGTTCCTGCTGGCTGCCGGCGGCGGCGGCGAGGGCCTTGCGCTCGAAGTCCTCGGCCCGGGCCAGGTCGCGGTCCGCGGCGGGAAGGTTGCCGGCGAAGGCGTTTGCCTGGCCGCGGACGGCGTAGGCGGCGCTTGAGCCGGAGTCGTCGTGGCCCTGGGCGGCGGCGGCGATGGCGCGGGTGCCGTAGGCTACGGCGGCCTTGAGGTCGTCCGTACGCATGAGGGCGGTGGCGGCGTAGACGGCGGAGGAACGCTGCGCGAGGGAGCGGGTGTCGCCCTGGAGGTGGCCGGCTAGGTCGGCGGCGGCGCGGCAGGCGGCGGCCTCCTGGGCGGGCTCGGCGCGCGCGGCGACGAGGGTGCGGCACTGGTCTTCGAGCGCGGCAAACTGCTGGGCGGTTGGGTCGTTTGGCACGGCGGTGGGCTCTGCGGCGGGTGGGGTTGAGGCTGAGTGTGGCGATGCGGATGCGGGGGGAAACTCGAGCGTGAGCTTGGTGCTGGCGGTGGTTCTGGCGCCGTGCGACTGGAAGGGTTTGAACCTCCACTTTTTCACGGCGTCGACCGCCGGCTCTCGTAGTTTTGAGTTGCCGGAATCGGCGGTGGCGGCGGTAACGTGGCCGTCCGGGGCGATCTCCACGAGGACGACGACCTTGCCCGAGAGGTGCAGGCCGGCGGGCTCTGTGGGCTCGGGGGCGGAGATGAGGTTTTTTCTTGCGGCGGCTTCGTCGAGCAGCAGGCGGCCCTGGGCGAAGGACGTCGCGCAGGCGAGGGAGAGACACAGGAAGAGGGTCCGGTTGTACATGGTTTCAGGGTATCTGATGGGTTGTGGTTGGTGTTTTGTCTACGTGCGGCGAAGAGAGTAACCCCACGATAACCGCGATGAAACCCGCGGTGATCATGGGGCACCCCGGGCTTGGGTGACTAGAGATGGGGGAGCGAGAGACGGAAGACGGTTCCCTGGCCGACCACGCTGCGCAGGGCGATGCGTCCGCCGTGGCGGTCGATGATCTCTTTTGAGACCCACAGGCCGAGGCCGCTGCCGGTGGCGCCCTTGGTGGTATGGAAGGGTTGGAAGAGGGTTGCGCGCGTCTTCTCGCTGACGCCCGAGCCTGTGTCCGCTACCGTGACCACGACGCCGCCGCCTGTGCAGTGCGTGCGGAGCAGGAGCCGCCCGCCGCGAGGCATGGCGTCGATGGCGTTGCCGACCAGGTTGGCGAGCACCTGGCGGATCTCGCCGTCGCGGCAGACGACTTGGTCATGGGGAGCGAAACACTTCTCCACCGAGACGCCCGCGGCGTGCAGGCGACCGCCGTGCAGGACCAGCACGGGCTCGAGCAGGCTCGCGATCGAACAGCATACGGGTGAGGTCGCCTGGCGATGGAAGCGCAGCGTCTGGGTGACGATGTGGGTCACGCGGGCGAGCTCGGCTTGGGCGAGCTCGAGGTACTGCGGCAGGGGTCCGGGGTCCGCTTGAGCTTCCTGGCCCGCAGCTTCCTGGCTGCTGAGATAAAGCAGGTTCGTCACGGCCTCAAGCGGGTTGTTGATCTCATGTGCGATGGAGCTCGCGAGGCGGCCGACGACGGCAAGTTTCTCGCTCTGGCGCAGGGCGGCCTCCGCCTTCATGCGCTCCTCGATATCGATGATCATGGTGGCCAGGCCGCGGACCTTACCGTGCTCGTCGCAGTCGGGCGCGTAGGTGATCTGCACGCGACGGTCGCCGGCCGGCACCGGGTAGATGCTCTCGAAGGTGACGGTCTCGCCGCGGTGGGCGCGCGCGCGCCAGGGCTCGGTGCGGGTCCAGTAGTCTTCGCCGAGCAGGTCCACGACACGCTGGCCGAGGAGCTCCCGCGCGGGCCGCTCGTACCAGAGCTCATAGGTGCGGTTGACGCGCAGGAAGCGGCCGTCCATGCCGACATAGGAGATCAGCGCGGGGAGGTGATCGGTGACGACGCGTAACTCGTGCTCGCTGCGGGCGACCTCCGCGGCGCTGGCCTCGAGCAGGTGGGCGGTCCGCCGGCGCGTGACCTCACCGCGGTTCAGGAAGCGCGCCTGCAGGACCAGCACGACGGTGCCCGCGACGGCGGAGGTCATCGCGAGCAGCGCCATGCCGAAGCGTGCGCCGCCAAAGTCGATTGCGGGTAAAAGGTAGAGCCAGCCGAGCACGACCGGCAGCAGGATCATGGGCAGCACAAGCCGGCGCAGGAGCGTGCTGCCGGCCTCAGGTCGGCGCAGCAGCAGCGACAGTTGCGAGCGTGTGTCCGCCGCCAGTAAGCCCAGCGCAAGCAGCACAAAGCCGACGCCGGTATGCACCGCCATGGTGACGTAGCCGACGCGGAGCTCGCCGCCGTAGAACACTGAAACGCCAAACAGGAAGGCCACGATGCTCGAGTAGGCCGCGGCGGCAAGCAGCAGGTTGGCTCCCGTGGCCAGGCGTCGCACCCAGCGGCTGGAGTGGTCCGCAAAGCCCAGCGCCACGGCGGCGAGGACGAAACTGATTGCGGTGATGTAGGCCATGCGGCCGGGATAGACGGGGGAGAGCGTGTCTCGGACCAGGAGCTCATCCATGCCGAACGAGAGCTTGCCGACGGCCTCGATAAGGGTGAGCCCGGCGATGAGGCCGGCGGTCAGCGCGAGGCCGCGGATCGCTGCCTGCGCTCGCGTGCCCAGGCGTATGCGCAGCAGCAGCGCCAGGCCGCAGAACACGAAGCACAACGCGGTGTTGACCTTCATGCTGGCGTGGCCGGACACGACCGTAACCAGGGCCGCGCTGCCCGTAGCCCAGCCCACCAGAACGGTGACGCCCAGCAGCAGGACGAGCAAGCCGAGGCCGCCGCTCAGCCGTGCCATCCAACTCGCTCGCCAGGTGTCCTCTCTGCTGGTCATGATCACCTTTCACTCTAATTCAGGCTGTGGCGGCGACCGGCAGATGCGGCAGCACGCGCCGGACGTTGAAGCCCATGGGCGCGGCGACGAAGCCGGCGTCGAGGAAGACGCGGGCCAGGGGATGCTCGTGCACTGCGATGCCGTTGAGACTGGTGAGGAGCATGCCGCCGGCGCGCTGGGCCTCGGCGACGAGGAACTCGGCGAGCGCCTTGGCGGACTGCGTGCGCGCGGGCTCTTCTTCGGGGAGGAAGACTTGCACGTTGGGATTGGCGCGGCGCAGGTAGGCGATCAGCGAACCATCGCATAGGATGACGCGCGCGCCCACGCTGCGCTGGAGCGAGGACGTGGCATCGCCGCCGGCGGGCCACTTGAGCAGCGAACCGTAGGGATTGGCGGGGTCGGTGGCAGCGAGCATGAGCATCTCGGATTTATCGCCATCGTGGCGCACGCGCAGGCTGCGCAGGAGGTCGACGGCGGCGGGCATGGCGAACTGCGTCGCGCCGAGATCGGCGGCGAAGTAGCCACGGCGCACGCGGCCGGACTCCTCGAGCGCCTTCATGACGTCGTAGATGGCGGAGAAGCCGCCGGGCAGGCCTTCGGCGTGAGCCGTTTCGCGGAAGACGACGCCGTAGCGCGCGAGGAGCTGCTGGGCGATGGCGTGGGACCACTCAGTTCCGTTTCTCCCTGCCTCAAACGCAACCGCGTTTAACGACCATCGGCCCTGGGCAGTGGGGGGCGTGGTGCGGCGGGAGCGGAAGCCGGTCTGGGCATGGACGCGGCGCTGCGGCTTGGCGTTCTTTCTGTCGTTGGTGCTCCGGTCGCCGTAGGCTCGGAGCGCGTGCAGGGCGTCGTTTGACAGCAGGCCGCGCCAGACGAGGTTCCAGATGGACTCGAGCGTCTCGCCGGGGTAGCCGCCGCCGGTGCCGTCGTGGAGGTCCTGGAAGAAGCTGGCGCCACGCTCGCGGAGGTACTTGAGGATGTTGTTTTCGCGCTCGGTGGTGGGGCTTGGAGTGATGGTGGCGGAATCCCAGGTCTCAGGTGCGAGACTTTGGACTGGGGCACCCGGCTTGGTGGCAGGGAGAGACTTGGTTACGGGCCAGAGGATGGGTAGTTTTTCGGACAGGTAGAGCGCGATGCGGCCGTCCTTCTCACCGATCGCTTCGAGCCCGCACCAGACGACTTCGCCGGCAGCGATGAGGGTGTCGAGATCGGCGGATTTGTAGCCGAGCAGGCGCGCGGGCAGGACCTCGGACTCGAGGATGGACGCGGGGATGGGCGCGCCCTGCAGATTTTCGATCACGTCGAGCAGCGCGTCGAGCCCGCGGCGCGGCTGCACGACCCCCTGCCAACGCGTGAACAGGCGGGCGAGCGTGGCCTGCTCGACCGGCTCGACTTCCTTGCGCAGGCGCGCGAGGGACTTGCGCCGGATCGTGCGCAGGACCTCGTGATCGCACCACTCGCGATGCTGGCCGCCCGGGCGGAAGCCGCCTTCGACGATGCGGCCGGACTGCACCAGGCGGTTGAGGATGGCCTCCGCGCTTTCGGTCGCGAGGCCGAAGCGCTTGGCGACTTCCGCCGTGACGAAGGGGCCGTGCGTGCGGCCGAAGCGGCGCAGCAGGTCGAGCGCGGCATCCGGCACCGCGACCTGGAACGCGGTGGGCAGGCCGGGAGGCAGAGGCACGCCGAGAGCATCGCGATAGCGGCCTGCATCTTCCACGGCGATCAATCGTTTTTCGCCAGCGATCGATACTTCGATGATTCTCAAACTCTTGCGCAGGCGCTCCGCGGTGAGGGCGATCTCGGGAGAAACGCAGCGCGCCAGCAGCTCGTCGCGGCGCAGGTCGCCCAGCTTGAGAAGGAGATCGTGTACGCCGTCCATCGAGCGCGCCTTGTAGGTTTCGGCGAGGCATTGCAGTTGCTCTTCGGTCTCCTCGATCGCGCCGAGGTCGAGCAGCTCACGCAGGTCCGCGTCGCCCATCAGCTCGCGGAGCTGGTCCTGGTCGATCGACAACGCCTGTGCGCGGCGCTCGGCCAGCGGGGCGTCGCCATCGTAGATGTAGCTGGCGACGTAGCTGAAGAGCAGCGCGGATGCGAAGGGGGACGGCGTGCGCGAATCGACCGTGTGGACGCGGAGCTGGCGGTTGCCGATGGAACGAAGAATCTCCATCAAGGCTGGCATGTCGAAGACGTCGCGCAGGCACTCGCGGTAGGCCTCGAGCAGGATGGGAAAGCTGGCGTAGCGGGAGGCGACGGAGAGCAGATCGTAGGCGCGTTTGCGCTGCTGCCAGAGTGGCGTGCGGCCATCGGCGCGGCGGCGGGGCAGCAGCAGGGCACGGCTGGCGGACTCGCGGAACTTTGCGGCGAAAAGCGCCGTGGAGCCAAGCTGGCGCAGGACGAGCTCGGCGGCCTCTTCGGGCTCGAGCAGGATGTGGTCGACCGTGGGCGGCTCGTCGGTTTCGGGGAAGCGCAGCACGAAGCCGTCCTCGCTCCACATGGTCTCGACCTCCGGCCCGCCGTTGGCGCGAATGCGCGCGGTGACGGCCATGGCCCAGGGCGCGTGGATCTTCGAGCCGAAGGGCGTGAGCACGCAGACGCGCCAGTCGCCGAGCTCGTCGCGCACGCGCTCGACGACGAGGTTGCGGTCGTCGGGCACGACGGTGGAGGCGATCTCCTGGTCGGCGAGGTAGCGCATGACGTTCTCGGCGGCCTGCGGCTCCAGGTCGTGCTCGGCCGTGAGCGTGGTGACGGCGACTGAGCGCGGCATGTCGCGCAGGCCGCGGATAAGCGCGCCGATGCGCCGGCCAAACTCGAGCGGGCGCCCGGCCTGGTCGCCGTGCCAGAAGGGCATCTTGCCGGGGTCGCCGGGCGCGGGCGAGACGAGCACGCGGTCGTGCGTGATCTCTTCTACGCGCCACGTCGACGCGCCCAAAATGAAGGTGTCGCCGGTGCGCTGCTCGAAGACCATCTCTTCATCGAGCTCGCCGACGCGCACGGGCTTGCCGCCGGTGCCCGCGAGGAAGACGCCGTAGAGCCCGCGGTCGGGGATGGTGCCGCTGTTCAGAATGGCGATCTTTTTGACGCCTTTGCGTGGGGTGAGCCAGTTGGTCGTCCTGTCCCACGTCACGCGCGGACGCAGCTCGGCGAACTCGTCCGAAGGGTAGCGACCGGCGAGCATATCAAGCACGCCATCGAAGACGCCCTGGCTTAGCGCGGCGTAGTTCGCGGTGGAGCGGATGAGACCGAGCAGCGCCGCGTAGGAGATGCCGCCGGCTTCCTCCAGCTCCTCTTCGACGACCTTGCCGCGCTTCTTTTTCACGGGCTCGACCGGTGGCCCCGGCGGGTGCGCGATGACCGCCACCATCTGCTGCGCGAGCACATCGAGCGGGTTGCGCAGGAAGCGCGTGGATTCGACATGGCCCTCGTGCATGGCGCGCGTGACGGCCGCGCAGGCGATCAGATCGGCGCGGTACTTTGGGAAGATGATGCCATTCGACGGCATGCCCACCTGGTGCCCCGCGCGCCCGATGCGCTGCATGCCGCTCGCGACCGAGGGCGGCGCTTCGATCTGGATGACGAGGTCGATCGCGCCCATGTCGATGCCGAGCTCGAGCGACGACGTGCAGACCAGCGCGCGGATGCGCCCGGCCTTGAGCAGCTCTTCGATCTCGCTGCGTTGAGCAGCCGCGAGCGAGCCGTGGTGCGCGCGCGCGATAGGCTCGCCGGCGAGATCGTTCAGCGCGCCCGCGAGCCGCTCTGCCACGCGCCGCGCGTTGACAAAGATGAGCGTCGAAGTGCGCTCGCGGATGATCTCGAGCAGCCGCGGGTGAATACTCTGCCAGATACTCGTGCGCTTGGGCCCTTGCGAGGCCGGCCCGCTGGGGATGTCCTGGATCTCGCCGAGCTTGGCCATGTCCTCAACCGGCACCTCCACGCGCAGGTCGAGCACCTTGCGCGCGCCCGCGTTGACGATGGTGACCGGCCGAAAGCGTGGGCCGCCCGTGCTGGTCTCGGCCTCGTCGCGGGCCACGTCCATTAGCGCCGCGGGCACCTCGCCTTCCACGTTGGCGACGAGCAGGTTTGTGGTCGCGGCGAGGTTCTGCGTAGCGAAAGTGTCGGCGCCTCCGAGGAAACGCGCTACTTCCTCAAGCGGCCGCTGGGTGGCGCTGAGCCCGATGCGCTGCAGCCTTCCGCCCGGGCGCGAGGCCGCCACCAGTGCCTCCAGGCGCTCGAGCGACAGCGCCATATGGGCCCCGCGCTTGGACGGTACCAGCGCGTGGATCTCGTCGATGATCACCGTCTCGACCGTGCGCAGCTGCTCGCCCGCGTTCGAGGTCAGCATTAGGTAGAGCGACTCAGGCGTGGTGATGAGGATGTCCGCGCCGTGCCGGTTGAAGTACGCGCGATCCTTCTGCGAGGTGTCTCCCGTGCGCACGCTGATGGTGGGCTGGCGAAACGCCACGCCCTCCTTCTTCGCCAGGTTGGCGATGCCCGCAAGCGGCGAGCGCAGGTTCCGCTCCACGTCCGCCGCCAGCGCCTTGAGCGGCGAAAGGTAGACGACGCGACAACCTCTTCCCTGCTCGCCCGCGGGTGCGCGCAGCATCAGCCGGTCCAGGCACCACAGGAATGCGGTGAGCGTCTTGCCGGTGCCGGTCGGCGCAAGGATCAGGGTCGATTCGTCCCGCGCGATGGCCGGCCAACCCTCGATCTGCGGAGCCGTCGGCCCGTCGAAGACCTGGCGAAACCACTCGGCCGTGACGGGGTGGAAGAGCGCCAGCGCGGCCTCCGCCCCGGCCACCGTGCCGACGCCCGCGGCCTGCAGGCCGGCCTCATTCACGGCGACTGCCTGCGGCTCCGCCCTGGTCTTCGCGACTGCTTTTTTCCTTGCCATGCCGTCCCCAGCATAACGGCTCTGCGGCCCGCAGCGCACGCCGGCTTCCGACGCGGTCAACATGCGGGTAGGCTTGCCGGAGCGCTTCAGCAGGCATTCAGAGATGCGCGGGCGGTTCAGCAGAGACAAAACCGAGGTTGCCAAACGCAACACGGCCCCTGCGCAAACAGGGGCTGTCATTTCCTGTTGAAAGGAGGAGAAACTCATATTCCGTATAAATGTGAGCTTCAACCCTGCGATCCATCTGCCTCTGCGATGGATCGCCGTACTACTCTATCTCGTCAGATAGGGTAGGCCCTAACCGTCTCCGGTAGGGTGAAGCCTCTGCCGGAGAGGCTTCAACAATACACCTAAGCAATCACCACCGGGCGATAAAAGTAGGACTCCGGCCCGGATTCCGGCACGAACAGCTGCGTGGAATCCTCCGCCTCTTCCGCGTCGCCGAGCATCAAAAAGCCGCGCCGCGACAGGAGTCGGTGTGCCGTCTCGAACACGCAGCTGCGCTCCCCGGGCGGCAGGTACAGCAACACATTGCGCAGCAGGATCAGGTCGAACAGCGGCAGCTCCGGCAACGGCGCGCCCAGGTCGACGACGCGGAAGACGCACAGCGCGCGCACCTCCCCGCACACGTGGTAAAGCTCGCCCTCGCGGTCGAAGTACTGGCCCAGCAACGGCTCGGGCAGGCCGCGTTCCACTTCGCACCGGCGATACTGCCCGCGACTCGCGGACGCAATCGCGCGGTCGGAAAGATCGGTTCCGACGATCTGGACGTCCCAGCCGGCGAGCTCGGAAAAGCCATGCACCAGCAGCAGCGCCAGGCTGTAGGCCTCCTGCCCGGTTGAGCAGGCCGCGCTCCAGATGCGCAGTCGCCGCTCCGCGCGGCGGCTTGCAATCAGCCGCGGCAGCACCTGCGTCCGCAGCGCTTCGAACGGCTGCGCATCGCGAAAGAAGCTGGTCTCGTTGATGGTCTTGGCCTCCGCCACCGCACGCTGCAGATGCTGCGGCTGGGCCTCGCGCAGCACCGTCACCAGGCCTTCCAGATTGGCGGCGACGGCAAGCCGCGACAGCGAGCTGAGGCGAGTTTCAAACAGCGTATCCCGCTGGAAACCCGACCCCCCTGAGGCGGGCATCGTGACATGCTCCAGAAGTTGCACGTATTCGGAATCAGGGCGGGGCATGGTTCTTCTATCGTCTAGAATGCGCCGCAGCATCAGTCTCGCCACCGCCCCGGCTTGCGTTGGCGGCACGCACGCTCTACCCTGCGAACATATGTCTACGTTCGCCATCGCGCAGGAGCAGATCGCAGAATTGGCCCGCCACGCCGAAGCCGCCGCGCACCAGGCCTACGCGCCCTACAGCCGTTTCTACGTGGGCGCGGCCGTGCTGCTGGAGTCCGGCCAGATCGTCACCGGGTGCAATGTCGAGAACGCGTCCTACCGGCTGACCTGCTGCGCGGAACAGACCGCCATCGCACGGGCAGTGGCAGAGTTCGGCCCCGCCATCCGCCTGCGTGCGGTCGCCGTACACAACCTGAACGCAACCGCGTGTCAGCCCTGCGGAGGCTGCCGCCAGACCATCGCGGAGTTCGCGCCGGCGGACGCGCTCGTCTTCTTCCCGGGCGAGGGCGGCCGCACGGCAAGCTGCACGGTCGCCGAGCTGCTGCCGGGCGCGTTCAAGCTGGAGACCGCATGATGATCCACCCGCTCGACGTGATCCTGCACAAGCGCGACGGGCTCGTGCTTGCGGACGCGGAGATCCAGGCCTTTATCCGCGCGGTCGTCGAGCGTACGCCGGAGCGGCAGCTCGTGACGGACGCACAGATCGCAGCCTTCCTGATGGCTGTCTTCCAGCGCGGACTCAACACGCAGGAGCTCGCGGCGCTTACGGCAGCCATACGCTACTCCGGCGAGACCTTCGACGCCACCCCGCTCCACACCTACACGGTCGACAAGCACTCCACCGGCGGCGTGGGCGACAAGACCTCGATCCTCCTCGCGCCGATCCTCGCCGCCGCAGGGCTCGCCTCCGCCAACGAGGCAGGCGTTCCCGGTATCTGCGTGCCCATGATCAGCGGGCGTTCGCTCGGCCACACCGGCGGAACTCTGGACAAGCTTGAGACTATTCCGGGCTTCGACACGCAGCTTTCGCTCACGCGTTTTGAGCAGGTCCTGCGCCAGTGCGGCGCGGCCATGATCGGGCAAACCCCCACCCTGGTCCCCGCGGACCGCATCCTCTACGCCCTGCGCGACCACACCGGCACGGTCGAGTCGCCGTACCTGATCACAGCCAGCATCATGAGCAAGAAGCTGGCTGAAAGCCTGAACGGCCTTGTGCTCGACGTCAAGACCGGTTCCGGCGCCTTCATGAAGCGGTATGACGACGCGCAGTACCTGGCGAAGCTGATGGTCGAAACCGGCGAGGCCTCCGACACGAGGACCGTCGCGCTGCTGACCCGGATGGATGAGCCGCTCGGCCGCTACGCCGGCAACTACCTTGAGGTCAAGGAGTGCGTCGACATCCTGAAGCAGGACCGGCACCCCATGTCGGCCGACCTGATCGCGCTGACGAACACGTTGGCGGGCTGGATGCTATACCTCGCCGGGCACTCGAAAAGCCCGCAACAAGGCGCGCTTTTAGCCGACGACATCCTGACCTGTGGCGCTGCGTTCGAGGCCTTTCTGGAGATCGTCCAGGAACAGGGCGGCGACATCGGCATCTTCGAAGGCGAAGCCAATCCTGCCGACTTCCACAAACCACGCGCGCGACGGGAGCTGCTAGCGGAGACTTCAGGCTATCTGGCCGCGATGGACTGCACCGAGGTAGGCTGGGCCGTGCAGCGGCTGGGCGCAGGACGCGCAAAGCCCGGCGACCCCGTCAGCGCGCATGCGGGGATCGAAGTCCACGCGAAGCTTGGCGACCGCGTGAAGGCAGGCCAGCCACTGCTGACCCTCTTCAGCGAAGAAGAAGCCCTGCTCGCGGAGCCGTACGAGATGCTGCGGCAAACCTACCGGATCGCACTGGACAAACCCGTGCTCAACCCGCTCGTCCGCGAAGTCATCAAATAGGCATAACCATGCAGATCGACCAGCAAACCGACGCGCTCCTCGTCATCGACGTACAGCCCGACTTCATGCCCGGCGGCGCGCTCCCCGTGTACCGCGGCGACGAGGTCCTCGCCCCCATCCACGCGCTCGCGCAGCGCTTCGACCACGTGCTGCTCACCCAGGACTGGCATCCGCCGCAACACATCTCGTTCGCAAACGTGCACGGTAAGCAGCCGTTCGACACCATCGCCGCGCCCTACGGCGAGCAGACGCTGTGGCCCGAGCACTGCCTGCAGCACTCCCCCGGCGCCGCGCTGCACCCGGCGCTCGACCTGCCGCACGCCGAGCTCATCCTGCGCAAGGGCTTTCGCCGGCACATCGACAGCTACTCCGCCTTCCTCGAAAACGACCACACCACGCCCACCGGACTCGCCGGCTACCTGCGCGAACGCGGGCTCAAGCGGCTCTTCCTCTGCGGGCTCGCCTACGATTTCTGCGTGCGCTTCTCCGCCATCGATGGCCGCAAGCTCGGCTTCGCAACCTTCGTCATCGAAGACGCCACGCGGCCCGTCAACATCCCTCCTCGCGGCGAGAGCCCCGGCACCGTCGCCGCAACCAACGCCGCCCTCGCGCAGCATCAGATCCCGCGCATCCTGACGGAGAACGTCGCATGAACAGCCCCAAACCCTATGTCGGCGAAGGCTTCCTGTGGCGCGTGGAGGCGCGGCTCGCACACCTGACCGGGCGCGACCGCTGGCCCGCAATCGAGGTCAGCACCACCTCGCGCCACGTACCCGCAGACCTGCACTCCTACGACGCCTTCATCACCTTCCTGCCCTTTGGCTGGACTTTCAAAGGGAAGCCTTACGCCACGATGCTGCGCGCCTGCTACATCAAACCGGAGGCAATGCTGCACGAGCACAACACGACCATCCTGCAGTACAACCCCGTACATCCCGGCCGGGTCTACTACGCACCGCAGCAGATGCTCGCGCGCGCCGTTGTTGGAACCCTGACCGTGCTCCTGGCCGTGGCCGGCGTGGTCGTCGCAATCACCTGGATCGTGGGCCGATGACCCCGCCGGCACCCGCAGGCTGGATCGAAACCGAAGCTACCGTCACGACCTGCCGCTTCCAGTTCGCGCGCATGAACACCTTCACCCTCGGCATCCAGACGCAGGACAAGTTCCGCATCACGTTCGACTACTACGCGCACGGAATCCTCTACTCGGACGAGTTCCAGTCGCCCGTCGCCATAGCCCAGAACGAGCGCCTCCGCGTCAGCTACAACCCGCTCGACCCGAAGCAGAACAGCCGCGGCCGCGCCACCTCCGCCGCCTCCGGCAGAGGCTCGCTGGTCGGCTTCGGCATCGCCGGCTCCATCGTGCTGTCGCTAGCCTGGCTGCTGGTGCTGCGCGGCTGCAACTAGAACTATTTGCCTGGGGCTGTACTACTGGAGAAGCAGATCCCTGCGGGATGAAAACTAAGCGTTCTTTGCCCTTTGTTTTCATCCTGCAGGGATCTGCTTTCGTTGAAAGTTGTGCTACCCCTAAAAGGCAATGGAACGAAGCGGTATCCTTAACCCAACCGTGTCCTCCCTTCCCGCAGTCTCCGGCGCCAGCACCGTAACGCCAAGCCACTTCCTCGCGGACCTGTACACCTTCAACTGGACGCAGCTGAACCTGGAGTTGCCCCTGGTCAGCGCCGCGGCGGTCGCGTTGTGCGTCTTCACGGGCATCGCGCTCGGCCATCCGGGCGGCGCGCTGGTCGCCGCCGGCGGCGCGCTCACCATCGGCTTCGGTGCCAACCAACGCATCGCGGATTCGCGCCTCTGGCCCATGATCGCGGCCATCTTCGCCATGTCGTCCGCGACGCTCGCGGGCACGCTGGCCGGTCATCGCAGCTACGGCATCCTCATCGCGTCGGCCTGCGCCTCTGCCCTCTACGCCGTGCTCACGATTCGCCACTCCGGGCTCGCCTGGGTCGGACAGCAGGCCGCGGTGTCGCTGTTCGTCGCATCCGCGTTTCCGCAAGGGCCCAAGCTCTCCTTCCAGCGTGCCGGGCTCATCGCCATCGGTGGGCTGGTGCAGCTCGTGTTCACCAGCGCCGGCCTGCACCTGCTGCCTGAGCTGCGCAAGGACCTGCTGGCCATCCCACGGTCGCTCTATCGCACCTTCTACGAGCAGCGTCGCGAGCTGCTGCGGCGGCTGCGCGAGCTCAACCACCACATCCCGCAGGCACTGCCCGCGCCCAACCGCCGCGCCGCCGCCCTCTACTCCGCACGCTTGATCGTGACCGTCCTGCTGGCCACCGAGCTCTACCGCCGCCTGCACATGCAGTCCGGTTACTGGATCCCGATGACGGCGCTGCTGGTGCAGAAGCCGGCCTTCTTCGACACCGCCGTACGCGGCTCGCTGCGCGTGCTGGGTACGCTTGCGGGCGCTTATGTCGCGACGCTAATTGCCGGGCACACGCATCCGGGCCTGTGGACGCTCGGCGCGCTGGTGGTCTTTTTCGCGTTCTGGTGCTTCGCTACAAACGCGGTCAACTATGGCCTGTTCACGCTCTGCATCACGAGCTACATCGTCTTCCTGCTCTCGTTGAACCTGATGCCCGGCCCGGAGATCGCGCACCGGCGCGCGGGATGCACGGTCGCGGGCGCTGTCATCGCGCTGGCCCTGCACCTGGACGCGCTGCGAAGGCACCGCAAGGCACAAACTGCTCCCTGACGAAGCTAGGGAGTCTCTGATCAAGTACTTGGGTGGAAGCGTGGGACTTT